>CALMGA010000073.1 GCA_937863205.1 uncultured Beijerinckiaceae bacterium | reverse complement strand
TCGGCAATGGAGCAAAATCATGGACAATTTGGTCGGTGTTCTCGCGATTTCGACGTTCGGTATCGTACTCCTGATCGTCGGTTTTGTTTACCTACGCAGTTTGAGAAGCGGTCGCAATATGGATGCAGCGAAAAATATCGTTGAGGGTGGATCGTCCGCCCATACGGCGGTGAGGGGGGGAAACACTCCGGATCACCTCAAAGGCCTCAATGATATCAAGTAAGGATGTCTCAGCGCACGGACTTACGTCGGTCCCATGTCTCGGCCTCGCAAGCTCATGTTCGACTGTTCTTAAGGACCTCTTCTTGCCGAAGCAGGAACGTCTACGACGGCGAAAGTGTCATCTGAACACGATGGATAATCACACATCGGCCCCGGGCGACACTGCGCTGCCAAACGTCTGTTTTTGGGATGAGTCACGCGATCTTGATTGGTACGATCGAGCGTACCGCCATCAGGCCGATCTCCGGCCAAAGCTGACCGGAGTAATCTTGGCTTATTCCTCGCGCGCGCGGTGAAGGAATAAAGGTCGAAAGCAACAAATCCTGGTTCATGGCGGTCGGCCCTTCGCCCCATCCGATCGTGTCGGTTCGCGTCCCGCCTTACCTGAGCGGGATCGTAAGCGAAGATGTCGCGGAACCTTTCCGATTGATACAAGCTTGCATTCTTGCAGCACGGAGCTGTTTGGACGGGAATTATGGGACGACAAAGAAATACAACGGAAGCCCGCCAAGGAGAAAGCAAGGGCAGAATGCCTTATGTTCTTGGTATCTCGGTTGCGCTCATGGTCTTCGCCTTCGCTGCCGTCTACGGTTACACGATGCTATCGTTGCCCGAACAGCCCCGATTGACTGAGCACAATGGAGTCGTGAAATGAAGAAAGCAGCATATCTTATCTTCACTGCAGCCACACTCGTGCATCCCGTTGCTCTCCATGCAGCTAACGAGGCACCGCAGCAGACGGACAGATCTTCGAATGTTGATCCCGCTGCAGCCAAAGCGTCTGCTCCTGGTGCTCGTCCCTCATCGCCCGGCACTGTTGGCGGCATGAGCAACGCTGGCGGAGGTTCATTCACGGCGTCAGACGCCGATAAGAAGAAGGATCTCATCAATGCCAAATAGGTAAGACATGAACAATCCATGCGACTTTCATGTTAATTGAGCCATCCAGGGTTCGTGATAAATCGCATGCATGTCATAGAACGGGTCGTAGCTTGTTGTTTTTGCTTGGTTGCGCTTTAGTGTTTCGGTATTGATCGGCTGGGAAACGCCGCCAGTCACAACGGGGATGGCGTTCCAGCTGGTCGAGACTATCTGATTTATTTCAGTCTTCTTTCAGACTCTTTATGTCGTCCTCGATGGTTGGAGAATGCACTCTCGGGTGAGTGGAGCGAATGTCGCCATACTTTATCGATTTCCGCCTGCTCGAGGCTCGGACATCAAAGGCTTGAGGCGAATAATGTAAGTCAATACCGGCTCCATTTTCCAGGCGATCGGGCTTGGCACCTCAGTTATCTTTGTGGCATGAACTTCTATCAGGCTCCTACAACTCCTCTGCGATGTCGCGGTGCAAGCCTACCTCGACGTTATCCAACAGTTCCAGGGTAAAACTCGTCCATTATCCGCCTTCACTTCCTGAACGAACAGACCCTGGACATACCGCTTGCGTTGTGCGCTGGCGAACGTAGCCGAAAGCGTCGGCCATCCAGCGGCAATGTCGCTCGCTTTGACACTGCTCGTTGGCGAGGTGCCTGACCGAAGCGCTGAACGCAAGTTCGGCCGGGGATAGATCGCTGTTAAGTCCACAACGTAGCTTGAGTGAAGCATCGCCTATCGTCATGCTGCGACCCCGAAGAAAGACGGGATCGTCACCCCTTCCTGCGTCGCCTCGCGGGAGTGACCGTCCTCCGACTTTTGCGGGCTTCCCACTATGAAGGCGAAGCTGATGGCCTCGTCGCCGGCCGGGAACTTTGGTGCACCTGCCGCTGGTCGTCATACCAGACCTTGCGCCCCGTCCATGGATACATCGTTCGCATGCTGAGCAGGCAACGCTTGGTTTGTAATCGGAAGATCCTGCCCTGCGCATCGATGAAGGGCACGCACCGGCTTGCGAAACTGAAGCTGGTCGCCGAACTTTCCGAGGTGAGGGCGCCGCGACCGCGCGGCAGCGTAGCTGCTCAACGGCTGTTGAGCGCATTGCAGCGTCGGTCACCGTATCTGCGGTCATCCGAGGAAGTGCCGCTCGCAGTGCCCAAGCAGCGCTCAGGCGAAAGCGCCGGCATTTCCTCCTTCGCGACTGCCGCACCGGCTGGCTATCACCGGCTCGTGGGCGATCTCCGTCGGCGACGCGTCGCCGCTCGACACCATTGCCGCCGTCCTCGAGCGAGTTGCCGGCGGCGGGGATGATGCCGATGCTCCCCGATGAACGGCATCATCGCCACGATGGCATTCCGAGCACGCCGACGCTGCTGCGGTGAAGCGTTGGACCGAACCGTGCGCGGCGGTTTTCCGATGAATTTGATGCGGCACAATAGTTCGGAGAATTGAGCCGCACCCGATTTAGGATTCGAAGCTTTGGGCGAGGCCGGCGACCGTGCGCAGCGCTTGATTGATGCGGTCCTGCCAACCCGGACCTTCCTCCTGGAAGACGGCAAGCACGTCCTGGTCGATCCGCAACGACACCAGTTCACGCGCGCCCGGAATGGCGGTTGGCTTGGCTGCCTCAGGTGCTTTAGCCGGCTGCGGGCGAAACACGGCTTCGGCGGCATCGATTGCGCCGAGCGGCCGACGTCGTTTCTTGTCGTCCATCTTCCCCCTCGCGGTGTCTGAGACATTGGCAGAACAGCTGCAGCTTACGCTCGCTTGGATCAACGCGGAGCATCTGATCCAGTCCCACAACGCTGATCCCATTCAAGTTGGCGGGATGCCGCCGTGGCGAGCCCGATAAGCGAAGGCGCCGCCCTCATCCGGCGCGCAAACGTCGGCCGCCGCGAAGGCGACCTGGTGCGCGTTCCCGCCTTGCCGCCGGTCGTTGCGAGGACGCCGGCAAGGCAGGTGTCGGTCCGGTCGGCGCAGCCGATGGCGTCCATCGCCCAGGGGTCGCCGGAACGGGGCGCACGGCGGCAGGTGCCTGACCTCGTCCAGCGACAGGGCGAGCGGCCGAGCACTTCGCCCTGTTACGACGCCGCGATGGGCGGCGTCGTCGAGCTCGGGGGATGTCGCCGTGCGAGCGGACATCAAACAGGTGCTGCATGGTCAAAAAGTGCTTGCGCGGTTCAGCCGGCGGCTCGGCGTTGGACTGCGCGCTGCCGTGGACGATCAGTTCGGGATGTTTGCGAAACGGCTCCGGCATCGTGCTCCCCTTCCGGCTGCTTGCCGGCTCAGGCGACATGGAGGGCGTAGATCAGCCCGAGGCTGATGGTGCCGAGGACGACGAGCGACAGCGACACGGCGGCGGTGACGCGTCCGCCGGCGCGGGCGACAGAGCGCACGTCGACGCCGAGGCCGAGCGCCGCCATCGAGACGATCGTCAGCTGCGTCGCCGCGAAGGCGAGAGGGCGCAGCCAGCCCAACGGGATCAGGCCGAAGGTGCGGGCGAGCGCCACGGTGACGAAGCCGACGATGAACCACGGCACCAGCTCGTGCAGGGCGGGCCGCCCGCGGCGGGGACGGTCGCCGGCGGAGACGGCGGGCGCCGCCTCATTGTCCTCGTCGCGCAGTCTGGCGGCGAGCAGCGACATCAGCAGCACCACCGGCCCGAGCATCAGCACGCGCACCAGCTTGACCACGGTGCCGACCTGGTTGGCCAGCGCGCCGATCGGCAGCGTCGCGGCGAGCACCTGCGGCACGGCGTAGACGGTGAGGCCGGCGAGCGCGCCATATTGCGGTATGCTCATGCCCAGCACCGGCACCAGCAGCGGCAGGGTCAGAACCACCACGACGCCGAGCACGGCGGTGAAGGCGATCGACGAGGCGACGTCGTCGCCGTCGGCGCCGATCACCGGGGCCACGGCGGCGATGGCGGAGTTGCCGCAGATCGAGTTGCCGCAAGCGATCAGGATCGCCATGCGGGTTCGCAGCCCGAAGAGGCGGCAGATGACGAAGCTCGCGGCGATGGCGACCACCACCACGCCGGCGATGCCGCCGATCATCGCCGGCCCGATCGCCACCACCGCCTGCACCGACACCGAGGCGCCGAGCAGCATCACGGCGACTTCAAGGAGCAGCTTGGCCGACATGTCGATGCCGGGCCGGAAGAGCGCCGACGGCGTCCAGGCGGTGCGCAGGGCGACGCCGAGCAGGATCGCCAGCACCAGCGCCTCGATGTAGGGCTGGCCGACGAGGTGCTCCTCGACGCGCTGCAGCACAAGGGCGATGCCGGTGACCCCGACGCAGAGCGCGAGGCCGGGCAGCACGCGGCCGAGGCCGCGAGCGGGGCCGGAGAAAAATGTCGTGCGCGTCGCCGCGGGACGCGCGATGGCAGGCTGGTCGGTCATGGGCGCTCCGCGCTTGGCTGCAACTGGTGTCGCGCTACGCGACCGTTCAAACCACCATGTTCTGGAGAACGGCTCGATCTCGCAATATGATCGGCGAGCGTGCCGTGCCGGCTTGCATCGCCTGCCGTGCCACCGTCGTTTTCGCAGCGCGACCGATGCGGTCGCAACGCACGATCGGTCGCACCTTCCTTCTGAGAACAAGAGCAGGGAAGAAAGCATGGTGAGGCGAGACACCCCGAACGGGGCGGCCACGCGCCGGGCCGTCCTGGGGCCGCTCTCGCATCAAGATGGGAATAGTGTTGCCGGCTGTTGAGCGAGCCCGTCCCAGGCATTCCTTGCCGCGTCGGTGATCGCCTCGTAGATTTCGGCGACGCGGTTCGACAGCCACTGGTCCGCCGGGAGAGGCGATTATTCCCCTGATGCTCTCGGGTGCAAATGATATCTGCGGCGACAGCGTGCACCGCGACCGGACCTTTTTGCCACAAGCGCTCCCGTTGTTTCGGAGCTATTGAACGTGGCAACCGACTCAGGATCACGATGAGCAGCTTGGTCAGCAGATCGTCGACGTTGGAAGAACGTCGCGCGCGGAAGATGTCCGAATCGGCGCACGCCTTCGTGCGCGGGAACACAGTGCAGCATTACGCATGGCTGGCCGAGATGCCGGCGCTCCCCGAAGGACCCTCGGTCTGGATCTGCGGCGATTGCCATGTCGGCAACCTCGGACCAATCGCGGATCGAGTCGGCAACATCGCCGTGCAAATCCGCGATCTCGATCAGACGACATACGGCAATCCCGCGCACGACATCGTGCGCCTCGCGCTCTCCCTGGCAAGTGCCGCGCGAAGCTCCAACCTGCCCGGCAGCACGACCGCCCGGATCGTGGAAAGCATGATCGAGGGCTACGAGGCGGGGCTCGACTCGCTGGACCACGAGGAGACGGCGAGGGAGCCGGCAACGGTCACCACCGTGCGGCGCGCCGCGCTCGGCCGGAACTGGCGGCATCTGGCGAACGAGAGACTGGGCGACGTCCGCCCGACCATTCCGCTCGGCAAGAAATTCTGGGAGCTGAGCGACGAGGAGAAGTGGTCGCTCGGCGTGCTGCTGGACAGTTCTCCCGTGAAACGCCTGATCCTGACCCTGAACAAGCGCACGGAGCGCGCCAAGGTGGAACTCATCGATGCCGCCTATTGGATGAAGGGATGCAGCTCGCTCGGCAAGCTCCGCTATGCGGCACTCGTGCATTTGACGGGCGAGCGCAAGGACAAGCTCTCGCTGGTCGACATCAAGGAAGCGGGCCCGTCCGCCGCGCCGGCCGCGCCGGCCGCGCCGGGCCAGGAGGTGCCGGGAAACCATGCCGAGCGCATCGTTGCCGGCGCTCGCGCGCTTTCCCCCAACCTCGGCGACCGAATGGCGTCAGGCACGATCATGGACCGTCCGGTCATCATCCGAGAACTGATGCCCGAGGATCTCAAGCTGGAAATGGAGCAGTTCACGCGTAGCGAGGCGGTCACCGCCGCTCGCTACCTGGCCGGGATCGTTGGCAAGGCCCATGGGCGACAGATGGCGGCGGATGATCGCCACACCTGGACGAGCGATCTCAGATCGCGACATCCTTCCAACTTGGCGGCCCCGAACTGGCTTTGGTCAACCGTTCTCGGATTGCTCACGCGTCACGAGGGCGCCTACCTCGAGCATTGCCGTTTGCATGGGCGCGCAGATTGAAGCGCTAGAGCATCGGACCGAAAAGTGCGCAGCGGTTTTCGGACAAATCCGATGCGGCACAGCGACTTAGAGCATCGAACCGGATCCGATTTCGGGTCCGGTGCTCTAGCCGGCAAAGACCTGTCTTCGATGGCGAATCAGAACTGCGATCCCGAGTGGTCCCGCCAGCCCACCGATCAGCAGCGGTACATCCGATTGCGAATACAGGGTTATCCCGACCGCCGACCGAACCGATCAGCGCTGACCCCCTCAGGAGATCCGGCCGATTGGATGCTTGTCCTGGAGGGCGATACCTGTTCCCATATTTGAAAGCGCGCGAACAGCAGCAGCAGTCTCGCGATGATGATCTGCACCCGTAGCTGGCTCGGGCGCAAGCGCCTGGTGTTCACCAGCGGGCGAATGTGCGAGCGCGTTCGAAGCAGCCGCCTGACGATGTCGACGGCAGGTTCCAGGGTGTCATCGCATTCCGTCTGCGGAGCATCAATGCGAGCGCGCATCGTATCCGCACATCCGCCAACCGCACGGCCAACGAGGCGTCCTGACGTTGCGACCCGAACCGCGACGGAGTGCCGAACCTTCAACTTATGCAGCTGAAGGGCTGCGACCAGAGCCTTGTCCTCCCCCAGCGGAAGCTTGGGGCACCCTCCGATCTGGCGGTAGGCCTTGAGCGTGACCGCCAATGTCGCGCCTGACTCCATCGCGTGCCGGGGCGAGGGATCGTGACGTTGCGGGGCGTAGCGCGCGTAAAGCTCGCAGACCAGGCGTTCATACCGGGCCTCGAGGGCTCCCCTTTGACGCAATGATTTAGGCAGCAACAGCTCGTCTTCGGGAGCAAGCGAGACTTGGCCGGCAACGGCATCAGCTCCATCCGCAAAGGCGGCCACCGTGTTGGCAATCCAATCCCTGGACACGCGGGTGTCGGCATCGGTCGTGAGGATCAGTCCCGGCCGCGCCCGCATCGTGAGCCGGGCAGCCGCCTCTTCCATGCCGGCACGTCGAGCGCCACCGGCATTCGCTTGAGCCGGCGGAAGTTCGAGTGTCAGGATCGACAAACGGAAGGGCGTGATTGGGATCATGCGCTGGGCAATCCCACGCGTTGCATCGCGCGAGTTGTTGATGAGCAGCAGCACCTCGAAATCGTTCAGCGGCGTGACTCCATCGTCAGCATTTGAGCCGCCAAGGCATCTAAGCATTGCGCGATGTGCGCGGCTTCGTCCTTTGCAGGGATCGCGACGACGATGTCGAAAGGGACAAGGGAGACCGGCTTTACCCATGAGGCTGAACAGTCGAACGCAGGGTCAAGCAACGTGAGAGCTCCCAAGCCAACATTGGACGGCTTCAAATCAGAAAGTTGCTGGTTCGACCCATGGCAAGGTCCTGCCAAACCTGGTTCCAAGAAGCCGACATCATCTGCGTCCGGCGATGAAGCATGTGGCCAGCCTTGCCCGCTTCCGCGGGGACATCATGACGCCGGTTAAGCTTTCGGCCCGTCTTGTCAGGTCGTCAGCGAGCGAAGCTGTGCTGATCTCAGCAGGCGCGGACACGATCTCCGCGGCCCGGCGCTACCTGACTGACGCTCGTGGAACGGGACAGCGCACGACATAGGTTGCTTCGTATCCATGATCGGTGACGGCACCGTTGTTCACGTCCGAAACGTGATGGCAACGCGACATCCTTTTTTCGCTTTCGAACAGCTTCGTTCCCCGTCATACGAGCAGCATCGCTCGATCCATTTCGTTCGGAAATTGCCCGTACATCGCGGTTGCACATAGGAACCGTTCATCGCGGTCCGATGCCTCAAGACGGTCTATTCAACCGAGGCCAACTTGCTTGTCAAACGCTGTAGGCCCTGCCCCAAGCGACGGCGGCGGGCATTTTGCTACGGCGGTGCATGAGGAGGTTTGCAGCCAGACGGCAGAGGTCGCATCAACGTGCGCTGCTGCCTCACTTGGGATTATCATACTCAGAGTACGACAGGCAGACTGTAGTATCTACAACAAATATCAATGTTCCCAAGCTTCCGGGACCATTTATCTTCGCTGACGAAACCGATCTCGAAGCGCTTCCCGATCGAGCCTGCATGGATGAGCCCGGCGAGGAGTGGTCGTCGATACGGCAAGGTGGCGGCACCAAGTCGGTATCGCGAACCGTTGCCGCTTTAACTGCGACGTGATGGCGCTGCGCATGTTTCGAGAGCTGAGAGTTGCCTGCGGTTGCGTGCGAGCCGCTGGCGGTCCAAGCATTCACCTGCTGCGCAGCGATATCATCGAAGCGATCAAAAATTGTTTTGGGAAGATCAACTGGTTTGTTGTCATCTCACCTGGAATCTGCCTTAAGCAGCATGCGTTCCCTGCACATCGATCGATGGCAGGATCGTCCCATATCGTCGGTGCCATGCCTGCGAGGGTGGCGTACAGAGATGACTGACTACGTTTTCTCAAGCGCTTCGCCTTTGGTTTCTCCTGCGCAAGTGACCAACGTTGGAGGAAGATGACTCATTCGACACAGGAGAGAACGCATGGTTGAGACTCCCGCGACGGCCCTGTCGAACAGCCTGGTCGATGCTCAGGTGGTCGACGATCAGACTCACAAACGCGTTCGAGAGCTGGCGGCGAAGGGCAAATCCGATCCCAAAGCTCTCAGCGGCGAGGATATCCAGACGCTGTGCGCGACGGTTTTGGACTTCCTGGATGGTGCGCGAACGTAACCACTCTCGCCCGGTCAGGCTGTTTGACCGATTCGTTCATGCGTCTCGAGCGAGGAAGCAGCGGGCTTGCTTGGGACGACGTCAGCGAACGCTGCGCCGCCGACATGCCTGCTTCCGACCATCCAGATTACCAAGGCCACGCAGGCGAGTGACGCGAGGCAAAGGAACGATGTCGCGAAGCTGAAGTGCCGCGCCATGATGCCCGCGACAAGGGGGCTGAGCGCAGCTCCGGCTCCGAATGCGGCGAGAACCGCCGCCAAGCCGACGCTTGATCGGCCGGTCCCGCGCATGACGCTTGCCGCAAGCGAGGGGATTGCGACGCCGCTCAATCGCATCGCTGCCCCTTCCAGGACTTCGACGGCGATGACGGTTGTCCAGGAGTTCGCGTGCGCGGCAATGAAACCCCGCAAAGCGGCCAGAGCGAGGGCGATCGCCTTCACGCGAGCGTAGCCGATGCGCTGGGCAAGTTTCGCGGCCAGCAAAGCACCTCCGTCCATCGTGACCTGAGCGGTAACGGTCATGATGCCGGTGGTGATGCTCGGATCGCTCCCCGCTGCCGTGCGAGCCTGGGCGAGAAACGGCAGCAGCGCGCCGCTGGCGGTTTCGAACAGCATCACCGTTCCCGCAAGCAACAGCAGGCCCGGTATTTCGAACAGGGCACGTATCGTTGTGCGTTCGTCGGCTTCGCCGCTGCGGGCGCGCGCATGGTCGATCTTGGCGGGGTTGATCCATGCCACGACCGCGCTCGATGCGACCGCCATCGCGACGATCGCAACCGCCACGTAGCCGAGACCGAGGGTGTACCCCAGGACCGCGGGCAAACCTGCGTTGACCGCATTGCCCGCGTGGTTGAACGCTTCGTCGCGCGACACGCGCGCGGCGAAGAGTTCCGGTGCGACGATGCCGAGCGTTATTGCGGCAAGGAGTGGCGCCACGCTCGTGTCGCCGACGCCGATGAGAGGCTGGGCAGCGCCGATAAGCCAGATCTTCCGGCTGATGACGATGATGATCGCCCCGAGCGTGATGGCGAGCGCAGACGCCACGAGCAGCGCTCGTTTGATTTCGACCTTGTCGACAAGATTGCCGATCGGTGTCGTCGCCAGCAGGCCGCTGACCCCTGCAAGTGACATTGCCAACCCTGTCGCAGCCGGGTCGAACCCTTTCGCCTGAAGATAGACACCGAGAAAGGGGCCGAAGCCTTCGCGCGCTCCGGCAAGCGCGAAGTTGAGAACGTCGAGACTGGTTCTCGTTCGCAAGGTGGTCACCGGAGCCGAGGAAAAGTATTTCCTTGCGAACGCTGCGCGAAGATTTGATTCCATTCAAGGACGTCTCGGCTTGCCGCGCAGACAGCGAACCAGGGCCAACACAAGGGTTCATCGCACCGCAACCGCCGTCAACCTGAAACGGACCATTATGCGTCATGGCCGGGAAGGCGACGCGCAGGCCTGTCGGCGAACGAGGCGAAGGACTGTCCGTCGACGAACGATCTGTCCGCCGATCCCATCGCGTTCTCCATCGACGATCGGGTGCCAAGCTGTTCTCCGATCGCGCCGGCTGCGATGTCAACTGGCTCGATCGAGCTCCGAGTGTCACATGATGTACTTTCCATCCATGGAGCGTCGCATCATCTTCGAGACGTGCAGCCAAGCGGCGACACGCACAGCCAGCGCGACGCCTTCGCACACCACGTCGAAGATGCCGGGCGCCTCGGAGGCGAAGGCGGAGCATAGATGAAGTAGCGGTCGCGGGCCGACCTCACGCTCGAAGCGATGTTCCAGCGTCAGATCGCCCGGCGGCGGACCAAGGTGGTCCAGGATGCCCTTCGCGATCTTGAAGATCAGCGCCGATGCTATATACTCTAGTGCTCCCATGCGGGAGTAACGTCATGAAGAAGTCGGGCAACATCTACGTCGAGCCGCACAACGGCGGCGGGTTCTCGGTCAAGCGTGAGGGTGCAAAGCGCGCCAGCGCAGTCAAACCGACGCAAACGGAAGCGATTGCGCGGGCAAAGGAACTCGCGGGGGACAAGAAGCCAGTGGTGGCGCGTGTTCGCAATCTGCGAGGCGCCGGCCCTGACCAGTTCCGCAAGGCCTGAGCGAACCGACTCGTCGATCGAAGGCAGGTGCTCCATGGATCGACGAGCGGCACACTTGTCGGTCGTCCGGCACGCCGCGCTGAGCGGCCAGATGAAAGCTCACATGTGCGGACGGCCCGGCATGTAGAGCGGCGCAGGAGTCCGGCTCCGACCTATACCTTGGGCGAGCGTCCGACCGCCTGCCCAAGCAATTGACGAACGGGGGGCAGGGAGCCGCGTTGAAGCGCACCCGCAAAGCTAGGGTGAACTCTCACGAACCTGCCGCAAGGGACGGCACGCCGCTACAGGGCGCTGGGCTCACCATCGTAGATCGCGGTGCGGGCGACCCCATCAGGTCCGATGATCCCGCGATACATGCCGGCGCAGTTGAACGACAGCGCGACGGAGCCGTCCGCGGCCACCGCATTCAATCCACCATCGCCGCCACGTCGTGCCAAACCGGCAACGACATCTTCGGTAGCCTGCCGAAGTGTCTGGCCGCCCAACCTCATCCCTGCAGCGACTTCGTGGGCGGCGGCATAGCCGATGAAAACCTCGCCCGTGCCGGTGGCGGAAACGGCGCAGCACTTGTTCTCGGCGCAGGTCCCGGCGCCGATCACGGACGTGTCGCCTATCCTGCCCGGCAGTTTCGCCGTGGGTCCACCCGTCGACGTTGCTGCGGCCAAGTTGCCGGCATCGTTCCGAGCCACGGCGCCCACCGTACCATGCCGATCCGCATCATCGCGCGTGTCGGGCGCACCGCGGCGCCGACGGTCCAACTCCGCTTGCAAGGCCTGCCAAAGCCGTTCCGTGTGGAAGTAGCTGGCATCTTCACATGCAATGCTTTGCTCGCGGCGGAAGGCGAGCGCTGATCCCGACCTATCTCGCCAGATCGGTCTGGCACATCGATCCCAGCACCTTCTGGCAGTTCGGACCCGCTGCCCAACGACGTCATCATGGTGAGGCCGGATGCGCCGGCTACCTTCAGCGCCAGGGTGCGCGCAACCATGCTCGCGGTCACGCGGGAACAGGCAAAGACCTTGCTGCCGAACCGCTACATCGGTTTCGTCGCGGCCGACCACGGCAGCTACCGTGCCATCGAGCAGCCGGGCCTGGCTGTCGGGAAGATGAAGGCGCGTTCCTGGAATCCCATCCGAGAAGGCCTGACTCAAGCTGAACGGTTTACAGCGATGCGCCGGAGCAGGAGGCGATCATGGCGGGCTTGACGAAGATCTACCGGCCTGGTGCCGCCTGACCGGCAACGAGCTCGTCTCCTTCACGAAGAAGGAGCGGCAGCGCCGTTTCCTCGTCTGCAAGGACGAGGTGTCGGAGCACAAGGCCGCGGCGCCGGCTTCGCTGCGCCGGCGCGAGCTGTCGTTGCGCGAGCGCACCGTTCCCGAGGTCATTCCGGACACGTCGCCTGCGCCGGTGTCGGCGCCGCCGGTCCCCGGCGCTGGCCGTGACCGGCATCGGCAGCTGGCCCCGCCCGCGCTGGATGACGGCGGCGTTGCACGAGCACCTGGAAGGCCGCCTGGACGATGCCGAGTTCCAGGCGACCGCCGACGATGCGGTGCGTCTCGCGGTGGCGGCGCAACTCGCGACCGGCGTCGATGTGATCGCCGACGGAGAACAGCGCCGCGACAGCTATGCGAGCCTCGTCGGCGCGCGCCTCGACAATTGCGAACTGATCCCGCTGATCGACGTCCTGCCGCTGGTCGACGACCCCGGGCATTTCGAGGCGGAACTGCGCGCGCTCGACGTTCCCGCGTCCGACGTGCGCCATCCCGTGGTCTACGGGCCCGGCGCTCCAAACCGCTGGTCGCGCACGAGGTACGCTTTCTGCGGACGCTGACCGACAAGCCGATCAAGGTGGCGTTGCCCGGCCCTCACCTTCTCACCCGCATCATGTGGCTCGAATGCTTGGCCGAGAACGCCTAACCCCTCGCGGGACGCCTTGGCGACAGACATCGTGCGGGCTGAATAGGCCGCAGATGCTGCCGATGGCGCGCCGCATGGCGTCAAAGCTGCGGGCGCCGGCCGCCCGCAGCCGCGCCTTCCATTTGGCAAAGGCCATCTCGATCGGGCTGATGTCCGGGTTGTAGGACGGCAAACCAGCGCCGGCTTCAAGGAGCGAAGGGGTAATTCGCCATATGGTGCGCTGCGGATGGGTGGCCGTAATCACGGCAAGCCGGCACGCGCGATCCGACGGAGACCGGGCGATCATGGGATAGACATTTGTTGAGCCACCTGAGTTGGCTGATCGCAAGCCTAGCTGATATGATACCATATGCGAGCTGCGGGCAGTTTGCGACGTTGCCGGGCAGGATAGGCGATTGCGGATGACGTCAGGGTCACTGACCGGCCGCGCCGATCGCGCACAGCTACTCCGCATCATTGCCGAGCTGGACGACGGCATCATCGTGGTCGAAGCCGACGGAGCGCTGTCCTACGCCAATGCAACGGCGCTGGCGATGCATGGTACCGAACATCTTGATGACCTCGGCACCGATCTCGCCGCCTATCAGGCCCGTTTCACGCTGCGTTACCGCAACGGGCACACCTTGGCCCCGGAGGAGTACCCCGGCCGGCGCCTTCTCGCCGGCGAGACGATCCGAGACGTGGTGCTGGAGGTGTCGAAGCGCAACGATATCCGGCACTGGACACATGTCGTGGGGGGGCGAGTGGTCGGGGCCGCCCACCTATCGCCGCCCTGGCACACTGGGCGGGCGGGCCTTCGTGAGCGCGGCCGCGCAGGACTCTCCGGCTTTCTGCGTCCTGATCCTCAGCGACGTCACGGAGGAGTTCGACGCCGAGGCGCGCTTCGAGCGCGCTTTTGCCGCCAATCCCGCCCCGGCGCTGATCTGCCGGCTTCTTGACCATCGCTACATCAAGGTCAACGACGGTTTCCTCGAAATGACCGGCTACACCCGCGAGATGGTGATCGGTCGGTCGATCTACGATCTCGATGTGCTCGCAGGCGCGAAGACCCGCGAGCACGCGATCGGCCTCATGAGCGAGGGGCGGATGATCCCGCAGACCGAGGCGCGGCTGCGCCTGCCGGGCGGTGGCGGTAAGCTGGTGATCGTCGCCGGTCAGCCGATCGAGATCGGGCACAATGCCTGCCTGCTGTTCACCTTCATGGATCTGGAGCCTCGGCACAGGGCCGAGACGGCGATGCGGCAGAGCGAGGAGCGCTTCGCCATCGCCTTCCGTCTGTCGCCGGTGCCGATGCTGATCTCTTCCCTCAAGGAGCACCGCATCCTTGACGCCAACGACGCCTTCGCGGGCGAGTTCGGGCACGAGCGCTCGGGCTCCGTTGGCCGCAACAAGGCCGAACTGGCGATCTGGGCGGACGAAGACACACGCCGCATCGTCGAAAGCCAGCTCGACCAGACCGGGAGCATCCGCTCCCATGAGGCGAGATTGCGCACCAGGGATGGCAGGACGCTCGACTGCCTGCTGTCGTCGGAGGGGGTGACCATCCTCGACGAGCGCTGCGTTCTTACCGTGATCCAGAACGTCACGGCGCATCGCCGCTCGGACACGCAACTCGTCGCCGCGGTGGAGGCGGTGATGCAGGACGCCTCCTGGCTGGGCCAGAAGATCGTCGCCAAGATCAACAGCTTCGCCGACATCGAGGAAGGGAGGGACGACCTCCTCGACGCTGCCGATCTGTCGCAACGCGAGCGGCAGGTGCTGGCGCTGATCGCGCGCGGCGCCACCGACAAGGCGATCGCGGGAACGCTGCAGCTGTCTTTTCACACAGTAAAGAACCATGTCCGGGCGATCTATCGCAAGACCGGCGTCAACAAGCGCGCCCAGGCGGTGGCCTGGGCACGCCATTGCGGCATCGTGAACCATGTCCACGAGCGCCGATAGGTCTTCAGCGTCAGGACGCTAGTACTTTCGCGTCATAGATCGGGCCGTTGTGTTAACCATCTCATGGCGGCCCAGGGATCCTCGGGCGGCCAGGATTTTATTGCGATGGCACAGTATTGCAGTGACCGCACGGGTCTTCCCGTATCGGCAACGGCGCTCGGCGGCCCGAAGCACGTGCACCAGCGAGCCTCTCTGCTGGGTGCCATCGCCCTCGCACTTGGCGGCATCGTGGCGATCGAATGCCGGGTGATCGGCACGCAGCGCGCCGTTCAGACCTGATGGCCGGCGTGGCACCGTCCCCTGCGACTGGCGCGGTTTCCCATGCCGAAGGGTCGAGCGCTCGCGGCGAGGAACAGGGTCGCGACACGCTGCAACTCGCCGCCGAAGAGGCGCGGATCAGCACGCGCGGGGTGATCACCGGCCGGGTCGATGTACGCACCGTCACAGACACCGTCGAGGAAATCGTCAGGTCAACGCTGCGGGGCGAGACGATCGATATCACCCGCGTGCCGATCGACCGCGAGGTCACCGTCGCGCCGGCGGTCCGCACCGAAGGCGACACCACGATCATCCCCGTCCTCGAGGAGGTCATCGTGGTCGAGAAACGTCTCGTGCTGAAGGAAGAGGTCCGCATTCGCCGGATTTCCCGCAGCGACGAGGTCGAGACAACCGTCCCGCTCCGCCGGCAGCGGGCGGTCGTGGAACGCCACGACGCCGGACAAACGTCGGATATTTCCGATCCGACATTCAGGGAGCCCAACGCATGAGCATGACATCCGACACGCAGCATGACCACGTCGTCACCGCCTTTTTCGACACGAAGGCGGCGGCGGAGAAAGCCAAGGTCGAGGTGCTCGCCCTCGGCCTCGGCGAGGACACCGTTTCCATCACCGAAGGCCAGGGCTCGACCGGCTACACCGGACAGCGGAGCACCGTTGGCACAACAAACGAAGGCTTCTGGGGTTCGTTGAAGAACGTCTTTGCGCCGGAAGAAGACAAGCACGCCTATGCCGAAGGTCTGCAGCGCGGCGGCTACCTGCTGACGGTCCACACCAGCGAGGCGCACTATGACCGTGTGCTCCACATCCTCGACCACGAGGGCGCGGTCGACATGAACGAGCGCGAGGCCGAGTGGCGCAAGGAAGGCTGGACGGGACACAACGAAAGCTATGCCGCGGGTTACGGAACATCGGCGACGGCGGGCGGCGCCGCCACCTCGGCTGCGGCGACGAAAACGGGCCTGCTGGGCGGCACGGGATCGACGACGGCCGGCACCACCGGCCCTGGCGTGACCGAGCGTGCGGGTCTGGCCGTCGGCGCGGCGGACGAGGAGACGATCCAGCTCGCCGAAGAGCGGCTGCGCGTGGGCAAGCGCGACGTCAATCACGGCCGGGTGCGGCTGCGCTCCTATGTCGTCGAGAAGCCGGTGAACGAGTCGGTCAGCCTGCACTCCGAGCGGGTCGACATATCCCGCCGTCCGGTCGACCGGGCGCTCGGTGCTGGCGAGAACCTGTTCCAGGAGCGCACCCTCTCGGCGGAAGAGCACGACGAGGAGGCGGTCGTCTCGAAGGAAGCCCGCGTCTACGAGGAGATCGGGCTGGGCAAGGTCGCGCAGGATCGCACGCAGGAAGTCCACGACTCCGTGCGTCGCACCGAAGTCGAGGTCGACGACGGCCGCACCGGCCATGCCGCGAGCCGCACCGTCGAGGGAGTGGAAAAGTCAGCCAGCATACCGGCAAGCCCCACCAAGAAGATCTGATCGATCTCGCTCAGCTGAGTCCTCGCAACGGGCGTCGACCTTCAGGTCGACGCCTTTCACGCGAGCAGAAACTGCTGCTGTACTTGCGGATAATCGCGCCTCGCTCGGCCCGACCGAGCGCGTGCCCTTCTTCGGCAGCGCCGTGCCGTCGACCACCAGGCAGGCGTCCGGGCCGCCCACCAGCCGATTTGCCTCGCGGGCCAACTCCGCCCGCAGCGGGGCGTCGTCTCAGGCCAAGCTGGCGATGAAGTGCTGCAGCTGGTCGTGTCCGGCGAGGCCCAGGCGCGCCGCCATCGGTCGCAGGCTCTTGCGATCACCCGGCCCGAGCAGGCCGCGCAGGTAGAGGGGTGCCCAGTGCCGCCGCGTTTTGCGGCCCATCGCCGCCAAAAGCGGCGCCAGCCAGACGTCGAGGTCGCGTGCCTGCTCCACATGATCTGCCATCGCCGCCTCCCTCCTGATTGGGAAACAATGCGTCAGGTCACTTGAAGGTGCCCAGGTAGTGCTAAGCAGCCTTTGGCGGAGTGCCCGACGCATGCCGGTTGCGCTCGGCATTCAGCTTGTCGCCCGTCTCATGGACGGCCACTCCAACTGGTCGGGTCCGCTGAAGCCGCGATGCGCGAAGTAATGACATTTCAGGTCGCGCAGTTGCGCTCGGGCGCGTACTTTGGCAGCCACTCCACCGTGAGCCAGTGTGCTCGCCCGGCCAGGGCCGCCCGGCTTGCCTTGCTGGTGTGGATGGCGCCGTTGTGGAGCACCAGCACCACGGATCTGGCATGTTTAGTCCCGGCATTTGGTGCAGCGGGTCGACTGTGAACCGATCCGAAACGGCAGCGTGGTGCAGCCCCCGCCAGGAGCGGCGCAACCACGCATCCAACTGCCCCAGCAAAGCGTCCGATCCCGGCCGATCCATGTTGCGTCTCCAGCGCTCCTCGGCGACCAGAAACGTAGGGCAGTTCACATGGCAGAGTAGTGCCAAGCAGGTTTCGCAAAAGCGCCCCGCGGTTTTGCGAAACCTGCGGCATAGCAAAGGATTAGCAGGTGAAGCGTCGGCCCGCCAACGTTTCACCTGCTTGGAATCCCGGTCTCAGCCGAGGCTTCGGCCGAGCCGCCCGGCGAGATCCTGGGCGAACTGCCACGCCGTTCGCCCGGATCGGTTGGCCCGCGTCGCCGCCCACTCCAGCGCTTCGGCGCGCACCCTCGCGAGGTCGGCGTCGAGCCTGAAATGGGTGACGTAGCCCTCGACCATCGCCAGGTACTCGTCCTGCGAGCACTTGTGGAAGCCGAGCCACAGGCCGAAGCGGTCGGACAGCGACACCTTCTCCTCGACCGCTTCGCCGGGATTGATGGCGGTGGCCCGCTCGTTGTCCATCATGTCGCGCGGCATCAGGTGGCGGCGGTTCGAGGTGGCGTAGAACAGCACGTTGTCGGGCCGCCCTTCCAGCCCGCCGTCGAGGGCGGCTTTGAGCGACTTGTAGCTGGCGTCGTCGCCGTCGAA
Organism: uncultured Beijerinckiaceae bacterium; assembly: GCA_937863205.1. Next base: position 14,407 of record CALMGA010000073.1, on the reverse strand, counting down.
CGACAGGTCGTCGCAGAACACCAGCACCCGGCAGGGCGCCGGACGGATCAGCGCCATCAGGCGCGGCAGGTCGGCGATGTCCTCGCGGTGGATCTCGACGAGCTTGAGCGGCGCGGCAAGGCCGGGCATCGCGGCGATGGCCGCATGCGCCGCCTTGACCAGCGAGGATTTGCCCATGCCCCGCGCGCCCCACAGCAGGACGTTGTTGGCGCCGAAGCCGCGGGCGAAGCGCTCGGTGTTGTCGACGAGCATGTCGCGGACCCGGTCGACGCCGCGCAGCAGCGCCAGCGGCACCCGGTTGACCCGGTGGACGGGCTGCAGCCGGCCCCGCTCCGCCTGCCAAACGAAGGCCTCGGCCGCCGCGAAGTCGGTCGCCGGCACCGGCTGCGGCGCCATCGCCTCCAGGGCGGCCGCGATGCGCGCCAGCGCGGCCACCACCTGCGACGTCGCGGCCGCCGGGCCCGGCGCGCCGCGGCCCGGCGCCGGCCGCCGCGGGTCCGGCGGGTTGGGCTGGGCACGCGGCATGCCGGGTCATTACGGGAGCGGGCGGAGCTTGACGAGGGCTGCGTTGCCGATGCCCGACGGCCCCGTTGCTTTCGCTCCGACCCTCGTTATAACCCGGCTTTCCCGCGCGAGCGGCCAACCTGCCTCCGGAGCACGGCCATTCTCATCACGCCCGCCTTCGCCCAGACCGCAGGCGCGGCGGGCGGCTACGAAACGATCGTCCAGTACCTCACCCTGTTTGGTCCGATCATCCTCATCATGTACTTCTTCGTGCTGCGACCGCAGCAGAAGCGGGCCAAGGACCAGGCCGACCTCGTCAAGAACATCCGCCGGGGCGACACGGTCATCACCGCCGGCGGGCTGATCGGCAAGGTGACCAAGGCGGTCGACGACGGCGAGGTCGAGGTCGAGATCGCGCCCAACGTCAGGGTGCGGGTGGCGCGCCCGATGGTGACGGAAGTGCGCGCCAAGAGCGAGCCGGTGAAGACGGCGAGTTGATCCGGCCAGCCGTTGCGGTGGGGATTTCGGCGGTCCGGCGACCGCCAAACGCGCGGGCCGGTCGCCCGCAAGAGGACCGACCATGCTGCGTTTCGCCCGCTGGAAGATCGCCTCCATCCTCGCGATGATCCTCGCCGCGATCCTCGTCGTCGTGCCGAGCCTGCTGCCGGCCCCGGCGCGCGCCTCGCTCGACGCGGCGCTGCCGGCGTGGGCGCAGCCGCGCACGCTGACGCTGGGCCTCGACCTCCAGGGCGGCTCGCACGTCCTGCTCCAGGTCGACGGCACCGACGTGGTGAAGACCATGGTCGCCAACCTGCGCGACGATGTCCGACGCATCCTGCGCGAGGAGAAGGTGGCGGTGGCGGGTGGCGTCGGCGTGCAGCCTCGCGGCGTGCAGTTCCGCCTGTCCGATCCGGCCGAGCGGCCCAAGGTGCTGCCCAAACTTCAGAACCTCACCGGCGCGCAAACCTCCGCCCTGGGGCAGAGCGAGGCGCCGGCCTTCGTCGTCAACGACAACGGCTCCGGCACGATCCAGGTGACGGTCACCGATGCCGGTGTCACGCAGAGGATCCGCAAGGCGGTGGACCAGTCGATCGAGGTGATCCGCCGCCGCGTCGATGAGCTCGGCACGACCGAGCCCTCCATCCAACGCGAAGGCAACGACCGCATATCGGTGGAGGTGCCCGGCCTCGCCGACCCGCAGCGGCTCATCAACCTGCTGGGTCAGACGGCCAAGCTCGAATTCCGCATGGTGGCCGAGCCCGGCGCCAACCCCGCCGATTTCGACATGCTCGACCAAACCGACGAGAAGGGCAAGCTGGCGGTGGAGAAGCGCGTGCTCGTCCAGGGCGACGACCTCACCGACGCTTCGCCTGGCTTCGATCAGCGCAACGGCCAGCCGGTGGTGAACTTCCGCTTCAACATCCGCGGCGGCCAGCGTTTCGCGCAGGCGACCACCGAGAACGTCGGCAAACCCTTCGCCATCGTGCTCGACGACAAGGTCATCTCCGCCCCGCGCATCAACGAGCCGATCACCGGCGGCTCCGGGCAGATTTCCGGCAACTTCTCGGTCGAGCAGGCCAACGACCTCGCCATCCTGCTGCGCGCCGGCGCGCTGCCGGCCAAGCTCGTCATCATCCAGCAGCAGACGGTCGGGCCCGGCCTCGGTCAGGACTCGATCAACGCCGGCAAGCTCGCCGCCTACGTCGGCGCGGCGCTGGTGTTCGCCTACATGCTGGTGACCTACGGGACCTTCGGCATCTTCGCCAACCTCGCGCTCGCCGTGCACATCTCCTTCATCTTCGCCGGTCTGGTGCTGCTCGGCGCAACGCTGACCCTGCCGGGAATCGCCGGCATCGTGCTCACCATCGGCATGGCGGTCGACTCCAACGTGCTGATCTACGAGCGCATCCGCGAGGAGAACCACGCCGGGCGATCGGTGATCCAGTCGCTCGACGCCGGCTTCAAGCGCGCCTTCTCAACCATCGTCGACTCCAACGTCACCATGTTCGTCGCCGCCGCGATCCTGTACTTCCTCGGCGCCGGCCCGGTGCGCGGCTTCGCCGTCTCGATGGGGCTCGGCATCCTCACCTCCATCATCACCGCCGTGACGATGACGCGCATGATGATCGCGCTTTGGTATCGCTACCAGCGCCCCACGAGGCTGCCGATATGAGATGGCTGCCGCTCATCCCGCTTGCAGGGACCCGCTGACATGAAGCTGCTCCGCCTCGCGCCGGAAAACACGAAGTTCGGCTTCATGCGCTTCCGGCGCGTGAGCTACCCCTTCTCGGCGCTGCTTTCCATCGTCTCGGTGGTGCTGTTCCTCACCGTTGGCATGAACTTCGGCATCGATTTCGCCGGCGGCACGCTGATCGAAGTGCGCGCCAACTCCGGTCACGCCGACCTGGCGACGCTGCGCAAGGCCACGGAGGCGATGAACGTCGGCCCGGTCGGCGTGCAGGGGCTGGGTTCGCCGGCGGACGTGGCCATCCGCTTCGGCCTGCAGCCCGGCGGTGATGCCGCGCAGGAGGGCGCGGTCAACCGCGTCGTCAAGGCTGTCGGCGACGGTTATTCCGTGCGGCAAACGTCGGTCGTCGGCCCCACCGTCTCGGGCGAGCTGGTGCAGTCGGGCACGCTGGGCGTGGTCATCTCCATCGTCGCCGTGCTGTGCTACCTTTGGTTCCGCTTCGAATGGCAGTTCGCGGTGGGGGCGATCATCGCCACCATGCACGACCTGCTGCTGACGGTGGGCTTCTTCTCTATTACTCAACTCGAATTTAACACCACCTCGATCGCCGCCATCCTCACCATCGTCGGCTACAGCCTCAACGAGACCGTCGTAGTGCTCGACCGCATCCGCGAGATGATGCGCAAGTTCCGCAAGATCTCCACCAACGAGCTGATCGACCTATCCGTCAACGCCGTGCTGCCGCGCACCATCATGACCGCCACCACCGTGTTCCTGGCCTTGCTCTCGCTGGTTGTGTTCGGCGGCGAGGTGATCCGCTCCTTTTCGCTTGCCATGATGTTCGGCATCTTCGTGGCGACCTATTCCTCGATCTTCATCTGCTCGCCCATGCTGATCTACCTCGGCCTGCGCCCCGAAGCGATGGGCGAGCCGGCGGTGGCCACCGATCCGAGCCCGGCCGAGAAGGCCCCCGCCGCAGCGCGCGGCAAGCCGGCCAAGGTCACGGCCTGACTTGGCCGGCGCGCCGCCCGACGCCGGCTTCCTGCCCGGCGCCCATCCGATCGAGGGATACGGCGCCGGCGGCTTCCGCTTCGCCGGCATGTCGCACCGCGGATCCATCCTCGCGCTGCCCTCGGGCATCTACGCCTGGGAGATAGCGAGCCCCGAGGCGCTGACGCTGGCCAGCTTCGCCCGCATCCTGGGCGAGGCGCGCGCCGGCCCGACGACCGGCGCGATCGAGCACCTCATCATCGGCACGGGCGTCGACATGCTGCCGTTGTTCGACCTGCGCGCAGAACTGCGCCGGGCCGGGCTGCGCGCCGAGCCGATGGCCACCGCCGCCGCCGCCCGCACCTACTCGATCCTGCTCGGCGAAAAGCGCCGCGTCGCCGCCGCCCTCATCGCGGTTCCGTAGCGGTGGCGCCGTGATGCGGGCTCGACGGACCGGCCGGTGCCCAGCACGTTCATGATGTTCTGTCGGTTTGCGAATGCGAGGCTGCCGCGCTTGGACCTTATCCGTGTGAGGGATGTTGCGATCGTCATCGCCGGCGGCGGGATCCGCGTGCGCGCCGGTACGGAAGCCGTCCGCGCTGCGCAAGGATCATTCGTTCGGCGGATGGCGGATCGATGAGCTGCCGTTTTGGACGGTTCTGACCCTCCCCGCGATCAGCAGCTCGCCGCCGCATACGCCCATTGCTTCGACGCGGTGCGGACCGGCGATCCCGACCGCTGGCTCGCCAGCCTGTACTGGCCGGCCGCCGCGCGGCCCCACGCCCACGCGCTGCTCGCTTTTTCGCTGGAGGTTGCCCGCGTGCGCGAGGCGGTGTCGCAGCCGGCGCTGGGCGAGATCCGCTACCAGTGGTGGCGCGAGGCGATCGAGAACGAGGCGCCGGCCGGCAATCCCGTGGCGATGGCCCTGCTTGACACGGTGAGCCGCTTCAATCTGGGCACCGACTGGCTGATGGCGCTCATCGAGGCGCGGTCCTTCGACCTTTACGAGGATCCGATGCCGAGCGAGGCGGCGCTGGAGAACTATCTCCGCGACACCGCCGGCGCCCTGCTGGGGGCGATCGGCAGGGTGCTGGCGCCGGGCCACCTGACGCCTCGCGGCACGCAGCCCGCCGGGCGCGCCGAAGGCTTGGTGCAGATCCTGCGCGGCCTGCCGTTCCAGGTCATGCGCGGCCAGCTCTTCCTGCCCCTCGACCTGCTCGATCGCCTCAAGCTGCCGCCCGAGGCGGTGCTAGCCCATCGCAACTCGCCCGGCCTCGGCCTGGTGCTGCAAACCCTGCGCGCCCGCGTCCGCGTGCACCTGCGCGAGATGGGCGAGGAGCTGGGCGGCAGGGCGAAGCAGCCCGGCGCCGCCGCCTGCCTGCCGGCCTACCTCTGCGAGCCGACCCTCAAGCTGATGGAAACGCCGGGGTTGGACCCGTTCGAAACGCCGCTCGTTCTCGCCCCCTGGCGCCGGCAATGGACGTTGTGGCGGGCGGCGCGGCGGTTCTGATGGCGGCATCTCCCCTGGTGATGTTGGCCACGCCCTGCTTCGGCGGCCTCGTCCACCACGGCTACATGCTTTCGGTGTGCAAGCTCCTGCGCGCCGCCCCGTTCCGGCTCGAACTCGCCCTTCTCGCCGGCGATGCCCTCGTCACCCGCTCGCGCGCCGTGCTCGCCGCCCGCTTCCTTGACCACCCGCAGGCCACCCACCTGCTCTTCGTCGACGCCGACATCTCCTTCGAGCCCGAGCAGGTGCTGCGCCTGCTGCGCTTCGACCGTGACTTCGCCGCCGCCTTCTACCCCCTGAAGTCGGTGGACTGGGATTCGCTGCCGCGCCGCGCCGTCGCCGGGGAAGGGCTGCGCAGCGCCGGCCTCAGCTACGTCGGCACCCTGTGCGACGAGGCCGAGCGGCAGGCTGTGGACGACTTCGCCACCGCCGTCTACGCCGGCACCGGCTTCCAGCTCATCAAGCGCCGCGTGTTCGAGCGCCTCCTCGCCGCCCATCCCGAGCTGCGCTTCCGCGCGGTGCACGCGCGAGCCGGCCGCCTGCCGGCGAGCGACAACCTGTGCGCCGTGTTCGACCCCCTGATCGATCCCGCAACCGGCGCCTATCTCAGCGAGGACTACAGCTTCTGCCGGCGGTGGCGGGCGCTGGGCGGCGAGATCTGGCTCGACCTGCGCAGCCGCCTCATCCACACCGGCGCCGACGACTTCGCCGGCGACGCGGCTGCCCGCATCGCCGCCGGCGGCACGCCCGGCGCCTGAGCGGCCGGCATTTGCGGCATTCGCATCCGCGATCTAGAACAGCGCCGTCCCGCGAAGGCCGTGTTCATGAACAAACCCGAGACCGTGCCGGCCGGCACGGACTATTCCAAGACGCTGTTCCTGCCTCGAACCGACTTCCCCATGCGCGCCGGCCTGCCGGCGAAGGAGCCGGAACTGCTGGCTCGCTGGGCAGCCATCGACCTTGAAGGAAAGATGCGCGCGGCCGGGCAGGGGCGGCCGAAGTTCGTGCTGCACGACGGGCCGCCCTACGCCAACGGCAACATCCACATCGGCCACGCCCTCAACAAGATCCTCAAGGACCTCGTCACCCGCTCGCGGCGCATGAGCGGGCATGCCTGCGCCTATGTGCCGGGCTGGGACTGCCACGGCCTGCCGATCGAATGGAAGATCGAGGAAGAATACCGCGCCAAGGGCCGGGACAAGGATGCCGTGCCGATCGTCGAGTTCCGCCGGCAGTGCCGCGACTTCGCCCGCCGCTGGGTCGACAGCCAGCGCGCAGAGTTCAAGCGCCTCGGCGTCGCCGGCGAATGGGACCACCCCTACGAGACGATGAGCTTTCCCGCCGAGGCGGCGATCGCGCGCGAGATCATGAGGTTCGCCGCCAGCGGCCTGCTGTATCGCGGATCCAAGCCGGTGATGTGGAGCATCGTCGAGAAGACCGCGCTGGCGGAAGCCGAGGTCGAGTACGAGGACCATGTTTCGGATACGGTGTACGTAGGTTTTCCCGTTCTCCGCTCGCGAGCATCCGCGCAGGCCCGCATTTCCGACACGTCGGAGATGGTGCAGTACGACGTCGCGGCGGCGCACCGCGACCTCGCGGAGGCGTCGGTCGTGATCTGGACGACCACGCCCTGGACGCTGCCGGCCAACCGCGCGATCAGCTATTCCCGCAGGATTGCCTATGGCCTGTACCGGGTCGTCGCGGCAGCGGACGACAACTGGGCGAAGGTCGGGGCGACCTTTGTCGTCGCCGACGCCTTGGCTGAGGGCGTGTTCAAGGCCGCCAAGGTCGAGCGCTTCGACAAGCTGCGGGACGTGGCGGCCGCCGAGCTTGCCGAGATCAGCTGCGCCCATCCCCTCGCCGCGCTCGGCTACGGCTTCGACGTGCCCCTGCTCGACGGCGACCACGTCACCGACGACACCGGCACCGGCTTCGTCCACACCGCGCCCTCCCACGGCCGCGACGACTTCGACGTGTGGATGGCCGCCAACAAACTGCTGCGCCAGCGCGGCCTCGACACGCGCATCCCCTACACCGTGGACGCCGGCGGCTTCCTCACCGCCGACGCGCCGGGCTTCGAAGGCCGCTGCGTCTACGACGGCAAGGGCAACAAGGGCGACGCCAACGAGGCGGTCATCAAGGCCCTGATCGCCGCCGGCACCCTCGTCGCGCGCGGTCGCCTCAAGCACCAGTACCCGCACTCCTGGCGCTCGAAGAAGCCGCTGATCTTCCGCAACACGCCGCAATGGTTCATTGCCCTCGACCAGCCCTTCGCGCTTGACCGGGCAGATGCGGCAGGGGAAGCGCACGGTTCGCAGGCGTCCAACCATCCCACCCTGCGCGGCCTCGCGCTCGACGAGATCGCCCGCACGCGATGGGTGCCGACGGCCGGCGAGACCCGCATCACCGGAATGGTCGCCAACCGGCCGGACTGGGTCGTGTCGCGCCAGCGCGCCTGGGGCGTGCCCATCGCCATCTTCGTCGATGCCGAGCACCGGCCGCTCGTCGACGACCAGGTGAACGCCCGCATCCTCGCCGCCTTCGCCATCGAGGGCGCCGACGCCTGGTATGCGGCCGGCGCGCGCGAGCGTTTTCTCGGCGATCGGGCAGGGGAGGACTGGCGCAAGATCGACGACGTGCTCGACGTGTGGTTCGACTCCGGCTCGACCCACGCCTTCACCCTCGGCGATCCCGCGGCCTTTCCCGCCCTCGCCGGCATCCATCGCCGCCGCGACGGCGGGCGCGACCAGGTGATGTACCTCGAAGGCTCCGACCAGCATCGCGGCTGGTTCCATTCCTCGCTGCTCGAATCCTGCGGCACCCGCGGCCGCGCCCCCTTCGACGCCGTGCTCACCCACGGCTTCGTGCTGGACGAGCACGGGCGCAAGATGTCCAAGGCGGCCGGCAATGTGGTCTCGCCGCAGATCGTCATCAAGGACTCCGGCGCCGACATCCTGCGCCTGTGGGTCGCCGCCTCCGACTACGCCGACGACCTCAACATCGGCCCGGCCATCCTGAAGACCTTCGTTGAAACCTACAAGAAGCTGCGCAACACGCTGCGCTGGATGCTGGGGGCCCTTTCGCATCACCATCCGCAGGACACCGGCTTCGTCCTGGCGGAGATGGCCGAACTGGAGCGGCTGATGCTCCATCGCCTCGCGGAGGTCGATGCCGAGGTGCGCGACGCCTACGACCGCTTCGACTTCAAGCGCGTGGTGGCGCGGCTGTCGCTCTTTCTCAACAGCGACCTCAGCGCCTTCTACTTCGACATCCGCAAGGATGCCCTGTATTGCGACGCCCCCTCCAGCCCCCGGCGCCGCGCCGCCCTGGCGGTGATCGAGCGGATCTTCCGCTGCGTCACGCTGTGGCTCGCCCCCATCCTGGCGTTCACCGCCGAGGAAGCGTGGCTGGCGCGCGACGGCGAGGCCGTGTCGGTGCACCTCGAAGCCTTCGCCGACGTGCCCGGAACGTGGCACGATCCCGCGCTGGCAGAGCGCTGGGCGCGCGTGCGCGCCGTCCGCTCCGTGGTCACCGGCGCGCTCGAGATCGCCCGCACCAACAAGATCATCGGCTCGTCGCTGGAAGCGGCACCCATCGTCTACATCGCCGACCCGGCCTTGCGCGCGGCGCTCGCGGAGATCGAGTTCGCCGACGTCTGCATCACCTCGGGTCTCGTGCTGGCATCGGGCGAGGCGCCGGACGACGCCTTCCGCCTGCCCGAGGTGCAGGGCGTCGCCGCGGTGGTGGCACAGGCGCAGGGGCGTAAATGCGCCCGCTCCTGGAAGATCACCCCCGACGTCGGCAGCGATCCCGACTTCCCCGACGTCACCCCGCGCGATGCCGCCGCCCTGCGCGAGTTGCGCGGCGCAGCCGGAACAGCAGCGTGAGCGCTCGCCGGCTCGGCTTCGGCCTCGCCGCTTTGACGCTCGCCCTCGATCAGGGCAACAAGCTCTGGCTGATGGACGTCTTCGACATTTCCGCCCGCCAGCCGGTCAGCCTCGGGCCGTTCCTCGACGTGGTGATGGCGCGCAACCGCGGCATCTCCTATTCGCTGCTCAGCGCCCGCACCCCGGCCGGGCGCTGGGCGCTGTTCGCCTTCGCCCTCGCGGCGACGGTGGCCATCTCGGTGTGGCTGTGGCGCACCCCGACCCGCCTCGTGGCGCTCGGGCTGGGGCTGATCCTCGGCGGCGCGCTCGGCAACGCCGTCGATCGCTTCAGCTACGGTTGGGTGGCGGACTTCTACTATTTCCACGTCGGCTCGTTCCACTGGTATGTCTTCAACCTCGCCGACGTCGCCATCGTCGCCGGGGTGGCCCTGCTGCTGGGCGACTCGCTCGTGGTTTCGCGCGCGGCGCTGCATCCGGCCGGCGACGCCTGAGCCGGGCCCGGGTGCGAACGTCTCCGCGTCCGCCCCGAAATCGCCGTCAATCCCCGGCAGGGATGATGGATGTTCGTCCAGGGCCGATCTTCCATGCGTGATCTTTCCAGCGCCGGCTGTTTCGCCCTCGCGGCGGCGGGGTTGTTCCTGCTGGCGGCAGGTCCGCTGGCTTGCCCGGCGGCCGCGCAATCCACCAGCCTGTCCGAGCAGATCGAGGACATCCGCAACGCCGTCGGCCTCGCCAAATCCCGTCCCCCGATCGACTATACCGAGCGGCCTCCGATCGTGGTGCCGCCCAGCTATACCCTGCCGCCCCCCGGCAGCGCCGATCCAGAAGTCCTCAGCGTCAACGATCCCGACATGGCCGCGCGCCGCCGCGCGCTCACCGATTCGCGTCGCCCGGTGCCGCCCTCCGATCCCGGCGCCGCCGCCGCCGGCCTTTCCGCCCGGTCCTACCTGACCGATCCGCCCTCCGGCCTGCGCGACCCCGCCGCCGTGGCGGCCGATATCACCCACGATTCGGCCGGGACCGCCGCGCCCGTCCGATCGAAGCCGGCCCGTACCCGCCGCAAGAAGACCGCCGCGCGCGACGCCGCCGCGCAATAGGGTTGCGGGCGCAGGTTTGCGGCCTCAGGTCTGCGGACTCGGCCGCCCGCGCTTGCGTCCTTTTGTGGATGCATGCCGACGATTGATTGCGCTATAAACGCCGGACCGCGTCCGAACGCCCCCGGCGCGGTGGTCCGGAGGTCGCCCATCCATGTCCATGCCTTGGTCCATGCCTTGGTCCACGCCCGGGTCCATGCCTCGGCCGTTCCCGTCCGCGGTGGCGACGTCCGCTGGCTTGACGCCCGGAGCCGCCGATCCGCACGCGGCCGGCAGCGAAACGGCGGTGGTGACGGCGCGGCTCGACAACGGACTCGATGTGGTGGTCATCCCCGACCATCGCGCGCCGGTGATCACCCACATGGTGTGGTATCGCAACGGTTCGGCCGACGATCCGCTGGGCAAGTCCGGCATCGCCCATTTCCTCGAACACCTGATGTTCAAGGGCACGATCAAGAACCCGGCCGGCAAGTTCTCCGAACTGGTGTCCGACCTCGGCGGTCAGGAGAACGCCTTCACCTCCAACGACTTCACGGCCTACTTCCAGCGCATCGGGCGCGAGCACCTCGCCGTGTGCATGGAATACGAGGCCGACCGCATGAAGAACCTCGTGCTCACCGACGAGGTCGTCGCGCCCGAGCGCAACGTGGTGCTGGAAGAGCGCCGCATGCGCACCGATGCCGACCCCGGCGAGATCCTGGACGAGGCGATGGGTGCCGCCGTCTACACCTCGCACCCCTACGGCAAGCCGGTGATCGGCTGGGAGCACGAGATCGAGTCGCTCGACCGCAGCGACGCCTTCAACTACTACGAGCACTTCTATACGCCGGAAAACGCCATCCTGGTCGTGGCCGGCGACGTCGAGCCCGAGCCGACGATCGCCCTGGCCCGCGAGATCTACGGCGCCATCCCTCCGTTCGGCACCCCGCCGCAACGCAAGCGCCCGCAGGAACCGCGTCCCACGACCCAGCGCAAGCTGTCGCTCGCCGACGAAAAGGTCGAGCAGCCGCGCTTCCAGCGCATGCACCTCGTCCCCTCCTATCGCACGGGCAAGCCGGGCGAGGCGGAAGCGCTGGAGGTGCTGGCGTTTCTGCTCGGCGGCGGGCAGACCTGCCTACTTTACAAGCGCCTGGTGATGGGCGACCGCGTCGCGGTGGCGGCCGGCGCGCACTACATCGGCACGTCGCTCGACGAGACCCGCCTTTACATCTACGCCGTGCCCGCGCCGGGCGTGTCGCTGGAAAAGCTCGACGCGGCCGTCGAGGCCGTGATCGCCGGGATCGCCGCCGTCGGCTTCAACGAGGCCGACCTCGCCCGCGCCAAGACGCGCCTCATCGCCGAGGCGATCTACGCCCGCGACAGCCAGATGCTGCTGGCGAACTGGTACGGCGCCTCGCTCGCCACCGGCCTGACCCTCAAGGACATCGCCGAATGGCCCGAGCGCATCGAGGCCGTGACGGTTGCCGACGTCGCCGGCGTGATGCGCTTTCTCGACGGCAAGCGCGGCGTCACCGGCTACCTGCTCTCCGCCGAGCCGGCCGCGACGGAGCCGGCGGACGCTGAACCCCTTGGGGCACTATGACAGGACATCCAGACGTGCTCGCCGTGCCGGCGTCTCGGGCGGCGCGGGTGCAGCAGGTGCGCTCGCCGGCCGGCATCGAGGCTTGGCTCGTCGAGGACTACGCCGTTCCCCTGCTCGCCGTACACTTCGGCTGGAAGGGCGGGGCGGCGCAGGACCCGATCAACAAGCCGGGCACGGCGACGCTGCTCGCCGGGTTGCTCGACGAGGGCGGCGGCGACCTCGACAGCCAAGCCTTCCAGCAGGCGTTGGAAGATCACGCGATCGAGCTGTCCTTTTCCGCCGACCGCGATGCCCTACAGGGCCGGCTGAAGACGCTGTCGCGCCACGCCGGACGCGCCTTCGAGCTGACCGCCCTGGCCGTCTGCCAGGCCCGTCTCGATCCCGAAGCGGTGGAGCGGGTGCGCAGCCAGATCGCGGCCTCATTGCGCTTCGAAGCCAACGATCCCGATCAGGCGACGGCCAAGCTGTTCCGCATCCAGTCCTACCCCGACCATCCCTACGGCCGGCCGGTCAAGGGAGACCTGGACCTGATCGAGACGGTCGGGCGCGACGACCTCGTGTTGCTGCGCGGGCGCATGCTGGCGCGCGACAATCTCAGGGTCGCGGTGGTCGGGGCGATCGACGCCGACACGCTCGGGCGCGAACTCGACCGGGTCTTCGCCGCCCTGCCGGCCCACGCCGACCTCGTGCCGGTGCCGACCGTGGTGATGAGCAACGTCGGCACCAAGCACGTCCGCACCATCGACCTGCCGCAGTCCACCATCCGCTTCGGCCGCCAGGGCCTGATGCGCGGCGATCCCGACCATACCGCCGCCGTGGTGGTCAACCACTGCCTGGGCGCCGGCGCCTTCACCTCGCGCCTGTACAAGGAAGTGCGGGAAAAGCGTGGCCTGTGCTATTCCGTGTATTCGCAGAACAGCGAGCTCGATCGCGGCGCCATGTTCATCGGCGCCACCTCGACCAAGAACGAGCGGGCGGTCGAGGCGGTGGACACGATCCGCGCCGAGATCCTCAAGCTCGCCGAGGAGGGCGTCGGCGAGGAGGAACTCGACAAGGCCAAGAAGTACCTCATCGGCTCCTACGCGCTGCGCTTCGACACGTCCCGCAAGATCGCCGCCCAGCTCGTCAGCCTGCAGCTCGACGGCTACGGGGTCGAGCGGCTCGACACCCGCAACGCGCTGATCGAACGGGTCGGCGTCGCCGATGCCGCCCGCGCGGCCAAGCGCCTGCTCGGCGACGGCTCGCTGCTGCTGACGGTTGCCGGCAAGCCGGTCGGGCTGTGATTGTTGTGTCTGCTGGTGAAGAGCGGGGGGAAAGCCTGAAGGGCTGAATCGAGATCGCCAATCGCTTCAAGAGCAGTCGTCTACAATCGATGTCGTATCTGTTTCCTTGAGGGACTTTCTCGCATCGAGCAAGGAGAAACTCTGACTTTGGTTCAGTCGAGGAAATTCGATGCTGAATTTTTGTGAGCGGGATTTCATGAGCGCATGAGCTAGCTGGGTAAGCTGAAGACGTGCCGTCCTCGTATCGAGATCAGCAAGGTATGAACCTCCGAATTCTTTCATTGCGAAGAAATATGCATTTCCGTCCACGACGATCTGAACCGAGTCTTTGTCCTTTAATTGTATCTTCTTGACATCTACTTCCAACGATGGTCCTGGCGGCTCCCCACTGGTGCAGGATAACCGCAAAAACGAGCCCTCCTTGTTTTCGACACCGGCTATGATCGTGCCATTCATACCGGGCGCGAGAAACCATCGAAATGCCGCCGCCGAGTGGGCGACTGGCGAGCTTGAGACAAGCAGTCCGGCAACAAAAACTGGTATAGAATGACGTGCCATGCCTGTACCCTCCTGCATCTGGGTGCGACCTGATATCTGCCCGACGTTGGTTCAAAGCGGCGCGTGTTCTCCAGCGATTTCTCCTGCCGAGGTTGAAACAAGATCACGAGAGCCTCATGCCCGTCCAGCGCCTCGACCGCGTCCTGATCGACCGCATCGCCGCCGGCGAGGTGGTCGAGCGGCCGGCGTCCGCCGTCAAGGAGCTGGTCGAGAACGCGCTGGATGCCGGCGCCACCCGCATCGAGGTGGTGATCGAGGGCGGCGGTCGCCGCTTGATCCGGGTCGTCGACGACGGCTGCGGCATGGATGCCGCCGATCTCGACCTTGCGGTGGAGCGCCACGCCACCTCCAAGCTGCCGACCGGCGATCTCGGCGCGATCAACACGCTGGGCTTCCGCGGCGAAGCGCTGCCTTCGCTCGCTTCGGTGGCCCTGCTCTCCATCGCCACCCGCGCCCGCGCCGCCGGACAGGCCGGGCAGGGACTGACGCTGGGCGTTGACGCCGGCATCAAGGGGGCGGTCCGCCCCGGCGCGCAGCCGCCCGGCACCCGCGTCGAGGTGCGCGACCTTTTCGCCGCCACGCCGGCCCGCCTGAAGTTCCTGAAAGGCGACCGGGCGGAAGCGCGCGCGGTGGCCGACGTGCTGGCCCGCCTCGCCATGGCCAACCCTGCGGTCCGCTTCGTTTTCGCCGGCGGCGACACCGCCGGCTTCGATCACCTCGCCTGCGGGGAGGGGGCTGACGGGCTGCTCGACCGCCTCACCCAGGTTCTCGGGCGCGACTTCCGTGCCAATGCGCTGCCCGTGTCCGCTTGCCG
>CALMGA010000072.1:2670-3678 GCA_937863205.1 uncultured Beijerinckiaceae bacterium | reverse complement strand
CGCTGGCGCTGCGCGGCGACGGCTCGCACTACATGCCGCTCGACAACTGCATCCGGGCGATGCGCGAGACCGGCGAGGAGATGAGCCACAAGTTCAAGGAAACGAGCCTCGGCGGGTTGGCGGTCAACCTGCCGGAGTGCTGAGCGACACCGGACGTCTTGTACTCGAAGATCTTTATGGTTGTTCGCGCATTCAGACCGGCCATTGGAACAAGATGGGTCTGATGCCGACAACCGTGTTGCATGCGGATGAAATTCGCGATGTGATCTCAGAGTCCGAGCCGCGCTTCGGATTGAGGAAGGGAGCAGACCGCACATCCGCCAAGGCTCCGAAATCTGCTTCAGAGTAGCTCACAGCCGGCGTTCAACGCCCGACATGGGCGCGAAGCAGATCGGCTGCTTTTTGGCGGGAGGTTGGTTTCTGCTGTGGCGCTCCATTGATTTCTTTTTTAGCTACGCGGCCTCGTGATTAGGAAGGAACTCTTCCCTCCTATGACGTCTTGCTCCATGAACTGCGCAAGGTGCGGATGATTTGCCCTGTCGCCTTTCAGGTACATAGTGAGGCAATCGACAGTCGTCGCATGCGCCCTGCTACTGGCCCGCCCGGTGAGCGGTGCATGACGGCAGTACAGCAGGAAGGTGGCGAGCACGGCGGTTTTGCAGCACGCGCGCACGCCTTTGCAACCGTGGCGATGCAGGCCGCTAACCATTCTTCCTGGGCGAGAATGAAACTTATGATTGTATCAATAGCGATCGGCACGGGTGCAAGAACTACTCGTTGAAGGCAAATCGCCTATGCCCAAGCGCCTGGTATCATCTATCAAATGATGCGAAGCGTGCGAGATTGATCGCCTTCATGCTCGGTTAAAGGCAGGTAAAACGCGAGGAGGCCCACAACAGGCGTGAAACTACGGGCGTCGTTCCGCGCTGTTCGAAGTCCATGCTTAGGAAATGCTTCAGGATTGCTGCCCTATGGTCGCTTCCGCAGGCAACTCGGCATGTTCGATGC
>CALMGA010000072.1:0-2660 GCA_937863205.1 uncultured Beijerinckiaceae bacterium | reverse complement strand
TCCTTCAGCAGCGCCCCGTTCGAGGCCGTGCCGCACGCGCTTCTCTGCACCATGACTTCGGCACGGCTAGACCGTTTGCCGTTCGGCGTCGTCGGCCTGTCGCCGGATGGTCTTGTCGAGGTGTACAACCACACGGAAGCAAGGCTCGCCGGGCTCAACAGGGATGACGTGCTGGGGACCAGCTTCTTCCTGTCGGTTGCCCAATGCATGAACAACTTCCTGGTGGCGCAGCGCTTCGACGACGAGGAGGAGATCGATGCGGTCGTCGCCTACGTCCTCACCTTCCGGATGCGTCCGACGCCGGTGAGGCTACGCCTGCTCAAGCGGGCCGACCACCCGCGACGCTACCTCCTGATCCAGCGCTGACGCATGCCGAGCAAAGCCCGGCGGGATGCCTCTGCCAGAGCCCTGCGCAACGAGAATGCGGAGCTTCTGCAGTTCCTTTACGCCTGCCCGACCGGTCTCATCTCGCTCGATGCCGGCGGGACCATGTTGATGCTGAACCCGTTGGCGATGCAGCTGGTGCTGCCGCTCGTCCGCAACCACGAGGTCAGCAACCTCTTCAAGATCCTCGAGCCCTACGCGCCCGAGCTGCGCAGCATGGTGGCGTCCTTCGCGCCGCAGCAGGGCACCGTCTGCGACGCCCATCGCGTGTTCGTTGGACGCGGCGACCGCGGCGATGTCGACAAGGTCCTGTCATGCACGCTGGTGAAGCTGAGCCATGACCGCTACATCGCGACGCTGAGCGACGCGACGCTGCAGGTCGCGCAGGAGCGGCGCCTCAAGCAGGCGGAAGCCTGGTTCTCCTCGTTGATCGACGGCGTCGACGACTTCGCCGCGATCTCGCTGGATGCCCACGGCCGCATCGACCATGTCAACGCGTCCGTCCGCCGGCAGACCGGCTTCGCCGAGCACGAGCTCATCGGACGGCCTCTCGACGTCTTCGACGCGCCCGATCCGGCCTCGAGCGTGCTGTCCTGCCGCGAGCAGGTGGCGCTCGCGACCCGCGACGGATGGCACCTCGACGAGGGCTGGTGCGCGCGCCGCGACGGATCGCGCCTGTGGTGCCAGCGGCTGATCTCGGTGTGCCGCGAGGAAGGCGATATCGAGGGACGGACGATCTCCGGCTTCACCGTGGTGCTGCGCGCCGTGACCCGGAAAGCGGCGGACGCGGCCTCGTTGAAGCGTCGGCTCACGACGGATCACTTGACGGGCGTCAGCAATCGCGCGCACTTCTTCGAGCTGGCGGAACGCGAAACCGTGCGATGCCGACGCGACGGCGTTTCCGCGGCCCTGCTCATGCTCGACATCGATCACTTCAAGACCGTCAACGACACGTTCGGGCACGCCGCCGGCGACCAGGCGCTCAAGACGGTCAGCGCGGCGTGCGGGCGCGCCCTGCAGCCCCAGGACACGCTGGCCCGCCTCGGCGGGGAGGAGTTCGTCGTCCTGCTGCCCTCGACCGACCTTCGCCGGGCCGGCGAGGTCGCGGAGCGACTGCGGGCGATGGTCGCCGCACTTGAGATCGCGACACCCTCCGGGACCTTCGCGGTCACGGCGAGCTTCGGCTGTTCGCTGCTGGACGATAGGACCGCGGGCGTCGCCGTCGCGCTCGCGGCGGCGGATCGTGCCCTGTACGCCGCGAAACGCGGGGGACGCAACCGGGTCGCCCTCTCCGGGCGAGAGGATGTCGCGGCTTGAGCGCGTTGCGCAAGCCCCTCAGCCGCGCCGCGGTCGCGCGGGTGCTCCAGAGCTTGATGCTGGCAGAGCTGGCGGCGGCGCGGGGCCGGCGCGGCGCCGGCCCCGACCTGTCCGCCCCCGATCGTCCCGGCTCCGGCTCAGCCTCGACCTACCATTTCCCCTCGCGCGAGCCTTGGGGCGACGACGCAAGGGTGGCCGGCCGCTCGCCGGGCGATCTCGGCTGCGACTCGCTGGAACTGCTCTGGCTGACGTCCGCCACAAGCGAGATGTTCAGCCTGTACGAGGCCGGCGAGCACGACGCCCTGTTGCGCGCCGAGCGCTTCGGCGAATGGGTCGACGTCGTCGGGCGTGCCGTCGCCCGCAGCGACGCGCGCGTGCGCTTCGCGACCTCCGGCTCCACCGGCAAGCCGACGAGATGCACCCACAGCCTCGATGATCTCGACACGGAGGCACGATACCTCGCCGCGGTCTTCGCCGACCGCTCGCGCGTGTTCGCCTTCGTGCCCGCCCATCACATCTACGGCTTCATCTTCACGGCGCTGCTGCCCGAACGCCTGACCGCGGCCGTCGTCGAGCCGGCGCGTGCGGTGCAGGAGTTGTCTACGTTGCGGCGGAAGGACCTGATCGTCGGCTTTCCCGAACGCTGGATGGGGTTGGAGCGCACTGTCGGCGGCTGGCCGGACGGCGTCGCCGGCGTGACCTCGACCGCCCCTTGCCCGCGCGACTTGATCGGGATGCTCGTCGAGCAGGGCCTCGCGGGCATGACGGAGGTCTATGGATCGTCGGAAACCGCCGGGGTCGCGACGAGGACCTGGCCCGATGCGCATTACCGGCTGATGCCGCACTGGACCTTCGCCGACAAGGGCGACGAGGGGATCACGCGCATCGCCGATGGCGCCGGGCGCTGCTTCGAACTGCCGGATGTCGTCGAGCGTGCCGCCGATGGCTGTTTCACGCTC
>CALMGA010000071.1 GCA_937863205.1 uncultured Beijerinckiaceae bacterium | reverse complement strand
CATTACAGAAATATTCTGTTTGGAAACAAGACGGCAGAGCTGGTGGTGAAGGAAGCCGTGCTCGAACTGACCTACACGGCTAACGACATGGCGCCCTTCGCGCGGCATATGGGCCATGTAGAGGCCGACGGCTCGGTGAAAGCCCCTTTCCCCTGGGATGATGAGCGCCGCTTAAAGCTTCGCGCGAAATTGGACGCTGTTTTCTTCCTTCTCTACGGCGTCACAGACCGGGACGATATCCGGTACATTTACTCGACCTTCCCGATCGTCGAGCGAGAAGAGATGGCGGCCTATAGCCGCTATCGTTCGCGGGATCTGTGCCTGGCCTTCGTGAATGCGCTTGCGGCAGGTCATCCAGACGTCGAGATCGAGATCTGACCCAGCATGGTAAGCTCAAACTCCACGGCTTCAATCGTTCAATTGACTGGCGGGAGGGTTCACCTTGCAGGGACATTGAACAATCTGCTCGAAATGCCCGGGCGGCTGCGCTTTCGGGTTGCCGTGTCGTATGTCAGGTGGAGTGGGCTGTCAATCGGCTCCCAAACTTGACCCTTGATAGGCGTCCAAAGTTGACCCCTGTGTGAGCCTGGACGGTGCCGTAGCGCTCGCCCCGGCGGAGCTGGTCGGGGTTGCGCAGGCGGGGCGAGTGCGGTCCCTGGTGCGCGTCAGCCGCGGTTCTTGAAGCGCCAGCTCTCGTTGCCGGTCTCGACGATGTCGCAGTGGTGGGTGAGGCGATCGAGCAGAGCGGTGGTCATCTTGGCGTCGCCAAACACAGCCGGCCATTCGCCAAAGGCGAGGTTGGTGGTGACGATCACCGAGGTGCGCTCGTAGAGGCGGCTGATCAGGTGGAACAACAGCTGACCGCCGCTCTGGGCGAACGGCAGGTAGCCGAGCTCGTCGAGAATGACGAAGTCCATGCGGGAGAGATAATCGGCGAAGCGGCCCTGGCGGCCGGCGCGGGTCTCGGCTTCGAGCCGGTTGACGAGATCGAGGGTGTTGAAGAAGCGGCCGCGCTTGCCGGCGCGGATGCAGCTGCGGGCGATGGCGATGGCAAGGTGGGTCTTGCCGGTCCCGGTGCCGCCGACGAGGACGCAGTTGCGCTGCTCGGCGATGAAGTGGCCGCCGGCGAGATCGTGCACGAGGGCTTCATTGACCGGTGTGCCGGCGAAGGTGAAGTCGGCGACGTTCTTGGCCAGCGGCAGTCGGGCGAGCGTCATCTGGTACCTGATGGAGCGCGCGTGCTTTTCGTTGATCTCGGCCTTGAGCAGGTCGCCGACGAGGCGCTGGGGTTCGTGCTGGCGCTTGAGGGCGGTGGTGACGATCTCGTCAAAGGCCGAGCGCATGCCGAAGAGCTTGAGCGATCCCATCATGTCGAGGATGTCGGTGCGTTCGGTGGTGCGCTCCATGGGTCAGATCCTTCTGAGGCTGTCGTAGCGGGCACAATCGGCAACCGGCGCGTGACGGAGGGTCAGCGCGTCCGGCGTCATGATGGTGATGGGTGGGGCGGGGTCGCGCTGCCGCGAGATGATGTTGATGATCACGTCGGCGGACGAGACGCCGTCGGCGAGCGCTTCGGCGCAGGCGGCCTCGACGGCAACCAGACCGTCGTCGAGAACCAGGGCGAGGATCTTTGCCATCTGGCGATCACCGTCATCCGAGCCGGCGAGCTTGCGACGGATGCGATCGATGGCCTGCGGCAGCACCCAATCCTTGAACGGCGCGCCATTGCGCAGGGCGCCTGGCTTGCGGGCCAGCACCGGCACGTAGTGCCAGGGGTCGCAGATCGTCGCGCCACGCGCAAAGGAACGGGCATGGTCGGCGACCATGCGGCCGTCCTGCTTGACGACGACGCGATCGGCATAGGCGTGGATCTCGACGGGACGGCCGACGGCACCGGCGTTGACCGAGTACCTGTTGTTGTCGAAGCGCACGAGGCAGGTCTTTGAGACCGAGGCTGTCAGGGCATGGAAGCCATCGAAGCGACCGGCCTGACGCACGAGGTGAGGTCGTTCTGCCTCAAACATCTCCCACACTGTTCGATCGTGCTGCTCGGGATGAGGATGCGCCTTGGCGTAGGCGACGCACCGCTCCAGCAGCAGGCCGTTCAGCTCGTCGTAGCTTTGCACCCGCAGCCGGGGCGTGAAGAAGCGCTCGCGCACCAGGCCGACCTGGTTCTCGACCTGGCCCTTTTCCCAGCCCGACGCCGGCGAACAGGCGACGGGATCGACGAGATGGTGCGCGCACATCTGCAGGAAGCGACGGTTGTAGGCGCGGTTCTTACCCACGAAGATCGTGTCGACCGCCGTCCTCATGTTGTCGTAGATGCCGCGCCGGCACGCGCCCTTGAAGAAGGCGAAGGCCCGGTCGTGGGCGTCGAACACCATCTCCTGGC
>CALMGA010000070.1 GCA_937863205.1 uncultured Beijerinckiaceae bacterium | reverse complement strand
GATCGAACTCGCCGATCCCGAGCGCCCCGAACCAGGCGGCGATCGTGTTGCGGAGCGGCAGCCCGCTGCGCGGTTCGACCTTCTCCTTCTTCGTCACGCCGAGGACCGCGAGCGACGGACCGAGCGCCTCGGCGAGCGTCGGGCCGAGCCGGGTGCAAACCAGATCGCCGTCGGTTTGCCAAAGAAAGCGGAGGGTGCGGGCGTCCGGCCAGCGGGCGCGCAGGATCGCTTCGACATCCTCGACGCCCGGCAAGGGTTCGGGCGCGGCCGGCTCCGGCGCAGGCAGCATGGCCGCGGACCGCTCGGGCGCGATCTCTGCGGGCGCGATCTCGGCGGGTCCGGTCGGGGGCGGCGCGGCCTTCGGCCCAGCGACTTGAAGCGCGGCTTTCGATCCCGGACGACCCTCCTCGGGACGGCTTGCAAGCGCCGGTTCGGCAAGCGAAGACGGCTCAGCCTCGCTCCCGACCGCGCCGGCGGCCGGCGCCGCATCCCGCGCCGGCATCTGGTCGATATTCAAACCAAGCGCGGCGGCGATGAACAAAGGCTGGCTGCCGTCCAGCAGGATGCGGCGGCACAGGAACGTGACGACCTCGCTTGCGGGGCCGACGGAGAAGCGCAGCCGTTCCAGGCGAGGCGCCCCGTTGATCGCGAGGTTTTGGCACAGGGCGGCGAGGCGGCGCGCACCGGGGTCGCGGCCGGTGAGCAGCCGGGCCCCCAACGAGCGCACGTCCTCCACGTCGAAGAAGCGAAACAGGGCCCGGCTGGCCAGAACGAGCCGGCTACCGCGATCGGCGATGGCAAGCAGCGGCGCCGGCCTGTTCTCGCGAAGCGACAGCGCCCGTACGATGGTGTCCACGTCGCGATGCGTCAGCCCCGATCCGAACCAAACGTCATCCATCGTGCCCGCGTACCCTTCCGCAACCGTGCCCGGAGTATCAGCGCGAGGCGACGGCATTCACGAAGCCTTAGGCAGTCGGTCCCGCAGCGTCCACGAAGCCGGCCGTGAAGCGCACAGTCTTATCCGATCGAAGTTAAATGCGAGGGATTTGCGGCGACCACGCGCGCGGCGTCGGGCACAAACCCGTGAAGCGGCCGTCGAGGTTTGGAGAACCGGCGGCCAGGGCCTGCCGCGCGCCGCGGGGCCGGCGACGCCTCAGGGCGCTTCGATCAGGATGGCGCGGAAGTCGTTGACGTTGGTCAGGGTCGGTCCCGTGACGATGCTGTCGCCGAGCGCCGAGAAGAAGCCGTGGCCGTCGTTGGCGGCGAGGCTGTCGGCGGGAACGATGCCGCGGGCGAGCGCCCGCTCCAACGTGGTGGGACCGGCATAGGCGCCGGCGATCTCCTCGGCGCCGTCGACGCCGTCGGTGTCGCCGGCCAGCGCGTGCACCCGGCCGTTGCCGGCGAGCGCGATGGTGAGCGAGAGCAGGAACTCGACGTTGCGGCCGCCGCGCCCCGCCCCGCGCACGGTGACGGTGGCTTCCCCGCCCGACAGCAGCACGCAGGGGCTGGAGAAAGGCTGCCCGCGCGCCGCCACCTGGGTCGCGATCCCGGCCAGCACGAGCCCCATGTCGCGGGCCTCGCCTTCCAGGCTGTCGCCGAGGATGAAGGGCATGAAGCCGGCCTGCCGGGCCAGCGCCGCCGCCGCCTCCAGCGAGGCCTGCGGCGCGGCGATCAGGTGAAACTCGTTGGGCGGCAGGCTCGCGTCGCCGGGCTTGGGCGTTTCGCTGGCGCCGCCCCCTTCCAGGGCACCGCGCACGGGAGCGGGCGGATCGATGTTGTATTTGGCCAGGATGGCCAGCGCCTGCGCGCAGGTGGTTGGGTCAGCCACCGTCGGACCCGAGGCGATGTCGCCCGGCGCGTCGCCCGGCACGTCGGAGATCGCCAGGGTGACGACCCGCGCGGGCGCGCAGGCGCGGGCGAGACGGCCGCCCTTGATCCCTGACAGGTGGCGGCGCACGCAGTTCATCTCGGAAATCGTCGCCCCGCTGTGCAGCAGGGCCCGGCTCACCGCCTGCTTGTCGGCGAGGGTGAGGCCGGCGAGCGGCATCGGCAGCAGCGCCGAACCACCGCCCGAGATCAGGGCGATGACGAGATCATCGGCCGTGAGGCCGGCGACCACGCCCATCATGCGGCGGGCGGCGAGCGCGCCCGCCTCGTCGGGAACGGGGTGGCTGGCTTCCACGACCTCGATCCCCCGCGTCGCGGCGCCGTGCCCGTAGCGGGTCACCACCAGGCCCGACAAGGGCGCCGGCCAGTGCGCTTCCAGCGCCCGCGCCATCTCGGCCGAGGCCTTGCCGGCACCGATCACCACCGTGCGCCCCTTCGGCGGCGGCGGCAGCCGCGGCGCGATCGTCTTGAACGGCTGGGCGGCGGCGATCGCGGCGTCAAACAGCGATCGCAGGAAGGCTTTCTGGTCCAAGCGGGCCGGCTTTCACAGCGAGGAAACTTTCGATTTTGCGCTGTTTAAGTGAGAAGCGCCGGGGGCGCCATCCCATCCCGTCGAGGACGGCAGCGCCTCCGCCGCCGGCTCGACCGCCTTGGGCTGGAAAGCGGCGGCAAAGGCCTTGGCCGCGGCGAGATCGCTGGCGCTCAGCTTGGAGCCGACCTCGTCGCGCTTGTGGGCGGCATCCGCGTCGTTCTGGGCGGCGGCGATGGCGAACCACTGGTAGGACTGCACCAGCGACTGAGGCACGCCGAGTCCGCGCGCCAGCAGGATGGCGAGGTTGTACTGGCTGTCGTGGATGCCGTAGGTGGCCGCCTTGCGGAACCAGTCGGCCGCACCGGGATAGTCGGGATGGCCGTCGCCGTCGGCCAGCATCACGGCGAGGTTGTGCATGGCGCGCGGGTTGCCGGCCTCGGAAGCCTGCGTGTAGAGCTTCTTCGCCCGCGCCTTGTCCTGCGCCACGCCGACCCCTTTTTCGAAGAAGGACGCGAGCCGGTACTGCGCCGGCGCGAACCCCTGGTCGGCCGCCTTTGCCAGCCACAGGGCGGCGACCTTCGCATCGCGCCCGACCGAGCGGCCATCGGCGTAGCGCACGCCGAGTTCGTATTGCGCCGATGGATTCCCGGCCTCGGCTGCGGTTTGCAATCCCACCGGCAGGCCGGCCGGACGAGCGGCGGCTCCGCCCGGCGCCTGCGCGGCGAAGGACGGCAGGCTCGGGATCGAGCCGGTCTGGATCGGGTCGTTGCCGTCGGCGGCGGCCGGCAGCGGGGCTTTCGGCAGGGCGCCGGGCGTCAGGTCCCCCGCGTTCGCGAAACCATGCCGGCGCGCGTCCGGCTCGGACGAGGGCTGGCTCGCCACCTGGCCTATGGTCTCGCCGGCCCGGGCCACCTTGGCCGCCTGCGGCGCGGGCGCCGTCGCCACGGTGTCGCCGGCGCCCAATCCCGTGCGCTGCAGCAGGGCGAGCGTGCCCAGCACGACCAGGATGGCGGCGAGGCCCATCAGCACCGGACGCTTGTGAGCGGCCACATATTCGCGGGATGTGTCCATCAGCCCGGCGCGCGCATCCGGGGCCTCCGCTGCGGCCGTCCGCTGGGGCGGCGCTACGGCCGGCTCGGTTTGCGCCGGCTTGGCGGCACGGCGGGCGGCGGCGATGAAGTTGACGCGTTGCGCGTCCTCGTCAGCGTCGGTGGGGCGTCCGCCGGGCTGGGGATCGGCGCGCCGCCCTCCCGGCAAGGGAAGAATGGGCTCGCGGGCCGCCTCGGCGCCGCCGAACGGGAGATCGGGTGAGCCGCCGGCCATCTTGGGCGCGGCCGGCCGCTGCGTCGCCGGGCGAAACACCGGCCCGGCAAGGGGCGGCGCGACCGGTGCGGATGCCACCGCAGATGGCGTGACCGAAGCCGCCGCGAGCGGGTGGGCGCGCACTTCGGCGAGGTTGCTTTCCACCGCCGACAGCCGGCCGACCACCTTGTCCAGCATGTCGTGAACGCCGCCGAGCATCGACTGCACGGCGGTGACGACCTCCTGCGAAGTATCCGGGACGGCTGTCTCCGCCTCGGCGGCGGGACCGCGCTTGCGGCCGTCGTCGACCGCGATGCGGAGCACCTCGCGGGCGGCATGGGCAGCCGAGGTTTCCACGCTGGCGCGCACGGTTTCGAGCTGGTCGAACAAGCCGCGCACGGAGGCGGCAAGGGTCGGCAGCAGGGACAGGTCGTGCTCGGAGCGTTCGAAGCGGGTCGACAGCACCTCGACCTGCTGCTGCAGGGCATCGAGCGCGTGGGCGTCGGCGCCCGGAGCCCCGGCGAGATCGAGCTTGGCGGCAAGGTCGCGCACCATGGCCTCCAGGCCGCCGAGTTCGACCCGCGGCGGCTCGACCACCGGTTTCTGCTGCAGGGCTTCGCGCACCCGACCGGCGATCACGTCAAGCCGCTGCTCGATCTTTTGCAGGCTTTCGGCGGTGGCGGGATCCTGGATCGCCGCCGCGCGCCCGGCACCCCCGACCGCCGGAACGGTCCCGCGCTTCACAGCCTGCGCTTCCTCCTGTCCCGCCGGTTGCAGGCCGCCGAGCCGAGCCGCAATGGCCGACATGTCCTGGTCCAGCCGCCACTGATCCGGCGCGGGCGCAAGGGCGATCGATGGCACGGTGTCGCCGGCGCGCGCGGGCCGAACGGTTGAAGCGGCACCGCCCGATCCGTTCAACGAAGCCGCAGGGAGGATGTCCTCGCCCTTCGCGCCGCGCCGCAGCGGGAAGGGCAAGCGCGCCGCGTCCGCCGGCTCGGCCGCCGACGGCTGGGTGAGCGGGGCCGGCGTCGCGTGGTTCAGGCCAGCGGCCGGCTTGGCATCGGTGGCGGCGCGGGCGGGAGTCCGCTCCCGACCGCTTCCCGCTGCGTCGTCGAGGTTGTGCTGACGCTGGGCGATCTCGGCGATGGCATCGCCGAGCCGCCGCCGCGACGGCTCGGCCATCTGCGCCGCCTTGAGGGCCAGCGGCGACGCGGCCGCGACAGTTTGGGGAGCGGAGCCGTGCACGGCCTGCAGGATGGTGTTGATCTTGTCTTCGAGGCGGCGCACGGCGTCGCCGTCGGCGGGCACGGCTTCCGCTGCGGCAGCGTGCTGGCGCGCCGCGCTCTCGGCCGCGCCGCGCTTGCCGATCAGGTCGAGGCGCGCTTCAAGCCTGGCGAGGGCGCCCTTGATCGGACTGTCACCCGAGGAGAAGTGCTGCGACAGCGCGGTTTCGAGAGTTGCCATCTGCTGGGTCAGGGCCGTGACGGCGTCGCGCTCCTGCGCCCGCCGCTTTTCGCTGACTTCCATGAGATTGGCGAACGAGGCGAGAGCCTCATCCGTGCGCCGCTCGCTGCGCGCCGCGCGCCGCTCCATGGCGGTGATGGCGCCGGCAAGCAGCCGTTCGGCCTCAGCGTCGCCCGCGGACTCGTCGATCCAATCGCGCGCGGGCCTCGCCTGAACGTCGGCCACCGTGTCGCCGCGCCAGGACAAGCGGCGCTCGTCGGCGGATGCGTCGAGCGGCCTTTGCCGGATCGCTTCGGCGCGGCTCGCGTGGGGCTGGCGCCGCGGCGCCGGCCCGGTACGTCCGCCAAGCCGTTCGAGACGCGCGGTGACCGCCTCGAGGCGGTCCTTGCCCGCCATGTCGCTTTCCCGGATGCCGAGATCGGCCGCACGATCGGTGATGGCGCCGTGCAGCCACTGACCCAGGGATTTGCCTTCCCGCCGGGCCGCGTCGCGCGCAGCGGCTTGGGCATCGAAATCAACTCCGTCGCCGCGGGATGTTGCCTTGATCATCAAATCATCCACGGGGCTGACCCCTCTGGAGCACATGCGCGCGACCAGCGGCCTGCGCCGCTCCTCGCCGGCGCAACGCATCCGCGCTTCACCATGACCCAAACTTTCACGGGCAGGGTAAAGATAGCGTTAAGCCTGCTCGATCCCGAAACATCCCGCGCCGACCGCAGCCAAGCCTTGTCACACGCAAGGGTTGCGTATCCCGCAATAACCCGCTTAGGTAGAGCTAACCTTGCCGTCCAACGTTCGAGCGGAGGAGCCGATGGAAAAGGGACTGAACGTGCTTTTGAAGGGTGACGGCAAATTGCGGGGGGAAAGCACGATCGGCGATCTTGCCCGCATCTACGACATCAGCCTGCGCACGCTGCGGTTCTATGAGGACAAAGGGCTTCTGCAGCCAAGACGACAAGGCACCGCCCGCTTTTATTCGGCCCGCGATCGCATTCGCCTCGAACTTGTTCTCAAGGGCAAGCGCCTCGGCTTCACGCTAGCGGAGATCTTCGAGCTGATCGCTTCGCGCACCGCGGCAACGTCGGAAGGCGAGAGCGCCGATCTCACGGTCAGCCTGGGACGCGAGCAGATCGCAACGCAGATCACCCACCTTGAACGCCAGCGCGACGACCTCGACGCCGCGATCGGGGAGCTGCAGGACGCGATGAAGCGCATGACGGAAACCCTCGTCTGATCAATCGCCGCGGTTGCGCCGGCTGAACCGGGCGGCACGACGTCCGGCGGCGTGGGATCGAGGGCTCGCATCAGGGCGATCCCTTGAACGGCGAGGAAGGTGAGGTGGCTATCGCCGGTGTGCTTTTGAATGGGTCTCGCTTGGCGGGCGCTTTCGATGTCCGGCACGTCGCTTGTTCCGCCGTTTCCAGCCCTGGAGGATCCGCGCCCGGTCTGGACGTGATCTGCCCGGCCTGCCAACATGGCCGCGATCCGCCATGCCGTGCTCAACACGATGAAGCTCGTTCCCGACAAGGCCAGCCTGAAGACCGAGCGAAAGACGCCGGAACGACGCGACCGCCATCTCGCAATCGCCATCACCGCCCGACGGATCTTCGAGCGCTTGCCCCGGAGCCCGCACCTTTGAGGTTGTCATGGCCGAACAGGATCGTTATGAAGACGCTCGGGTCTGCCCGTATCAGGCACCGATGTCGGAGTGTAGCGCAGTCTGGTAGCGCACCTCGTTCGGGACGAGGGGGTCGGAGGTTCGAATCCTCTCACTCCGACCAATAAAATCAATCGCTTAGAAAGCAGCCTTCTCCGCTCCCGATCTGCTTCCCGATCTTTTTCGCGTCCGGCCCGACACGCTGTCCGCCGCGCCTTCCTGAAAATCGGGATGGTGGTGGCCGTAGACGCGTTCGAGCACCTCGACCGTCATTCCGAGAAAGCCGGCCAGCGCGTTGACGTCGCCGCCGTTCTGCATCCCCCCAGGTCGCCGCGGTGTGGCGCAGGCAGTGCGGGATGACGTCGGGCGACAGCTTGGCAGCCTTCACCGTGGCCCGGAACGCCTTGTTGATGTGCCCGATCGGCTTGCCGTTGAACTCGACGGCGAATCGCTCGGAGATCTTCCGCCCCGGCTCGGCGGCGATCGGCGGCTCCGGCCGGCGGCGCCAGCGCCGGAAGTGCGCGAGCAGCCGATCGGGCAGGCGCACGGGCGGCTGCCGCTTTTTCGTCACCTTGGCGCCGCCGCGGCGGCGGAAGAAGACGCCGCGCTCGAGGTCGAGGAAGCCCTGGCCGGGCCCGGCTTCGAACGCGGCCGAGCAGATCGCACCCGCGCGCGTGCCGGTGTAGAGCGCCACCAGGACGAAGCGGGCGACGTGGCGGCGCGACCGCCGGCCGGTGGCATGACCCTTCTGCACCTCGCGATATCGGTAGGCCGCCCAGATCAGCCGCGCCGCCTCCGATCGCGTGATCCATCGCTCGCGCGGCTCGCTGCGCTCCGGCAGCACCACGCTCACCACTTCCGTGCAGTAGCCTTTGCGGCGGTGATGGTTGATGGCCGAGCGCAGGTCTTCCAGCTCGCGCCTGGCCGAGGCCGGCGACGGCCGCTGCTTCGCTTAAGCGCGGCAGGTCGCGCCCGTCACTTCCGACAGCGCCCGCTCGCCCCAAAAGGCGTCGAGCGCCAGCATGCGGGCCGCCGACTTCTTGGGCCGGGCGTGCTTGGCGACGACGTCGGCGGCGTAGATGTTCAGGACGTCGGCGATCAGGACCTGAGCGGCACGACGGTCGAGGCTACGGTCGACCTGGTGCTTGTCGGCGAGGTAGGCTTGGAGGGCCCTGTCAGCCCCCGCAACGTCTCTTGGATGTGATCCGGCGTGCAACTTTAACCCCGAAGTGAGGGGGACCGGCGTCCAACATC
>CALMGA010000069.1 GCA_937863205.1 uncultured Beijerinckiaceae bacterium | reverse complement strand
CCGCTGAAGGACCCGAGTTGAGTTCGCGTGGTGATGCCCGCCGCGACGAGCCGCTCACGTTGCCGGCGCGTCATGTCGGCGACACGGCAGAGGTGGTCGATGGCGTCCCACTGCGCGTCACAGGCAGTCAGCCAGTCGCACTTGCCGCAGTAGGCGCACGGCTCCGGGGTAAGATCCGCTGGCGTGTCGGCGGCGAAGGCCTGTAGGCGCCGTGCGGCACGGCGGACGTAATGCCGGACGTCGGCGAGCCGGAAGTGCTCGACGGCGAAGGGCGCATCGGGATCGCCGGTCCCGAGCATCAGGGCGCCTCGCTCGGCGACCCGCCCCTGCGCAGAGGCGAGCAGGTCGCCGTAGAGTGCGATCTGCATGACGTGGTCGGGTCGGGCGGAGCGCGCCAGCTTGGCGTCCCATGGCTCGTAGGACCAGTCCCACCGTGGGCAAGGTTCATCCGCACGGACGAGGAAATCGGCGTAGCCGATCCAGCTTTGGTCCGACAGCGCGGCCTGGGCGACGAGAGGTGTCCCGGCCGCCATCGCGGCCAGCGTCGCCGCCCTGCGCGCTTCCAGCGTTCCCGATTGTATGGTGACCGGCTGCCCGTGCCGCTCGACAAGGGCGGCGAGACAGCGTGCCTCGTGGTCCATGCCCTTGCGCTTGATCAACTCGGCATGGGCGTCCTCGCCCGCTTCGGGCGCGGCGCGCAGGCCGCGGCGGGCCTCCAGCGTCCAGGCCGCCGATGCGCGGCAGCCGAGGAAGGTGGCCAGGAATGTCGGCGACAGATGCATGGTCACCTCGGACTGCTCCGACTTTCTGATGCAGACGTGACCCGGCTCGACCATGCTGGTAGGCACGGCAGACTGCAAGGTGTCGACAACTCCGTTTGCATGCTGGCCAGGGCTATTTAGCAATGGTTGCGAATCGACCGACAGAGCATTCGCCTGCCCCAATCAGTGGCGCTACCGCGTGCTCGGTAGCAGGTTGCGCATTGCTTCAGCCCGGAGGTCACCTCTCGGTCGAGCGGGAGAATGAGCCGCTGACCATGTCGCCTCTTTGCAAGGGAAAGAGGTGCGGATACGGAGTATCTCGAGGCTGAAGATCTTGCGGCCAAGAACCGATAGGTAGGAGCGTGACGCTCGGCGACGCCCTCGAAGCGTTTGAAGGTAAAGTCTCGGCCGGCGAGCTTCGACGCCTCAGCGGCGCGTCGCGCAGGACTAAAGGCATTCTTTACGCCAACCCGAGCGGTCGATCGATCGGATTGGATCTCGGCGGCGCGACGGTGGAAGATCGCTTGGTCGAGAACGGCGGCTTCCGCTTCCGCCTCGTCGAGGCGTCTCCGTCTTCTGCCGATCGCGTCAGGCTCGTTCTCGAGAAGAACCCGCCGACCGGCGCCCTCAATTGGAGCTACCTCGATGGAATTGCCAGTGTTGAACGCCTTGCGGTTCACGAGCAGCTGGAGAGCAGCGTGTATCAGCGCGCGAATGCCAGGCTTAGGTCGGGTCAACAGCAGATCGTCTGCGTTTCGAGCCTCGCTGCGCTCGAAACTTTGTTGACGTGGTATGCATCGGCGAAGCCCGCGTCGACCGCTGCGGAGAGATGGATCGCGATGCATGCCCTCGAACCGAAATCTGCGATCGCGCCTACTAACCTGATCCTTTACGGTCCTCCAGGCACCGGCAAGACCTTCAGGACCGCTGAAGAAGCCGTGCGGCTCTGCGACGGCGCGTTGCCCGAAAGCGACCACTCGGCCGTGCGCCGCCGCTACGAGGAGTTGACTAGGACAAGCCAGATCCGTTTCGTGACATTCCACCAGTCCTACACCTACGAGGATTTCGTCGAAGGCCTGCGCCCTATCACTGGCGAGGCAGTGGACACGGCGACGAGTGCGGGCTTTCGTCTGATGCCCGTTCCCGGCGTCTTTCGCGAGATCGCCACGCTCGCTGAGCAAGCCCGGACGGCTGCCGCCGAAGGGCGGAGCGGGGGCGGTTTCGATCTTGAGGGGCGGCGATTCTGGAAGATGGCCCTCGGCGCGAAGGGCAGCGAGGAGCACGTCTACCAAGCGGCGACCGCGAGCGACTACGTGGCGCTGGGCTGGGGCAGGGACGTCGACTTCAGCGATCCCCGGTGCGCCGACTTCGAGGCGATGCGCCAGGAGTGGGCGGCGCGTTATCCGAATGACACGACGCCGAGCCAGACCAGTCAGCCCTGGACACTCCGGAATGCGATGAAGGTCGGAGACCTCGTGATCGTGCCGCACGGCAACACCGCGTTTCGCGCGATCGCCGAGATAAAAGGTGGGTACTTCTTCGAGCTCGGCGCGGACGGTACGTACAACCAGCGCCGAAAGGTCCGCTGGCTACTCGTGTCGGAGAAGCCGCTGCCTCTCAACACCATCGTCGAGGGGGACTTCACAACGAGGACCCTTTACGAAATTCCGGAAGACCGTATCCTGAAGGAGGCTCTGGTCCGCCTGATCGGGGGACCGCCCCCTATACCGGGCCCGGTCCGCCCCGACCAGTTCGTGCTCGTCATCGACGAGATCAACCGCGCCAACGTGTCGAAGGTGTTCGGCGAGCTGATCACGCTGCTGGAGGCCGACAAGCGGCTGGGACGGGACAACGCGCTGACCGTCACGCTCCCCTACTCGGGAGACACGTTCGGCGTGCCCGACAACCTCCACGTGGTCGGCACGATGAACACGGCCGACCGCTCGATTGCGCTCCTCGATACCGCGCTGCGCCGCCGCTTCTCCTTCCGCGAGCTCGCGCCGCAGCCCGAGATCCTGTCGACGAACGTCGAGGGGATCGACCTCGCGGCCGTCCTGAGAGGCCTCAACGCGCGCATCGAATACCTCGTCGACCGCGAGCACCGCATCGGGCACGCATTCTTCATGGGCTGCCGCACGCGCGCTGACGTCGACGCGGTGATGCGCGAGCGCGTGATCCCGCTGCTGGCCGAGTACTTCTTCGAGGACTGGGAGCGCATCCGCCTAGTGCTGGGCGAAACCAGCGACGCCGGGGCGTTCCTCGCCCGCGCCCGCCTCGACCCGCCGCCGGGCCTGGATGATCCCGGCCCGGACCGCTGGCGTTACACGGTGCGCGAGGCGTTTGCTGATGCTGCTTACGCGCAACTGCGGGCGTGATCCGCCGAGCGCTGCGCGAATGGGATTACCTGCCCGTCTCGGCAACGGGAGACGTCGGCGTTACCCGGGCGCAGGCCGATCGGCTGCTCGCCACGGCGCGGCGCACAGTTCTCGGCGGCGCGGACGGGGAACGCGTTCTCGTCGACGGCGGCCGACGGCTGCGGGCGCAACAGGTCGTCGGCGTCCTCGTCGGCGACGACGTCACCCTAGAGATTCTGCCCAAAATCGACGGCGACGCGCCGACAGCGCGCGCGAGCCTCGTTCACATGCTTGCGGCCGTCCACGACCTCGAGATCGATGCGGGGCCGTCGACCGACCTGGGCTGGCAATCGCAGGATCTTCTAGAGATCCTGATCCGTTTGTTCTGTGACAAGCTCGCGGCCGTACTACGGCGCGGCTTGCCGCGCGCATACGTGGGTAAAGAGGACGACCTGCCCGCCCTGCGCGGGCGTCTCGATGTCATCCGCCAGTTCACGGCGCTTGCCGCCAGCCCGCAGCGTCTGGCCTGCCGCTACGAGGAACTCGACGCCGACATTGCGCTGAATCGCATCCTGAAGGCCGCGCTCGTGCGTCTTGGGGGTCTGGCTCGCGCGCACGAGACACGGCGCCGCCTGAACGAACTCCTTTTCGTGTACGACGCCGTCACGCTCGTGCCGCGCGCGACCCTGCCTTGGCAAGCGGTCGAGCTTAATCGCACCAACGCCGGCTGGCGCGAGGTGCTCGCTTTCGCGCGCCTGCTGCTCGGGGACCGTTTCCAGACGACCTCGGCGGGCGGCGCGCGCGGCTTCGCGCTGCTGTTCGAGATGAACACGCTATTCGAGGAGTTCATCGGACGCACCCTACGGCGCGCGCTGGCCGGGTCGGGGGCGAATGTCACTCTGCAAGGGCCGCGACGCCACGCCTTGCATGATCGCGCGCGAGACCGTCCCCTGTTCGCCACGCGACCTGACGCCGTTGTCGGCCGGTTCGGCCGGACCGTCCTGATCCTCGACACCAAGTGGAAACGCTTGACGGGCGCGCTCGAAAACCCGCGCCGCGGCGTCGGGCAGGCGGATGTCTACCAGATGATGGCCTACGCGCAGATCTATGATTGCCGCGACCTGATGCTGGTGTACCCACACCACGCGGGTTTGCCTCCGCCGGCTGGATGCCAAGCGGCTCACGGCATCGCGAACCTCGACGGGAGCCATCTTCGACTCGTGACTCTGGATCTCGCCGCCTGGGCAACCGTATGCGATCAGCTGCGCACCGCCATAAATACACCACTGGCGGTTTATGGGTCGTGAGCGACGACGAGGCAAGATAGTTCATCATCCTGCTCAAATCCTCAGGGCTGCCGCCCGAACAGGTTTGTATTTATTTGCTAGATAGCGATCGATGATTAAGCGGAAGCAACTGCTGAGGCTGTCAGCCGTTGATGGCCATGGTTTAAGCACCTGTTCGCTGACGGTGCTCGATAACTTCGAAAGCTGGCGAATCTTGCCGATCATTATCGGGCCGCTGCCACAATAAGTGTTGAATGCATCGCCGTGGTGCATCAGTGCAGACTCTCCGGCTTGCCCTTATGGCGCGCTGCCGGCGTGCCGGTCCGCTCCGCCCGCGCGGTTGCGACGGCTGCGGTGAGACTCACCGCGTCGTCGCGGCCCAGCATGCGACAGCGTTGGCGCGCCAGCACCACGTCGGCCACCGCCGCCCCGCATGCCCGCCAGCCGGCCGGTGGCTCGCGCATGGGG
>CALMGA010000068.1:5366-5568 GCA_937863205.1 uncultured Beijerinckiaceae bacterium | reverse complement strand
GCGGAAGGACAGGTCAACCGCCTCAAGCTGCTGAAACGCTCCATGTACGGCCGCGCCAAGCTCGACCTGCTCCGCCCCCGCTTCCTCCTTGCGAGCTAACCCACCAAACTCGGCGATGAACCACCCAGTGGGGGCCGATCAGTGGCGCTGCCGTGGAGAACTTGGCCCATAGCCCCTCCCGTCGTGCGTGATCCAGCGTACC
>CALMGA010000068.1:0-5356 GCA_937863205.1 uncultured Beijerinckiaceae bacterium | reverse complement strand
GTCGGGGTTGCGCAGGCAGCCCTGCGCTGATGCCGGATAGGTGCACCTCAGGTGCCGGTGGTTTGTAGCCGATCGATCCGTGTGGACGCACGGTGTTGTAGTGTCGTCGCCAGCTCTCGATGATGATGATCTGAGCCTCACGAAGTGAGTAGAAGACCTCACCATCGAGCAGCTCGTCCCGAAGCCGGGCGTTGAACGACTCAACAAAGCCGTTCTCCCAGGGACTGCCCGGTGCGATGTATGCCGTCTTCGCACCAACCGCCGCGATCCAGTCCTGCACGACCTTGGCAACAAACTCTGGACCGTTGTCGGAGCGGACGTGATGCGGTACGCCCCGTTGGATGAAGAGGTCGGACAAGACGTCGATGACGTCGGTCGCCTTCAGCTTGCGCGCCACCCTGATGGCCAGGCACTCGCGGGTGAATTCGTCCACAATGTTGAGCATCCGGACCTTGCGGCCATCGTGGGTGCGGCCCTCGACGAAGTCGTAGGCCCACACGTGATCACGGTGCTCAGGACGAAGACGGATGTACGAGCCGTCGTTGAGCCAGAGCCGTCCCTTCTTCGGCTGCCGGGTCGGGACCTTCAGCCCTTCAGACCGCCAGATCCGCTCGACCCGCTTGTCGTTCACCAACCAGCCCGCGGCACGCAGCAGCGCGGTGATCTTGCGGTACCCGTAGCGGCCATACTGAAGCGCCAGCTCGATGATGTCGGCCGTGAGGCGCGCTTCGTCATCGCGGCCCCGCAGCGTCTTGCGTTGCGTCGGACGATGCTGACCGAGCGCCGCACACACGCGACGCTCGGAGACGGCGAACTGCCGCCGCACATGCTCGATGCAAACGCGCCGACGCGCGGGGCTCACAAGTTTCCCGCGGCAGCCTCCTTCAGGATGAGCTTGTCCAGCGTCAGGTCGGCCACCGCCTTGCAGCCGCAGGTTCTCCGTCTCAAGCGCCTTGAGCCGCTTCACCTGATCGGATTTCAGCCCGCCGAACTCCTGCCGCCAGCGATAGTACGTCACCTCAGTGACCTCGATCGTACGGACAGCATCAGCGACGCTCCGCCCTTGCGACACCAGCACGTCCACTTGGCGCAGCTTGGCAACGATCTCTTCCGGCTTGTGCCTCTTCCTCGTCATCTCGTCCGTCCTCGTTCGGCTCAAAAGCCATACCTCAGGGCGGACCACTTCAGAGGGGGAGGACCAAGACGACACGGTCTTAGCCGGCTTCTTGATAAACTCGACGACAGTGGCGGCGGGCTTGTCGCTCATGGGCATGATCCTTTCGCCTACGAACCTACGAACGGCCGCGCTCGCCTTCAATGCGATGGACCTTGAGGGGTGTGGCCGTGTCACGATCCACCTGACTAGAGCTCCTTGCGCTTGCTCCGGCTTTAGGGTGATACGGTATATGCTGCTTCAGTGGCAGCTTGGAACCCGTCCTGGGTAGCCACGACAACCCAACCCTAGGTCGTTAACCGGCCATACCTTCGCCGATTGCGGAAGGGCCGATAGTCATGACGATAGCTCTGTCGGCGTTGGCGAGCCAGCCCGTCTGGCCAGAGTTGCCTTCTGCTGGTGAGACATCAGACCAAGGAGCAGCCACACAC
Source organism: uncultured Beijerinckiaceae bacterium (assembly GCA_937863205.1). The sequence goes on along the minus strand of CALMGA010000068.1, from coordinate 3,751 downwards.
CGAACGCCAACTCCATCCGAGGGAGACGGTCTTCGAGCATCTTCATGTGCTCCGGACGCGCCCTCAGTTCGTCGATGACCTCGGACGGCGTCGCGAATGGGTTGCTGCCGATTTCGGCTTCGATCTCGACCCCGCGTTCCAAGAGGCTGTCGACGACCGATCGCAGGATCAGATCGGCCGCGAACCGGTTCACGCCGGCCGCGGTCCCTGGCCCGAGATCGCAGATGGCCCGCAAGGTTTCCTGATGCTCGGCGAGACTGAACGCGCCCTGCGAGTGCGCCGCGCGGTTGCGGAGGCCGCGGAGGAGGTCGATCGAGCGATGGGCGGTGTCGCCGATGAAGCCGGCCATGAAGGCGATGTCGGCGCGTGCCGCGAAGGTCGACAGCGGCCCAGGATAGTTGAGAAGATCCTTGACCCGCTTGCGGGTGAACGCGGTGGGAGCGAGGGCGGCGATGATCGCCTCGAGGTGCGCGGCCACGATGTCGGCCGCGATGAGGATCGATCCGCGATCGGTTTCGCGCGAGAACTCGTCGAGCATACGCTCGAACGCGCCGGAGACGGCGGGATCGGCGAGAAAGTGCTCTTTGTTATCCGCCTGCTCTTCGGGCGAGGCATCGGCGAGGGGTTTGTTCATGCGGCGCATTTCATCTGCTTGCGCGAGAGCAGCGCCCGCGCGAACTTGTTCCAACAGGCCATGCCCGCTCGCTTCTCGGGCATGTAGTGTCGCGGCGGCCTAGTGCACCACGGCCTGCTCGCAATGGAAACCGAATAGGAGCTGTTCGAGCCCTCGATGCGGACGCTTGTCTCGTCGGAAGCAACCACGGTGGCCAGCCGCAAGGCGGCCAAGGCCGCATCGCGTCCGGCGTCGAAGCGCGCCTCGGCCCGGCGCAGCATGTTCATAAGCCCGCCCTGGCTCACCTTGAGGCCGAACAGGTCCGACAGCACCCGCTGCAGGCGCTCGTAGGAGAGCGCTTGAAAGGTCTTCAGATAGACCGCCGTGGCATGCAGGCGCGGGCCGAACGGCGTCGTCGCGATCCCATCCGGCCACGGAGCCGACACCCGTGCTCGGCAGCCGGGGCACGTCACCGCGAGGCGGAGGTGCTGCTCGACGACGGGCTTTGCCTCCGGCAGCTCGATCCAATCGTGCACGCTGACCGGCTCGGCCGGCAGGTCGGACAACAGCACCAGGCTGCAGGCCGGGCACCGCGCCGCTGCCGATCGCTGACAACCCCTGGGTAATTACTCATCAGGCTGCCCACGAGCAGACATTCCGGACGTCAGCAAGGGGCCAAATCCAGACTCCCTGTCGACTCGGAGATCTCCTCTTTTATCTACGAGTATAGTGCAGAGATCGGCAACTTTTCACTTCACCGTTCGCAAAAAGATTGCGGCAAGCATCATCATGATGTGCATCGATGGCGCACATCATTACTGCGCCGCCTTCCAGCCGGCGAGATAACGGCGCTGGCAGCTCAACCAAATCTGCAACTGTTGCAGATTTGGTTGAGCCTTGTTTACGCCGACACGACGCTATCCGGCCCAGTCAGGTTGACCACCGCGGACCGCTTGATGGCCTTGGCAAGAGCATTGTCGGCCTGCAGATAGGGCAGCTTGGCCGCCGCCGCTCGAAACAGGTCGAGGTCGACGTCGGGGTAGTTGAGCTCAGTAATGAGCTTGTGGCGCGTCTCGAGCGAAATGGTTTTCCCGTACATGTGGCGGGCATGCCCAGCCAGGGCTATGCCGGCATCCTCGTTGCCGGTCATGTTGCGCAGCCGATCCAGGAAAGCATGCCGGAGGCTGTGGAAAACTTTATGCTTTGAGTTGGTCACATGCTTATCAGTAAAGCGGCCCCACCACTTCGAGAACTCCTTGGTGCGACGACCACGATAGAGCTTGAGATCGGGGAAGAGCTGGGTCTCGCCCCTCTTCCGCAGCCATTCAACATAGCGCAGGAAGCCGAGCTCGATCAGGAACGGGTGGATCGGAACTTTTCGGCGGGCCGCCGGCGTCTTCAACTTCTTATCCGTTTGCCCTGCATGGCTGTCCTCATCGTCGAGGTCGAAGAAGTTGAAGTAATGAATATTGGACTGTTTGCGGATGTCGGTCAGCAGGAGCTGCCCGATCTCCTCCAGTCGCCCTCCCTCCAACAACCCGATCAGCGGCACCCAGAACGCAGCCTCCCCCGCACCGGCCTTCCAGCGGCGACCCTCGGCAAAGAGCGGCGAGGCGCCGAGCCGGTTGATGTCCCTTGCATCGTAGGGCAGGCGCTCGCATGCTTTTCCGTCAGTCTTCAACAGTAGCTTCGCACAGGGGTTTGCCGTGATGATGTCTTCGGCGATTGCCACCTCCATGATCACGGATAGCGAGCCGACGCCCTTGGCATTGACCGTGTTGGGTGTCAGCAGCGCGCAGTCGCCCTGCGTCACCGCCCAGGCGACCTGGGCGCGGAGGCGCTCACCGCGCAGGTCGCGCGGCATGTTGCGCGGCCGCTTGGCCAGCAGGTCGCGGTAACCGCGGATCATCGGCCTCGTGATCTGGTCAATTGGGAGATCGCCGTACTCGCTGATGAAGCCATCAACATACAGCTTGTTGTCGTTGCGCGCCTTCTCGCCGGGCTTGGCCTGTTCGACCCACCTCAGGCGCATAGCGCTAAGCGTCGGGGCTGCGGGCGCGGGCGCTTCAATCGCCGGCGGTTGCGGCGGAGTCAGCGTGTTGGCGCCGTTGCGGCGGGCGACGACATCGTCATGAGCCTCGCACTGCACGCGGAGAACGTCGAGGGCAAGGTGCAGCCGATCCTCGTGGTCGGGCGGCAGTGAGAGGCCGTTGCTGGCGAGCAGGGCCTCCACCGGGCTTGCAATGACCTCCTTGTCACGCAGCCTGCCGTTGAGTTCCTTGTTCATTTCCGGGCTCAGCTTGATCCGCCCACCTCCAGCCAGAGGGTCAGCGATCGCCGACAGCCTCCGCAGCATGTCCATCGTGTCGGGCCCTACGACGAGTTCACCCTCCACCTGCGCTTTATCGAAGATGGTAAGTTCTCCATCCGCCTTGGTCTTCTCGGCGACGTTGCGTTCAACGTCCTGCGCCATCTGCTGGAGCTTGCGCGTAGCAGGCTTGGTGGCATCATACGTCTTGCGGACTTCGGCCAGAGCCTCGGCAGTGGCCCCGAGCGCGTTCGGCCGGATCCGAATACGATCGTCGGCGGCAAGGATGCCGTGGCGCACCTGGTCAAGCATTTGCTGATGCTGCTGCGGCGAGATCGTGTTGACCGCGACAACAGCCTTCTGGAGGTTGCGCAAGGCGGCGCGGGCCGAGGCGACGATCGCCTCCAATTGGGGGTGCACTTCCGCCCATTCGTTCGCGACCTGCGCTTCCGATCCCTTGAGCAGCGCGACCCTGATCGAGGGCTGGTCCTTCTTGACGCAGTATGTAACGCCGCCGGGACCGATGACTTGGCCTTTAAGGTGGGAGCGGATGCGTTCGGGAAATCTGCGAAAATAGGTCGGCTGCCCGTTGTCCTTGCGAGGGACGAGATAGCGAAGCCCGGTTTTATTTTTCCGCCCCATGAGGACCGCCTTGCCAATTGGTACCGGATTTGATACCGCTCTCGAGCACGGTTTTGGTGCCGGCTCGATACGATCGAGCAGAATCTAGGAGAAACAGGAACTTACCGTCAAGGGAGGGAAAAGTGGAGCGGGCGAAGGGATCCCGCTCCAATCCTTGCAGGCACAGGGGCTTGGCTTGTTTGCGGAGT
>CALMGA010000067.1 GCA_937863205.1 uncultured Beijerinckiaceae bacterium | reverse complement strand
TTGTGAAAAGCTCCTGGCCGACGCCGTCAATGCCAACCTGCCAAAGTAGTGCTAATGCATTGACTCAGGCGTTTGGTGCAGTGCGAGTTTGCTCTTGATCGCTTTGGCTGTCAGCTTCCAGGACGCCGCCGAGGACTGCGGCATGTCGATCGCGTGGGCTCCGATCAAGAACCCCGATTGCAAGGCGCTCGTGGAGAGGGTCATCAAGACATTGCAAGACGCGACGGCCAACAAGTTCCGTTGGAGCGTGCCACTGCCCGCTTGCCTCATGCGGAAGTTCGAACCCGACCCGTCGGAGGATGCCTGCGTCTCGCTCGCCGATTACGTGCGAGCCTTGCGGATGTTCGTCGCCGAAACCATACCAAATGGAGCCGCACGGCACGCTGAGATGGCCCCGGCGCGCGCGTGGGATGAGTCGAAGCGCAAGCACGGCCGTCGCTTCATCCGGAACCTGTCGCTTCTGAGGGCGTCGAGCGGCAGGGTCGAGCAGGACGTGCTGACACGCGAGGGCGTGCGCCACCGCAATCTCCGCTTCCATGATCCGGACGAGGTCTCGTCGCTCCTTGTCCAGCTCGCTTCGTTGACGCCGATCAGGCGACGCAGGTCCGTCAGCGCCACCGCAGACATCAAATTCAAGTGTTCGCCGGCCGACTTCGGCAGCGTGCACGTCTGGAACCACGTGACGAGCAGGTACGTCGAACTACCTTGCATCGAGCGACGGTATCTCGGGACCGAGCGCTTGAGCTGGGCCACGCACGAGGCCGTGCTCCGCTACGCCAAGGCCGAGAACTTGGCCTTCTTCAGCGACGAGGAGAAGCGGGCCGCGCGCAACAAGCTGAGGGTCGAGATCGAGTCCAACATCGGCGATGCGAAATACGCCGTCGTCAGGAAGCAGCGGCGCATCCTGCATCCACCCGAGCCGGTCTCCCTCACCGGCGGCTCGGTCGCGTTCGGGGACGTGCGGCCTTCGGTGTTCGGATCGGGTCCGTGCGACATCGAGGTTTCCCGGGGGCGTCAAGACGGAGGCATCCCGGAGAAGGGTTTCCGACGTGGGGGCGCCGGGAAGCGGCAGCCCGCGCTCGCCCGTCCGGCAGCGACCCCGGCGTTGCCGCCGCCCGCATCCGAGCCGGCGAATGGCGAAGTGGCGGGAGCCGGCGCTAATACCGACGCTGGTCCCAGGCTCTTCCGCGACGTGGACGTCGCGAAGCTGTCCTGGGTCCAGGGCGTCAGGAGCGACGACGACTGACGTCACATTGGATAGGAGTTCCCGGACCGTCCTGGCCAGGAAGGCGGACGCGGAGATCGCCTTCAAGAAGTTCTGCATACCCCATCCGCGCCTGCTCCACCTCCAGTCCAAGCTCAGATTGCTTCGGCAGACCGGTCGGGGCAGCGTCGGCGAGCCGCAGAGCATCCTTCCCGTGCTCGGGCGGTCGCAGTCCGGCAAGAGCACCATCATCAAGGACTACAAGGAACGGATCTGGCTGAAGGAGCGGCCAGCCGGAGACCATCATCCCGTGCTGCACGTGAACCCTGGAGAGCAAGGCGACAGTCAAGCAGCTGGCGACGGACATCTTCAACGCGCTTGGAGCCGACGACCTTCCCGACAAGATCGTCGCCGCCCTCTCGTCGCGTCGGGACGCGCGCGTCGTAGGGCGACCCGTTCGAAGGACTGCGCGATCCGCAACTGATGCACGCCGTCGCATGCGCCTTGAGGATGGCCCGTGTCGAATTGCTCGTCATCGACGAGATGCACCATCTGGTGCGCTCCGACAAGGCGGGGCGGACGGCCTGGGAAGTCACGGAAGCGCTGAAGAACCTGGCGCGGGCCGGCGTGTGCCCGATCGCGATCGTGGGCGTGGACAGAGCACGCAACCTCGTGAACCACGAACTCAACGCGCAGTTCACCAGCCGGTGCGACGTGCCCGTCTTCCTGACGCCGCTCGACATCGCCGTCGGCAAGGAAAGGGAGATGTTCGCGGGCTTCGTCCAGGCGCTCAACATCGCCATGGTGAAGCACGGCCTCTTTGATTGTTCTTCGGAGCCGACGCAGGGCGACTGGATGTCGTGCGTCTACGACGTGAGCGCGGGGGTGATGGGATGGCCAGCCGGCTGCTCCGGCACGCCGCCACCTATGCGATCGGCAGGAACGCGCCGCGCATCGAGCGCGACGGCCTCCGGGACGCCACGAGATCGTGGGCCATCCCGCTCGGGATCACCGACCGAGACCCGTGGACCGCCGAAGCGCGCGACCTGAAGGTCATCCGGAAGGTTCAACACAAGCTCTTCAGCCTGGATCCCGGCCGTTGATGATGGAGACTTCTTCCGGGAAGTCATTGCGTTGGAGCCGCCCTCCGGAACCCGACGAGTCGATGTTCGGGTTCATCACGCGCAATCTCGATCTTCATGGCGTGGACCGCGTCGAAGATGTGTTTCACTGCCTCGGCATACAGAAGAAGGATCTGCACTCGATCCGATGCTTCGAACATGGAAGCCGCCATGCCTTTGGCGACGTTGTTCCGCGCGACGACGGAGGAGATCAAGGGGCGAGCCTACCCGTCCGTCGGGTCGACGAACCTCAACAGATACGTCGATTTCTTCGGAACGCCGGTCCGCTCGACGTTCTTCGGCATCGCGCGGCGCTGTTCGCCCCGTTCGCTCGTGATCGCGCCCCACCATCGCGCGCTTTGGGATCTGCGACCCTTGGGGTTCTGCCCGCAGAGCCGCGAACGCCTACTCTCGAAATGTCCCTCGCCCGATTGCGGGCGTTCTTTGGGATGGCAGTTGACCCTGGGCCCTTGCCATTGCGAGCGCTGCGGAGCCGACCTGAGGGAACATCCCCAGCCGCTCGACCCATGTTCCGATCCCGATGCGCTCGATGTGGCGGTCGGTTTCGTCGATCCGGACGGTGGCGACGCGCCGTGTCGCGCGTGGCGGCACCGTTCACCGGCTGTCCTGGCGGAGACCTCTTCGAGTTCACCGTGATGCTCGCCAACGCGCTCATCCAGGACGTCGAAGGATAGTCGAAGACGGTTCGGCGCTTCAGGAACGAGCAAGCCGGTCCTGAAGGCCGGCCTCGAACTGGAAATGTCCAAGGCGGCGACGCCGTTGCGAAGAGGATGGTTGAACGACAACCGGGACTGGATCACGTGCACGATCGCTGCCGCCGAGCTCAAGATCCATCCGAAGGCGGTGCACCGTCTCTACACCGGCGGCCACCTGGGGGTGAAGCGAGCCGACGACCGCTTTTCGCCGGTGGTCGTCGAATGGGTGCGGATGCGGGAAACCGCCGAAGCCTGCGCCGACGCGTGCACGGTCGCGGAGGTCAAGAGGCTCGTCGGCGTCGACGATCCGGAAGGACTGGTTTCGTGCGGTCTCTTGAGGAAAGCTGCCGCCGGCGCCGAGGTCGTCTACCTCGTCCCGAATATCTCAAGGAGATCCGTCGAAGACCTCAAGGCGGCGATCGCCGGACGCGCTGTTCGCCATGGAGAGGGCATGGCACCGCTTCGGGATGTCGTCGATAGGCTCGGCTTCCTCGGCCTGCCTTGGGCGGAGGTCTTGGCCGCCGCGAAGGATGGCCGGTTGCCGGTCGAATTGCGGGAACGGAGTTCGGCAAGTTCCATCGTCGAGGGCTTGCTCGCCGCCGACGATGATGCGACCCGGCGGCGGCTCCTCTCGTTCAGGCAGGAAGTGCGGAGGGTGCGCCTCCCTTCTTGTCCGTTCTCGAGGTTAGAGCATCGGACCGAAAAGTGCGCAGCGGTTTTCGGATTAATCCGATGCGGTATAACAGCCTAGAGCATCGGACCGGACCCGGTTTAGGGTCCGATGCTTTAGCCGTTTCCTCGGGATTTCCTACAATGAAGTGACGAGGTTGGCCTCGGCCGGTTGCCTGGCGAAGCAGGGCGATAGGAAGTGGCATCGCCGCCTCACGCGCGAGAGCGTCCAGGCGTTCAGGATGCGATACATGTTGACCGGCGAAATCGCCAAGTGCGCTGGTTGCGGATGCAGGGCCGCGCGGGTGCGGATGGATGCACTGGGAGTGGCGCCGACCTGCACATTGAAAGGCAACCAGTGGCCGCTCGGAACCGCCAAGAAGTGGCTGGAGCTCTGACTCCAACCCCATCCCGCAGAGCAGATTGTCCTCAGAACGGATCCGCACCTGAGCCGTATATGTAAGGCGAGTATCCAAACCCACCACCGTACCCGCTGGGAACAGTGTAGTAACCACCGGGCTGAGCGTTCTGATCACCGGATCCCGCGCGCTGGACGCTCGGAGCGGTGTACCGCTCGCCCGCCCGCGCGTAGTAGCGCTGCGACATCGGGGGGGTGCCGCTGATCGAGATCAGCGCGCCCTCCGCCCGGACCATCTCGTAGAGTCGGGCCGCGTTGCCGGGCGCCAAGCGGACGCAACCGTGGGATGCTGGAGTTCCGAGATGGGATACAGCGCTGGTGCCATGGATCGCGTACCCACCGGAGTAAAAGATCGCGTTCGGCATCGGGGCGTTATCGTATTTCTTCGAATAATAGACCTTCATCAATCGCTGGGCCCTGTAGACGCCGCGGGGAGTCACGTACCCGCTGCGTGCCGTCGAGACAGGCCAATCGTAGCTCCCCCCACTACCCTGCACGTGCATGCGCTGTCGGGAAAGGTCGATCGACACGTTTACGGTCGCATGACTTGGACCGGCGGCCAAGGACACGAGTAAAGTTAAGCCCACGACTAATGATTTTTGCATGCTCTACCCCGATACGCGAGTGCCAGTCTGGTTTTGCCGATCCAAGACTCCACAGCAACCCTTAAGCCACCTTATGCCTAATTGCAGCCACAATCGCCCGTCCGCGGGGGTGAATCATCCGTGAGTCGGGGCTGTCTGCAGCTTGAATCCGTACGAATGGCGTTCCCCCCTCAGCAGAGCTGAATCGATTGTAACCTGTAACAATAGCCCGCCGCAGGAGCGTCACCCCGAACTACGAGGCGGCCGATGACCAGTACGCCTCCGCCCAGCCGCGCGCCGTCCGTCGCGCCGCCGCCTACAGCTATGGGGCGCAGCCCTACGCCGCCACCCCGGACGCTGGCACCGCCTACGGCATACCCTCCCTGTCGCAGATCCGGGGACAGTAGCCGGACGCACTTCCGAAGCGGAACGGCGCTTCTTCGCGTCGGTCTTCACCTGCAACCGATGTGGCAGGCAACTGATGTGGCAGGCAACTGATGTGGCAGGAAGGCCGCGGCGACCGGAGAAATCGGGCGCCGCGGCCTTCTCTCGTTTACGCGGCAGCTTCGGGCATGAAAAAACGGGAATAAGCCGTCTGGCGGCCGCGGGGGCGGCACATCCGAGGGGATCAACATGAGCAACGTGCGGTTCGGCCAGATGCGGCCTGGCAAGGTCCTGTCGGGCTTGGCGGTCATTTCGGTGCTGGCGACGCCGGCCTTCGCCGCCAACGTCACCATTGATCTGGCCACGCAGCGCATGCACGTCGAGTCCGCTTCCGGCACCTACGACTGGCCCGTGTCGACCGCCCGCGCCGGCTACGTGACGCCGACCGGCACCTTCCAGCCCGAGCGGCTCGCGGAAGTTTATCATTCCCGCAAGTACGACAATGCGCCGATGCCGCACGCCATCTTCTTCTACTACGGCTTCGCCATCCACGGCACCAACGAGGTGCGCCACCTCGGCCATCCCGCCTCGCACGGCTGCATCCGCCTGGCGCCGCAGAATGCGACCAAGCTGTTCAACCTCGTCAAGGCGGAAGGCGCCACCATCACCGTCACCGGCACGCCGCCCGGTCAGGCGCCCTACGCCGCCGTGGCCGACGGAGGCGGGAAGTCGAGCGGCGGCCTCCTGTCGTTCCTCGGCCTGTAATCCCCGTGCGCGGGAGTTTCGCGCTGGCCGTGGCGCTGTTCGCGCTCGCGTCGGGCGCCGGCGCGGCCGACCTCGGCGTCCTGTCGGGGACCGCTCCCGCGGTGGACCTGCCGAGCGAGGGCGTGGCCTGCGAGAGCCCTGTCGTGAAGGCCTTCCCGGCCGTCTGGCTCGGGCACTTCACCGGCGGCTATTCGCACTACCTCGGCGAAGGCGGCCCCATCGTACTGGACTGGCGCGACGAGAAGCTTTGCTTCCCTAGCGACCGCAGCTGCAAGCGCTATATCAGCGAGATGCGGCGCGATTTCCATCGCCCCGAAGGCTACTTCACCTGCCTGCCGATCCGGTAGGCGCGAGCGGGGAACGATGTTCGAGGCGCTGTGCAACTTCATCGCCGACGTGAGCAGCGCGCCCGACGGCGGATCCGCCGACTTCGCGGCCGACGACACCCGTCTCGCCACCGCCGCCCTGCTGGTCCACGTCGCCAATGTCGACGGCCGGATCGGGCCTGCCGAGAGCACGCGCCTGCGCGCCATCATCGAGCAGCGCTTCGGCCTGGACAAGGCGGCCACGGCCCGCCTCATCGCCAAGGCCGAGGAAAGCGACCGCGAGGCGGTCGATTTCTTCCACTTCACCAACGTGCTGAAGCGAAGCCTCGACGACGAGGGGCGCCACAAGATCATCACCATGATGTGGGAGGTGGTCTTCGCCGACGGCAACATCAGCGAGTTCGAGGAGAACGTGGTGTGGCGCATCGCCGAACTGCTCGGCGTCTCGAACCGCGACCGCATCTCCCTGCGCCAGCAGGTGGCGGAGGAGCCGCCCGCCGCGCCGCCCGGGCCCTGGTCTCCGGGCCGGTCCGATCCCGCGAAGGGCTGAGGGCTTTCCACACAGCCGATCCGTTCATTCCGAAGAAGTGGCGTCACTCCACGGCCGATCGGTGGTTCCCTTCCCCCGCTGCGCGACGGGGATCGACCTGGTATCAGGCCGCCCGCAGCGTCTGCCCGAAGGTGCTGACCATCTCCGTCATCCCCGTGGCGATCTCGTCGAGCTCGCGGGCCAGCGTCGAGACCGAGGCGGCGCTGGTCGAGGTTTCGGCCACCGAGCGCACGACGTTCTCCATATGGCTCGACATCGAGGTGGTGCCGGCGGCGGCCGAGCGGACGTTGCGGGCGATCTCCTGGGTCGCCGCTCCCTGCTCGTGCACGGCGGAGGCGATGATGGTGGAAATGTGCTCGACCTCGGCAATCTTGGTCTGGATCTTGTCGATCGCCTCGACCGAAAGATCGGTGGCTTCCTGCATGTCGGCGATCTGGCCGGTGATGTCCTGGGTCGCCTTGGCCGTCTGGGTCGCCAAGGTCTTCACCTCCTGCGCCACCACCGCGAAGCCGCGCCCGGCCTCGCCGGCCCGCGCCGCCTCGATGGTGGCGTTCAGCGCCAGCAGGTTGGTTTGCGCGGCGATGCGCGAAATCAGGCTGACCACGTCGCCGACCTTCTGGGCGGCGGCCGACAAGCGGCCCATGCCGGCGTTGGTTTCCACGGCGCGCTCCACGGCGGCGCGCACCACGTTGGTGGACTGCACGACCTGCCGGCTGATCTCCTCGATGGAGTCGAGCAGCTGCTCGGAGGCGGTCGCGACGGAGGACACGTCGCCGGCCGCGTTGGCCGAAGCGGCGGTGGCCTGGTCGGAGCCGTCGTTGGCGTGGCGGGCCGCCCCCATCATCCGGTCCGCCGCCTCGCTCAGGCGCTTGGTCACGGCCCCGAGCCGCCGGATGTGGGCGCCGAGTTCCAGCGAGAAGCGTTCCCCGATCAGGCGAACCCTGGCGTCGGCGGGCTCCACGGCGGCGCCTGAGCCGGCGGCAGCGGCGCGCGCGTCGCGCAAGGCCGCCGCATCCCGCAGCGTCCTCAGGCTGCGCGCCAGCACGCCGAACTCGTCCTCGCGGTCCTCGCCGGCGATCGCGACGGCGTGGTTGCCGCCGGCCAGCTGACTGGCCACGTCCGCCGCCGCCCGAAGGGGGCGGGTGACGGCGTAGCGGGTGACGAAAAGGAAGATGGCAGCCATCAGCAGGGTTGCGACGAGCGTGGCGATCACCACGCGCTGCTCGGCCGTTTCCACCGCCGACGCCAGCGCCGCGGCGGAAACCGCACGGGGATCGCCCGACCCCGCGCCGGCAAGGGTCGCCACCTCGCCCACCGACACGTAGGCGAAGCCGCCGAGCGCCAGAACCAGCCCGGCCATGAGAAGTTGCTTGGTGATGAGGCTACGCTCTATCGAGAGGACTTCCATCGCGCCACGGCCTCGCTGCAATGGCTGCTAACCTAGAGGCATTGCGTTCATTTCCGGTAAATGCTTCCCCATATCGCCACATGTGCACGCCATCAGGGGCGCACGTGACCGGAACCGCCAGCCATGCCGCAATTGCCCGCTGAAGCGTCGGGTACCCGATCGCCCGTTCGTCGTTCCCGCCGGGGATGGGCGCTCCCGTTGCCGTCGCAGGTCGCGGCATACGTCGCGCCCGGCTGCCACACAGGTGACGCATGCCGCTGAAGGTCGCCGTGCAGATGGACCCGATCGAGCGCATCTCGATCGCAGGCGACACCACCTTCGCCCTGATGCTGGAAGCACAGGCGCGCGGGCATATCCTGCACTGTTACCGACCCGAGGATCTCAGCCTGCGCGACGGCCGGGCGGTGGCGCGGGCCTCCGCGGTCCGTGTCCGCGACGTCGCCGGCGATCATCATACGGCCGGCGAGGCGGCGAGCCTCGATCTGGCCGACAGCGACGTGGTGCTGCTGCGCCAGGACCCGCCCTTCGACCTCGCCTACATCACCTCGACCCACATCCTGGAGCGGCTGCCGCCCTCGACGCTGGTGGTCAACGATCCAGCCAGCGTGCGCAACGCTCCCGAGAAGCTGTTCGTGATGGACTTCCCGCAGCTGATGCCGCCGACCCTGATCACCCGCGACAAGGCCGAGATCGAAGCCTTCCGCCGCACCCACGGGGCGGTGGTGATGAAGCCGCTGCACGGCCACGGCGGCGCTTCCGTCTTCAAGATCGCGGAAACCGACGGCAACTTCGGCTCGCTGTTCGACCTGTTCTCGACCATCCTGCGCGAACAGTGGGTGGTGCAGGCCTTCATCGCCAACATCGTCCACGGCGACAAGCGCATCGTGCTCGTCGACGGGGTGCCGCTCGGCGCCATCAACCGGGTGCCGGCCGCCAACGACATCCGCTCCAACATGGTGCGCGGCGGCGCGGCGGCGGCGACGCAGTTCACCCCGCGCGAGCTGGAAATCTGCGACACCATCGGGCCCGAACTGAAGCGCCGCGGGCTGCTCCTCGTGGGCATCGACGTCATCGACGGTTTCCTCACCGAGATCAACGTCACCTCGCCCACCGGCATCCGCGCCATCAAGCGCGTCGGCGGTCCCGACCTTGCCGTGGCGGTGTGGGACGCGATCGAGGCCAAGGTCGCCACGCGACGGACGGCCGCCCGGGGCGGGGACGCGCGGGCGTGATCGGGCCGCCAGCTGGGCCGCCAAGCGGGCCGTCATGAGCGGCAGCTCCAGGCGGGTCGCCTCGCACCGCCAGCGCCGCGGTCCGCGCCTGCGCTTCACCCTCGCGATCTACTTCGACCGGGTCGGGATCCTGCGCCGGACGGCGGCTCTGCGGGCGAGCGGCGAGGCGACGCATTTCGCCATCGTGTCGGTGTTCCGGGACGCGCTCAACGCGGCCCGCGCCTTGATCCAGCGCGACCTCGAGGACGGCGGCGACGGCATGCGCTGCGCGCGGCACCTGTCGCTGGTGCAGGACGAACTCATCCAGGCGATCCACGAATACGTCGTGCGCCACCTCCACCCGATGCCGGAGGGTGGCCGGTCCGATGACCGATCCAACGGCAGCCCGCGCCTGGTGATCGCCGCCGTCGGCGGCTACGGGCGCGGCACGCTGGCGCCGGGATCCGACATCGACCTGCTGTTCCTGCTGCAGTCCATGGACGACGCGTGGGCGCGGCAGGTCGTCGAGGCCATGCTCTACATCCTTTGGGACCTCAAGCAGGCTGTCGGCCATGCCACCCGCTCGATCGCCGACTGCCTGACCTACGCCCGCGAGGACATGACGATCCGCACCGCGCTGCTGGAAGCCCGGCTGGTCCTGGGCGACGCCACCCTGTTCGCCGAGCTGCGCGAGCGCTTCGATCGGGAGATCGTCACCGCCACGTCGGCCGAGTTCGTCGCCGCCAAGCTCGCCGAGCGGGACGCCCGCATCATCCGCGCCGGGCGTTCGCGCTATCTCGTCGAGCCCAACGTCAAGGACGGCAAGGGCGGCCTGCGCGACCTCAACACCCTCTTCTGGATCGCCAAATACGTGTACCGCGTGCGCGATGCCTGCGAACTGGTGCAGGCCGGGCTGTTCTCGCGCAAGGAATACCGGCTGTTCCGCCGCTGCGAGGAATTCCTGTGGCACGTGCGCTGCCACCTGCACTTCGAGACGGGACGGGCGGAGGAGCGCCTGTCGTTCGACCTGCAGCGGGTGCTGGCCGAACGCCTGGGCTACATCGGGCGGGCCGGGCTGCACGGCGTCGAGCGCTTCATGAAGCACTACTTCCTGGTCGCCAAAGAGGTCGGCGACCTCACCGCCATCGTCTGCGCGGCCCTTGAAGAGCGCCAAGCCAAGCCTTCCCCCATGCTCGACCGCTTCTTTGGCCGCATCTGGCGGCGCCGGGAGCTGCCGACCAACAAGGATTTCGTGGTCGAGAACGCCCGCATCACCTTCGCCGACCCGGCCACCTTCGCCCGCGATCCCGTCAACCTGATCCGCCTGTTCGCCACCGCCGACGAGAGCGGCCTCGCCATCCATCCCGACGCCATGCGTCTCGTCACGCTTTCCCTCATCAAGATCGACGCGGCGATGCGCGCCGACCCGGAAGCCAACCGGCTGTTCCTTCGCGTGCTCACCTCGCGCAATTCGCCGGCGGTGGTTCTGCGCCTGATGAACCAGGCCGGCGTGCTCGGCCGCTTCATCCCCGAGTTCGGCCGCATCGTCGCCCTGATGCAGTTCAACATGTACCATTCGTACACGGTGGACGAGCACCTTATCCGCGCGATCGGCATCCTCGCCGACATCGAGAGCGGACGCAGCGCCATCGAGCACCCGCTGGCGCAGGAGCTGCTGCCCACCATCCGCGACCGCACCGTGCTCTACGTCGCCCTGTTCCTGCACGACATCGCCAAGGGCCGCACGGAGGACCACAGCCAAGCCGGCGTCGCCGTCGCCCGCAAGCTGTGCCCGCGCTTCGGCCTCGATGCGGAGCAGACCGATGGGGTCGCCTGGCTGATCGAGCAGCACCTCGTGATGTCGGACACGGCGCAGCGGCGCGACCTGGCCGATCGGCGCACCATCGAGACCTTTGCCGCGATCGTGGGCGACCTCGATCGCCTCAACATGCTGTTCGTGCTGACCATCTGCGACATCCGCGCGGTCGGCCCCGGCGTGTGGAACGGGTGGAAGGCCGAGCTTCTGCGCACGCTGTACCGGGAAACCGGGCACCTCATCGGCGGCGAGCCGTCCACGGTGGCGCGCGAGCGCCAGCTGTCCATCGTCCGCGAGGAGTTGCGCGCCGCCTTGCCGAAGTGGTCGGACCACGACTTCGCCGCCTATGCCGCCCGCCATCAGGCGCCATACTGGCTCAAGGTCGATCTGCCCCACAAGGTCCGGCACGCCGGCATCCTCAACATGTCGGAAGTGGAAACGCCGGGGCCGGTCGTCGACTACGCCACCGAGGCGTCGCGCGGGGTCACCGAGCTAACGGTGATCGCGCCCGACCATCCCCGGCTGCTGTCGATCATCGCCGGCGCCTGCGCCGCCGCCGCAGCCGACATCGTCGACGCCCAGGTCTTCACCACCATCGACGGGCTGGCGCTCGACATGATCTACGTCACCCGCGCCTTCAACCGCGACGAGGACGAGTTACGGCGCGCCGGACGCATCGCGCTGGCCATCGAGCGCACGCTGATCGGCGAGATCCGGCTGGCCGAGGTCATCGCCGCGAGGCGCCTGTCGGAGCCGAGCCCGAGCGACGCCTTCCACATCGAGCCGGAGGTGTCGATCGACAACACGCTGTCGAGCCGCTTCTCGGTCATCGAGGTGGCCGGCCTCGACCGCCGCGGGCTGCTGTTCCAGCTCACCACGATCCTGTCGCAGCTCAGCATCAACATCGCCTCGGCTCATATCGCGACCTTCGGCGAGCGGGCGGCCGACGTGTTCTACGTCACCGACCTCGAAGGCGCCAAGATCAGCGACCCCGCCCGCAGGGAGGCGATCCGCTTCGCCATCCTGGGCGTGTTCTCCGGCAATCCGGCGCGTCGCTTCGAGGCGCTGGGATTGTAGCCCTGGGCGGTCGAACGTGACGCTCGCGCGGACTTTCCCCGCGATCTCTCCCCGCTTCCCCCTCCCTGTACGCGGCACGAGGAGGGATGCGCGCGTTCTCAACCGTTCTTGATCGCCTTACCCGACCGTCGTCGCTTCCGGCTCGGCCCGTTCGAGGACCGGAGCGAGCGAGCCGGCGAGCTGGGCGAAGGTGACGGGCTTGCCGACAAAGGCGTCAACGCCGGACTGCCCGGTCGGAAGCTGGGCCTCCGCCTGCACCCCGGCGCCCACGAGGTCGGCGCTGAGGACGACGAGGCGGGACCGGGGCAGGCCCCGCGCGGCTTCGGCCAGGCGCAGCCGCCGCGCCACCTCCAGGCCGCCGAGGCCGGGCATGCGCAGGTCCAGCACCACCGCCGGGAAAGGCGCGCCGGCGTCCATCGCCGCTTCCGCCAGGGCGAGGGCGGCCAGACCGTCGGGCGCGTGGACGGCGCGAGCGCCGAGCCGGCCGAGGTGACGCATCGCGAGCAGGGCGTTGATCTCGTTGTCTTCGGCGAGCAGCACGGCGAGCCGGCCGGCCGGGATCGGCTCGGGCGGGGCGGCGGCCGCCGGTCCCGGAGTTGATGCGAGCGGCGTCCCGAGCGTGGATCCCAGCAGGGCGAGCAGGGTCCGGCGGCGCACCGGCTTGACCAGCCAGCCATCGAAGCCGCGCCCCGCCGCCTGCCCGCTCCACTACGAGCCGCGCTGCGCCGCAGGCGAAGTCGGCCACGAAGCGGCCGACCGGATGCTGGCGACGGAACTTGGCGTCGAGGCGGCGGCCGCGGAGGTGCTCCCACAGGCGCGCCTCTGCGGAGGTGGACGCTTGCCTGAGCCTGCGTGGGAGTGGGTTGCCGTAGGTCACTCGCCCTCACCCTGCGCCTTCGGCGCTGTCCCTCTCCCGCGAGCGGGAGAG
>CALMGA010000066.1 GCA_937863205.1 uncultured Beijerinckiaceae bacterium | reverse complement strand
GATGCCGTTGGAGATCGCCTCGACGCCGGTCATCGCCGTGCAGCCGTTGGCGAAGGCGCGCAGCAGCAGCCAGAAGCCGACGCCGGCGTCGATGGCGGGCACGTCCGGCGGCGCTTCCACCGGCACCGGGCTGCCGCCGGCGAGCGCCGCCTTGACGAGGCCGACGACGATCACGAAGCCGAGCGTGCCGACGAACAAATAGGTCGGCAGCAGAAAGGCGACCCCGGACTCGCGCACGCCATGCAGGTTGACCAGGGTGATGACGAGCAGCACGCCGAGGCAGAGCGGCAGGACGTAGGGGTGCAGCGCCGGCACCGCGGACATCAGCGCGCCGATGCCGGCGGCGATGCCGACGGCGACGTTGAGGATGTAGTCGACCATCAGCGAGGCGGCGGCGAGCAGGCCGAAGCGCTGCCCGAGGTTCTCTCGCGCCACGGTGTAGGAGCCGCCCCCGTTGGGATAGGCCGGGATGGTCTGGCGGTAGGAGAAGAACACGATCAACAGCAGCGCCACCACGATCGCGGTGATCGGCACGATGTAGCCCGCGCCGAGCGAACCGAGGCCGAGCATGATCGCCAGCGCCGCCTCCGGCCCGTAGGCGGCCGAGGACAGGGCGTCCAGCCCGAGCATGGGGATGCCGGCGAGCGGGCCGACGGTCTGCTTGGCCTCGTCGGCGGTGGCGAGGCGGGATCCCATGATCCTATCGTAGAGCGTCATCTCGGGGGTGGTCCTGGCGAAAGGGGTTGCGGGATGGCCGGCCTGCCGCCTTCAGAAGAAATGCAGCGCGATCGATGCAGCGGCTGGCCGCTTCTCCGCGGTATCGTGTCGGCGGTCATCACCTGGCCGCAGCCCTCCCGGCCGCCTCGACGCGCGCCTGCGGCGGCGCATCGGTGGGGCCGTGTTGGCGAGCGTGATCTCGTTGAGGGCGCGCTCGTATTCCGGGCTGACGCGGAAGCCGGTGATCTGCCGGTCGACAAGATCGACCCCAAGCAGCCGGCGCAGTTCGGCGGCGATGGTGGTGCGCAGCTCGATGGACCTCCCCGTCGTGGCTCGGCACCCGCATGTTCTGCGGCAGCGCCACGGTGTCGACGCTGACTTGCAGACGGTCGGCGCTGGTGGCTGCGGGGATCTCGAGGTGGACCTCCCGGCCGGACCGGTTCACCCGGCGCATGGTCGACCCTCCTGAAGGTGCGGGTGAAGGCAAGCTCGGTCGGGTCGGCGGGGATGGCCTCGGAGCCAGCCGCGATCACGACCAGGACCGCTCCGACCGCAACCAAGTTGCGCGGGAGACGGGGTCGCGCGCCACCTCCGATGGTCGGTCGTCGGGCCACGGCATCATGGTCAGGGGGTCGGTCCCCGCATCACCGGCTTGGAGTGTCCGTGGGACGATGATCGGGCGTATGGCCACCGACCCGACGGCCCGTCGAAACCATCCTGATCGGCTTCGGATCGCGTCTTCGGTAAGCCACCCGGAGCAGCACCATCAGGAAGGCAGATTTGATGACGATCATGGCGAGATGCATCGCGTCGTCTCAGTGAGGCGTTGGTCGGCATCTCGATACGTCGCATCCGGCACATATGATCTCGAGTGGGTCCGGTGGTGGTCCCCATAGGAATCCCATGGGCGAGGCTGGGTGCAACACCTCGCCACCTCCCTCATCGATGACGGACGTGGCGTCGTCAGAAGCCGATAACGATGTCGAACGCCATCGTACCGCCGGATCGCAGGTGGCGGGCGATGCGGCGCATCCGCGTCCCACCGGTCCCGGGATGGCCTGCTGGCGCCATGGCCCGGCATCGCCGGCCGCCTCGGCCCGCGCCCATCCCGTTTTGCGCCGCTCGCCACCGAGCACGCCATCAAGGAACTGCCCTGCCGAGACGGCGACCCGCTCCTGCGTGAAAAGCGGCCGCAGGCGCGTTTTCACGTCGCGAAGCGCCGACGCCCACAGATCCAGCGTCGCCTCGAACGATGCTCCCGCCATGCCGCGTCCTCCGACCCACGGCGGCGCAGCGAGTCGGAGATTGCCCAGGAATGCTTCTGTAATGTTAGGCGTGGCGCGACCTCGTCGTCCACACCTCCCGGACCAAGCGCAGCAGCGACTTTGCCGGGCTGCTGCTGGAAGTCGACCGACGCACCGGCCCCAAGCCCGGACGCGATGCCAAGCCCGTGGCGCTGGTGCTCGACAACGGGGCCATTCACACCCGCGAGGCGAGCCATGCCGCCCTGGCCGGGCGGCCGCATTGGCTGACGGTGGAGTGGCTGCCGAAGTACGCGCCTGAGCTCAACGCCGTTGAGCGCAGCTGGCGCGACCTGAAACGCCATCACCTCGCGAACCGCACCTTCGCCGGACCTGACGACTTGGATGCAGCCATTCACGAAGCGATCGGCATATTGAATGCCAAGCGAAATCGGCGCGTGTTGGGCACTTCGCCAGGGGCTGCTTAGATCCCATGTCGCCAAGCAAGGGTAAGGCAATCCAAGCGATGAGGATCACGATCGTCGCGAGGATACGAACAGCGAGGATCAAGCCGCTACGTCTGCCCGCTTCCTATCGAGCCGTGATTCCGCGACTATGCGCCGAGCCGCCTCGCCATCGACCGGGGCAGATTTCAGAATGACCCACTACCGCCTCACGCCCCTCGCGCGATCACAGCTCCGCCGCTCGGGTGCAGGGCGTCAGGCGAGGGCGTCGCGTGTGGGCGGTGACCGGCGCTGCCGGCTCAACCCTGCAGCCGAAGACCCAGGTAAGTCAGCGTCGCGGTGTAGACCGCCCTGCCGTCCTCGTCCCTGACGACGATGGCGAAATGCTGCTGATCGCCATTGCGCGGGATCTCGTCGGCCGCGATCTCGGGAAGCGCCCTGATTGCCTCGGCACAGGCCGCCTCGACGTCGGGCAGCTCGGCACCCTCTCCATCCCGCATGATGCCGCCATTGTGAATGCTGAAGAAGAAGCGAGCCATCGCATTCTCCCCGTTGCAGGCGGGAGCACATAGGAACTCTCAGCCACCGGCGCCCATGAATGTGAGCCAATGGTAAGCTCCATATGGGGCGGATTCGCGATTTCGGTATAGTTGGTGGTGACGAAAGTTATGCATGGGAATAAACATACCTGTCTTCGCAGGCGAGGCATTTGTCTGCTTGCAAGACGTGGTGCAACAGCGCAGGGTCATAAGGAATATTACATTTGTTACGATCATCGCGGCCGCCGCGAAACTGGTTGACGGCGGCGCTCCGG
>CALMGA010000065.1 GCA_937863205.1 uncultured Beijerinckiaceae bacterium | reverse complement strand
CGCTGCAGAACGGCGCCACCGCCTACATGAACGTGCTGCGCGACACCGCCATCCTCGAGCTCAACAAGAACAACATCACGGTGCTGGAGGAGCAGCTCCGCCAGACCCGCGACCGCTTCAACGTCGGCGAGGTGACGCGCACCGACGTCGCGCAGTCGGAGTCGAGCCTCGCCACCGCGCGCTCGCAGTACTTCACCGCGCAGGCCAACCTGCAGACCTCGATCGCGAACTACCGCCAGGTCATCGGCGTCGAGCCGCGGCGGCTGGAAGCGGCCCGGCCGATCGACCCGCTGCTGCCGCGCACGCTGGAGCAGGCGATCCAGGTGTCGCTCGCCGAGCACCCTTCCGTGCAGGCGGCGTTTCACAACGTCGACGTGGCCGAGCTGCAGGTGCAGCTCAACGAGAGCATGCTGTACCCGACGCTGAACGTCGTCGGCAACGTGCAGGCGGCGAACGCCTACGAGGGCTACCCCGCCGGCAAGCTGTTCAACGGCTCGATCCTCGGCCAGCTCACCATCCCGCTCTACGACGGCGGCAACACCTACGCCTCGGTGCGCCAGGCCAAGGAGCTGCTGGCGCAGGCGCGCCTGCAGGCCGACCTGCAGCGCGACATGATCCGGGCGAACACCGTGTCGAGCTGGGGGCAGCTCGAATCGGCCAAGGCGGTGATCCGCTCGACGCAGGCGGCGGTGAAGGCCAGCGAGATCGCGCTCGACGGCGTGCGCGAGGAAGCCAAGGTCGGCCAGCGCACCACGCTTGACGTGCTGAACGCGCAGCAAACGCTGCTGCAGTCGCGCGTCAACCTCGTCTCGGCGCAGCGCGACCGGGTGGTGGCAAGCTACACCGTGCTCGCCTCCGTGGGGCGGCTGTCGGCGGCAAACCTCGGCCTGACCGTCATCGAGTACGACCCGACGGTCCACTTCGTGCAGGTCAAGGACAAGTGGATCGGGCTGCGCACGCCCGACGGGCGGTGATAAATAACACCAACCTGCGCTGATTTTCACCCATGCGCCCGATTGCGCAGGCCGAGGCTGATGCGCCAGGGCTGGTCGGTGAGCTTGCGCCACGCGTTGCAGCAGTGGTCGAGGATGTTGGCGTAGGAGGCGAACACCCGGTTCGACAGACTAGGTATGCTAAGCGGGTTTGGCGCCGTTTCCATCCTAACCTATTGCCGACGCTAGCGAATCTGCGCTAGACCGATGTCCGACGCCTTCTGTTTGCCATCCGTTTTCCGCGGAGCGGAGATAAAAGCGCCGGCCGGGGCGTGACGTGGCGCCTCTCGATCCCTCTAGGAGGCGCGGCGCTTCAGCGATGGCGCGCTTTATACCGAGCATAGTCGGCTTGTTGGAAGTCCGACACGCCTGAGGGCTAATCGTTTCCGTCATTGCAAGCAATTCGATCATATAGACATCCTCCGAATCACGGAGCCGGCCTCGGGTGCGTCGCCATCAACGGCGGCCTCTCCTACCTCGTCGGCGAGCGCGGCCCGGAAATTTTCACGCCTGGCGCCTCCGGGCAAATCTCGACAAACGGCATCTTCGGCAAGCTGGCCGACATCGGCAAGCGGATGATCGAGGGGAGCGGCTCAATCAGCCTTCCACTCCGGTTCCGCAGCGTACAAGCTGGCGGCACGGACGGTTCTATCTTTGTTCTCTCAACCAGCTATAATGTGCCATGGTCGGCGATAGGTTCATCAGAAGCATGCTTGTGCTCTCCGGGTTAAGCCCGGTGTTCCTCCTGTGGGCCGTCAGAGGAGTGCAAGACGTGTCTGGCAATCTGTGGGCCGGCATATGCTTGATGCTTTTTGTGATCCCCAGTGCGGCTATGAAAATAGTAATTCGTTCTGCAAAGCTTCAAGAGAATATAAAGGTCATAGTACCCTCGCAAACGGAAGTCCATCAAGAACAGCTCCTTACGTACCTACTCGCAATGCTTCTACCGCTGATCGAAGTTAGCTTTAATGGCTTACGCAATGCGCTTGCTGGCCTTCTATCACTTACCTTTACCTCCTTCTTGTTCTACAAGATGGAATTGCACTACATGAACCTATTTTTCCTGTTGATAGGATATCGTATTTTCGAGCTACACGTAGAAACCGATGTTGACGGGTGTCGCTCGTTGAGGTTCGTGGTTATCCCGAAACGGAGGTTTGTCGAGCCCGGGTCTCGCTTCGCCGGATACCGATTGGGTGGAAACGTGTTGATGGAAGTTGGCGCTGATGATCGGCAAAGCCTTCGAAATTCAGAAGATAAAGACGACTGAGTTTGGCGTGCATACCCGCGATAAGTGCTTCTACACTGTGCCCGTCGATGCTGGTGTGCAAAGGGTCTTGCGAGATGCTGTTGCTTCTAGCGTCAGCGGCATTGATAAAATCAAGGGTGATTGGGAGTCGTACAGCGTTTCTGAGGAGTACGCGGGGCAAAAGAAGTTAGCTTCGCCATTATCAGACGAACTCATGATGCCTCTTCGAAGCATCTTCGCTATGAAGGGCGTGGAGGATAAATTGGGCGTTCTTCGGGACGTTCGTGAGGTTGATTTCTATTTCGCTGTCTTTTGGGACTATATGGGCAGAAAGCTTGTCGGTCTTAAACAAGCAACTCGATTTAAAAGCGCAGTGGCAGAGCGTGGTCGCATCGCAAGACTGACGGATTCAACGTTGAAGTTTGTAGAAGAAAGTGTTTTTAGAATAGATTCAGATTTCGATCTTGTTCTTGACAAGTAATGGGTATTAATCTGTAATCATCGAGCATTGGAGAAAATCGCTGATCTGAAGTCCCAAGCTGCTGCTGCCGCCGCCGCAAAGATCGAGGAAGTAGAAAAGAAGGTTTCATTTATCGATTTTTCTAAGATAAAGGAGGGCATCTCAGATCATCCTCGATCAGCACGTTTGAGCGTAGCTATAGCAAAGCGTACCGAGCTTGACAAAATATTGTTGCCGGAAGTGCAAAGAATGGCTGATGCTCAGGGCATAAAAC
>CALMGA010000064.1:379-9477 GCA_937863205.1 uncultured Beijerinckiaceae bacterium | reverse complement strand
GCTTCCAGTTCGCCCGCTTCGGCGGCACCTGCCCGCTGTGGAACGTCCACGAGGCTTTCGAGGCGCCGGGCCGCACGCTGGTGCAGATCGCGGAAATGCCCGACGGCGTGCGCTACCTCTGCGTGGCGCGGGCGGTTGCGAAGTTCGGCGGCAGCCATCTCGCGCCGCCGCGGCACTACGCCCTCGGCATCGGTTGCGAGCTGACCCACGCCAGCGAGGTCGTCTACGCCGACAAGCTCGACCTGAAAACCACGCCGGTGACGCTGATCGGGGTGAGCTGCCGCATCTGCGAGCGCCATGAATGCCCGCAACGCGCCGTGCCGCCCATCGACCGGGCCCTCATCGTCGACCCCGACCGCCGCGAGTTCGTGCCGTTCCGCTTCAGCTGAGGGTTTGTCCGGGCGCGCCGTCCATCTCCCGCTCGGCGGTGGCGAGCAGCTCCTCCTCGTGCCGTTTGTAGAAGCGCCACAGCAGCACCGCCCCCGCCAGGGCCCCGGCCAGGGCAAGAAAGCCGATCGGCCCGGCGATGCGTTCGATGCCCCGTCCCAGCCCGTAGCCACCGAGGCCGAACAGCGTCGCCCAGACAACGCCGCCGGCGGCGTTGTAAAGGAAGAAGGTGAGCGGCGACAGCCGGTTGATCCCGGCCAGCAGCGCCGCAAAGGTGCGCAGCAGGGCCGCGAAGCGGCCGAAGAAGACGAGGGCGCCGCCGTAACGCTTGAACAAGTATTGCCCCAGCTTCTGCTTGCGCTCGTCGAGGCCGACCCTCGGCCCGAACCGCTGGAGGACGCGTCCGCCGTAGCTGCGCCCGACCCAGTAGCCGATGTTGTCGCCCAGGATCGCGGCGGTCGCCGCGGCGGCGATGACGAGGCGGATGTCGAGGCCCCCGTCGGATCCATGGCGCGTGCCGGCAAACAGGCTCGCCGTAATGAGCACCGTTTCGCCGGGCATCGGCACCCCCGCGCTTTCCCCCATGATGACGAGAAAGATGGCGTAATAGCCGTAGGACGAGACGATGTGCTCGACAAAGGAAGCATCGGCGATGTGCATGGGGCGTCCCTTGTCGCGCCGATCCCGCGCGGGCGGCTCATCGTGCAAACGCTCCCCCCTGGCATCGTCAAGCGATTTCCGCGAAGAAGCGGTGTCGCCGCACGCCGGCGCTCGATCCGAAGACTTGGTGGTTCGTTGGGCCTGAACCTGCTGCACGGCGATCTGCGCTACCTGCTGCTGCCGCTCCATCTCGCGGTGGCGAGCTGGGCGACGGTGCACCTGCTGCTCAACAAGCGCGACGTGGGCGCGGCGCTGGGTTGGATCGGCTTGGTCTGGCTGGCGCCCTTCACCGGCGGCTTCCTGTATTTCGTGTTGGGCATCAACCGCGTGCGGCGGCGGGCCAAGGGGCTGCGCAAAAGCCAGCGAACCCGCGCCCGCCAGCCCGACACCCATGTCGATCACCACGACGACCTTGAGCCGCTGCAGCGCGGCGTCGGGCGGGTGTCGCGGCGCCCGCTGGAAAGCGGCAACCACCTGATGACCTATCAGAACGGCGACGAGGCGTTCCCCGCGATGATCGCGGCGATCGAGGGCGCGCGCACCAGCATCGGCCTGTCGAGCTACATCATGCGCGTCGATGGAGCGGGCGGGCGCTTCGTCGCCGCGCTCGCCGCCGCCGTGCGGCGCGGCGTCGCCGTTCGCGTCATCGTGGACGGCGTGGGCAGCGGCTGGATCCTGTCGCCGGCCTATCACGCGCTGTGCCGGGCCGGCGTCCTCACCGGCCGCTTCCTCCATTCGCCACTGCCCTGGCGCATGCCGCTCGTCAACCTGCGCTCGCACAAGAAGATCCTGGTCGTCGACGGCACGGTCGGCTTCACCGGCGGCATGAACATCGCCGACGAGAACGTGATGGGCTCGCAGCCCCGCAAGCCCGTGCAGGACACGCATTTCCGGGTCACCGGGCCGGTGGTCGCGCAACTCGTCGACGCCTTCGCCGACGATTGGCTCTTCGTGCGGGGTGAGGAACTCGAGGGTCCGGCCTGGTTTCCATCGCTCGGGGCCGCCGGCCACGCCAAGGCCCGCGTCATCACCTCCGGGCCCGACCAGGACGTCGAGAAGATCGAGTTCTGCGTGATGCAGGCCGTCGCCTGCGCCCGCCACAGCGTCCACGTGATGACGCCCTACTTCCTGCCCGACGAACGCCTCAACACGGCGCTGGCGCTGGCCGCGATGCGCGGCGTCGCCGTGCATATCGTGATGCCGCGCCGCAGCAACCACTTCTTCGTCGACTGGGCCGCGCGGCAGAACATCGGCTCCCTGCTTGAGGATGGCGCCCACGTCTGGCTCGGCCCGCCGCCGTTCCGTCACACCAAGATCATGGTGGTCGACGGCGAATGGGCGCTGATCGGCTCCTCGAACTGGGACATGCGCTCGTTTCGCCTGAACTTCGAGCTGTGCATGGAGATCTACGACCGCGCGATCGTTCAGCAGCTCCAGCATTTCGTGACGAAACACCGCGGCACGCCGCTCTTCAACAGGGATCTCGCGGCACGCCCCCTGCCGATGCGCCTGCGCGATGCGGCCGTGCGGCTGATGATGCCCTACCTCTAGGGTTGGGGCCGCGCATGCTGCGACGTGGACGGGAGACGTGGCTGCCGCCTCTCCTTCCCTTCGCGAGCGGGGATGCGGCGCTTCAGGCGAGCCGGCTCGACTGGAAGAAGTGCGGCGAGCCGGGCTTGGGGCGCAGCGTGCCGGAGCGGGCGCGGATGAAGGCGAGGGTGTCGGCGAGGCTCGGCGCCAGCGGCCGCAGCAGCGGCGAATAGGCGCCCATCACGGTTGTGTGCCCGACGCGCTTGTAGAAGCGCGTGTCGGCCTTGCCGCCGAGCGAGCGGATCCTGGCGGCGAGGCGGCGGCTGTTGTCGGGACGCACCGTCGCGTCGGCGAGGCCGGAGATCAGCAGCATCGGCGCCGCATCGCCACGGGCGAAGGCGATCGGCTGGCTGCTGGTCAGGTCGCCCCCGGCGGGGGCGAAGATGCGCTTCAGGTTGGACGCCTTCAGGGGCAGGAAGTCGTAGGGGCCGGCGAGTCCGACGGTGCCGGCGAGCGCCGCCTGGCTCGGCGCATCGAGCCATTGCCTGTCGAGCGTCAGCATGGCGGCGATGTAGGCGCCGGCGGAATGGCCGATCAGGAAGATCAGGCCCGGGTCGGCCCCGAACTCCACCGCGTTGCGGCGCGCCCAGCGCACCGCCTTGGCACCGTCGCCGATGAAGTCGGGAAAGCGGACGTCGGGGTAAAGGCGGTAGTCCGCCACCATCGCGACGATGCCGCGCCGCGCCAGCGCCATGCCGGCGAAGCGGTAGTTCTCCTTGGTGCCGTCTTCCCAGCCGCCGCCGTAGAAGAACACCGCGAGGGGCGCCTCGTGAGCGCCGCGCGGCATGTAGACGTCGAGCAGGCCGCGGCGGCCGTCGGAAAAGCGGTTGTCGCGGATGACCTCGACGTCGCGGCTGACGGCCAGCGCGTTGACGAGGTTCACAGCATTGATCGGCCAGGGCCACGCCATGGGACAACCACTCTCTTATCGCCGCCGCCGTCCGGACCGCGGGCGCACCCGGACTCATGGGCCAACGGTGCGGCCGTTCCCCGATCTATACAGCTTTCGCCGGGTCGCGCGAAAGGCGGAAAAGAAGAATGCGAGGGTTCGCGGCCGCCTCGCGCGCCGTCCTCGCGCGGACCCGGCGCTCAGCTCAACGGCACCTGCAGCGCCACCGCCGACCGGGCGAGCCGGACGCGCGTGTCCGCCGAGGCGGGCGCGACGATGTACCCTCGCTGGAGGTCGCCGAGCTTCAAGCAGGTCGACCGCTCGGCACGCCAGCGAGCTGCGACCAGCAGGCAGATCACGGCGTCAAGGGCATCCTGCCGGCGCTTGCCCGGCTTGGCGTCACGAGGGATGGCCACGCACCAGTCGGCGGCTTCGATGAAGCCGAGCCGCCGTGCCTCGACGGCCGCCGCTTGGCAGACGGCCTGCCAAGCGGCGAGCTGAAACGTCGCCCGGCTCGGATTGTAGCGGGGACCACGCTTCGGCCCCGACGTGAACGCCGGGTCGAGGGCGAGCAGCGCCAGCGCGGGAAAAACCTCCATGACGAAGCCGCCCACCGTCGCCACCGCCGCCGCTTCGGGATCATCGGCGAAGCCGAGCCCGTCGAGGAAGCGCCAGATCGGGGCCCCGTCGCCGAACAGGGCGGTTTTGCCGCGGTAGGCCGGCTGGATGCCGCCGCCGCTGAAGCTCATCAGCGAGGCGACGGCGCGCTCGACCGGGCGGGCGCCCCCCTCGTTGTGCACGATCGTGGGCTGGTCGATGGCCACGATCGTCAGCTCGCCGGCCGCGTGCCGGGCGCGGATGAAGTCCAGCGCCTGCGCGAAATCGGCGGGGCGCGGCGGGTCGAAGCGCGGCGGCCCATCGCCGGTCAGGCGCAGGGCGCAGATCGCGCCGGGCACCTTGGGGTTGTCGGCCCAGGCCGAATCGAAGCCGACGAGGTTGAGCGCGGTCGGCGCGGCACAGGCGAAGTCTGCCGGCGCGGGATCAGCCATGCCTTCGCCACGAGATCATCCTAGGGCTCCGCTCCCCCGCCCGATCGCTCGAACTCCCCGGCGCGCCCGGCTATCGCCGGACGGGGATATTGAGGTAACGGTGGCAGCCGGCACTCACGACGGCATCGGGCCGACCCGATGCCTGAGCTGAAAATCCGCACGCAGTTATCAGCACGCAAGCATCCGCACCCATGAACCCGCAGTTCTACCGCATCCAGCGCCTGCCGCCCTACGTGTTCGAGGAGGTGAACCGCCTCAAGGCCGGCGCGCGGCGGGCCGGCGCCGACATCATCGACCTCGGCATGGGCAATCCCGACCTCGACGCCCCCGCCCACGTCAAGGAAAAGCTGATCGAAACGGTGGGCAAGACGCGCATCGACCGCTATTCCGCGTCCAAAGGCATCCCCGGCCTGCGCAAGGCCCAGGCCGGGTACTACGCCCGGCGCTTCGGCGTCCGCCTCGATCCCGACCGCCAGGTGATCGCGACGCTGGGATCCAAGGAAGGCTTCGCCAACGTCGCCCAGGCGATCACCGCGCCGGGCGACGTCATCATCGTGCCCGACCCGTCCTACCCCATCCACGCCTTCGGCTTCCTGATGGCGGGCGGCGCGGTGCGCTCGATCCCCGCCGATCCCTCGCCGGCCTTCTTCGCGGCGATGGAGCGGGCGATCACCCATTCCATCCCCAAGCCGATCGCGGTGGTGGTCTGCTATCCTTCCAACCCGACCGCGCATGTCGCCAGCCTCGATTTCTACAAGGACCTCGTGCGCTTCGCCAGGAAGCACGAGATCTACATCCTGTCCGACCTCGCCTATGCCGAGCTGTACTTCGACGACGACCCGCCCCCTTCCGTGCTCCAGGTGGAAGGCGCGATGGACTGCACGATCGAGTTCACCTCGCTGTCGAAGACTTATTCCATGGCCGGCTGGCGCATCGGCTTCGCGGTCGGCAACGAGCGGCTGGTGTCGGCGCTGACGCGGGTCAAGTCCTACCTCGACTACGGCGCCTACACGCCGGTGCAGGTCGCGGCCTCGACGGCGCTCAACGGGCCGGACGACTGCATCCACGAGATGCGGGCGATCTACAAGCGCCGCCGCGACGTGATGGTGGAGGCGTTCACCAAGGCCGGCTGGCCGATCCCGGCGCCACGCGCGTCCATGTTCGCCTGGGCGCGGGTGCCCGAGCGCTTCGCCCACCTCGGCAGCCTGGAATTCGCCAAGCTGATGATCGAGAAGGCGGAGGTGGCGGTGGCTCCCGGTCTCGGCTTCGGCGAGCAGGGCGAGGGCTACGTCCGCCTCGCCCTTGTCGAGAACGAGCAGCGTATTCGCCAGGCCGCGCGCGGCTTCCGCAAGCTGATGGACGCGGCCGACGGCGGCAGCCTGCACAACGTGGTGAGCCTGGCCAAGCAGGCGTGAAAGGTTGCAGGCGTGAAAGGTTGCAGGCGTGAGATGTTGCAGGCTCGGGCCGGCCTGTTCACGGCCGACCGGGTCGCGCTTCAGCCCGCCCGCTCGTAGGTCCCGATCAGCATCCCCTTGGCCAGCACGTGGCCGGCGATCGCCTCGACCAGGGCGCTGCGGCCCGACCCTTCCTCAAGTTCGGGCACGATGGCGAGTGCGAAGAGCTGGAAGCAATAGCGGTGCGGGCCGTGCCCGGTCGGCGGGTCCGGCGGCAGCCAGCCCGTCTTCATGAACGAGTTCTTGCCATATACGGCACCGCGCCGCGCGGGCGGCATGGCATCACCGTCGAGCGCCGCCTCCTGGAAGCCGCCGTCCCGACCCTCGACGTTCCACGCCAGCGCGTGGCAGAGCGGGAACGGCGTCGGACTGTCGGCGTCCTCCACGACGAGGGCGAGCGATCGCGTGCCGACGGGAATGTCGGCGAAACGCAGCGGCGGCGACACCTTGGCCCCGTCCTCGGTGAAGCGGGACGGGATCGCGCCCGCCGCAGCGAAGGCTTCGCTCGTGACGCGCAGGCTTTCCGGGGCGGCGAGATCGTCGCGGGCGTAAACGAGCTTGCCCAGGCCCGGCCGGATGGAACTCAGGGCTTGGCCGATCGCGGCGGGAACGTTCTCAAGCATGGTTGCCTCCCGCAGCAGAAACGGCGGGACGCAGCGATGGTTCGAGCCGCGGCTTGCCGGCCCGGTCTGCCGCTTGTGGGATCCGTTATTTGTCCACGAAGGCCCGCTCGATGACGAAGTGGCCCTGCTCGCCGTGATTGCCCTCGCTGTAGTGCCGCCCATCGAGCAGGGCGCGCACGTCGGCCAGCATCTGCGGGCTTCCGCACAGCATGAATCGATCGTTCTCCACGCTCATCGGCGGCAGGCCGATGTCGGCGAACAGCTTGCCCGACTCCATCAGCGCCGTGATGCGGCCCTGGTTGCGGAACGGTTCGCGGGTCACGGTCGGATAATAGATGAGCTGCTCGCGCACCATGTCGCCGAGGAACTCGTCCGAGGGGAGAACCTGCGTGATGTATTCGCCGTAGGCGAGATCCCTGGCGAAGCGGACGCCGTGGACAACGATAATCTTTTCGAAGCGTTCGTAGGTTTCCGGATCCCTGATCAGCGACAGGAACGGCGCCAGTCCCGTTCCCGTCCCGAGCAGGTAGAGGTGCTTGCCCGGCGCGATGTTGTCGAGAACGAGGGTGCCGGTCGGCTTGACGCTGACCAGAACGGGGTCGCCCTCCTTGAGGTGCTGGAGGCGCGAGGTCAGTGGACCGTTCTGCACCTTGATCGAGAAGAATTCGAGTTCTTCGGCGTAGTGCGCGCTGGCGACGCTGTAGGCACGCAGCAGCGGCTTTCCCTCGACGGGGATGCCGATCATGGTGAACTCGCCGCTGCGGAAGCGGAAGGCCGGATTGCGGGTCGTGCGAAAGGAGAACAGGCTATCCGTCCAATGGTGGACGCCGACCACGCGCTCTTCGATGAACTTGCTCATATCACTTTCGGCGGATGCTCCGGGAGCTTCTAGCTAAGTTCCTTTCCCGCCGCGCGCAACCGCCGGCCAACCCTTACCCGCAGGTTGGCAATTTCCTTCTGCCGCCCGCGGGCCGCTCCAAACGGGTCGGCTCCGCGCATTGTCGCGCGGAGACGGATCTTGCCCTGGCGGGCGTGATCAAAGGCCGAAGCTGTTCCCGCGAAACAGCACCAGCACCACCAGCACGATCACGACGATGCCGACGATGCCAAGGCCGCCGTTCCCGTAATAGCCGCCGCGATGACCGTAGTAGCCCCCGCCGCCGCCCAGCAACAAGATAACCAGAATGATCAGAATCAGCCCCATGTCCCAGCCTCCCAAAGCCAAGCGCCGCGAACGTTCACGACGACGTCACAAGGTTGCACGGCCGGCCGCGGCTGCGAACCGCCGGGGCGGCAACAGCGGTGGACAAATGCGTGCCGCGTTTCAAAAACGAAATGGCCGGCAGATTAGGCCGGCCGCCCCGCTATCCCGGCTGAAGCCGGCGGGTTCAGTTGCGTCCGGCCGGCCCGCCGACGTTGCCGCCGGTCGCCGTGGTCTTGCCGGCTTCCGTGCCCGAAACGCCGCCGGGGTTGACCGTTCCGGCACCCGACGTCGAGCTGGAGCTTCCCGTCGCGCTGCTGCCCGGAGTGCCCTGCTGGCCGTTGCTCGTCCCCGTGTACGAAGTCCCCGCGCTCTGCGCGAAGGCGGCCGGCGCGGCGAAGAGGAGAGCCGAAGCAGCGAGCGTGGCGAAAGTCTTGCCGAGTGTCATGCTGTACCTTTCAAAGTTACGCTCCCGCAATGCCGAGGCAGAATTTAAGTTGCAGAGGGCATAGTCGGGGGTGGTCCCCTCAGCTCTCGCCCTCGCGCAAGGTCTTGAGACCGTAAAGCGCCTCGATCGCCTCGCGCGGGCTCAGCGCGTTGGGATCGATCGCGTCGAGCGCCATGCGCAAGGGGTCGGGGCGCAGGGGGTCGGGTGCCGCCGGGCTCGCGTCCAGCGGCTCGCCGTCCCCATCGCCATCGCCATCGCTGTGCCGGTGCGCCGCATTGGCGAAGAGCGGCAGGTCGGCGAGGCGGCGGGCGCCGCGTTCGCCGGCTTCCAGCTCGGCCAGCAGCGCCCGGGCGCGGCGCACGGCGGCGGCCGGCAGGCCGGCGAGCTTGGCGACCTGGATGCCGTAGGAGCGGTCGGCGGCGCCGGGCACCACGTCGTGCAGGAAGACCACGTCGCCGTGCCAGTCGGCAACGCGGGTGGTCAGGTTGGTGAGCCGGTTGAGGCGTCGCGAGAGCTGCGTCAGCTCGTGGAAATGGGTGGCGAACAGGGCGCGCGAGCGGTTCTTCTCGTGCAGGTGCTCCATGACCGCCCAGGCGATGGACAGGCCGTCGAAGGTCGCCGTGCCCCGCCCGATCTCGTCGAGGATGACGAGCGAGGCCGGCGTGGCGCGGTTGAGGATCGCCGCCGTTTCCACCATCTCGACCATGAAGGTCGATCGCCCGCGCGCCAGATCGTCGGCGGCGCGCGCCGGGCACGAGATCATCGCCGAGCTGGCGAGCAGGGCGGCCGCCAGGGCG
>CALMGA010000064.1:0-369 GCA_937863205.1 uncultured Beijerinckiaceae bacterium | reverse complement strand
GCGCCCGCGGGCGAGGTCGTCGGCGGCGCCGACGCGCGAGAACAGCCGGTCGACCAAGCCGATCACCGCCCGGCTCGCCGGCACGAACGAGCCGGCCTGCGCCAGCACGGCGATCAGCGCGTTCTGGCGCAGGAAGGTCGATTTGCCAGCCATGTTGGGGCCGGTGACCACCGCGACCGTGCCTCCGGCGAGGTTGGCCGACAGGTCGCAGCCGTTGGCGACAAAGGGCGTGCCCTGCGCCTTCAGCGCCTGTTCCACCACGGGATGGCGGCCGTTCTCGATGACGAAGGCACCCGACTCTTCGATCTCCGGTCGGGTCCAGTCGTGCTCAACGGCGACGGCGGCGAGCCCGGCGGCGACATCGATCGC
>CALMGA010000063.1 GCA_937863205.1 uncultured Beijerinckiaceae bacterium | reverse complement strand
CCCCTGCGGACCGCGCCCGCCGGCCCGCCCTTGACGCCCCTGCCCGGACGCGCCGCCTGGTCCGTGCGCCTCGCCCGCATCCGGGCCGGACCGGCCGGCGCTCCCGAAGCCGTCGACCACGACACGTTCCAGCCCCTCGTGTGGGATCACGAAAAAGCATGGTTTTGTGATGCGCATCCTGTCCCTTCACCTGCCCACTCTCGCGACCGATCTGATCCGGCGCCGCGAAACCGCGACGGGCGGCGCGTACCATGAGGGCGAGCCGGCGCTCCTTGCTCCCCTGGTCACGGTTGGCAAGGCGAAGGGGGCCTTCCGGCTGGTGGCGCTCGACGCCCGTGCCCGCGCGCTCGGCCTGAAGCCGGCGGCAGCCCTCGCCGACGCCCGCGCAATGCACCCCGGCCTCGCCGTGCGCCCGGCCGCCCCCGCCGGCGCCCGTGCCGCCCTGTCCGCCCTGGGCGCCTGGTGCCGCCGCTTCACCCCGCTCGCCGCCCCCGCCGGGCTCGACGGGGCGGTTCTCGACATCACGGGAGCGGCACACCTCCACGGCGGCGAGTCGGCTTTGGCGAAGGCGATGCTGGGCCGCCTCGCCGGCCGGGGCTTCGCCGCCCGCGTCGCGATCGCCGGCACGGCCGGGGCGGCCTGGGCGCTGGCCCGCAGCGGCAAGCAACTCGCCATCGAGGCCGACACGGATCCGGCCGGGCGAGCCCGGATGTTCGCTCCCCTGCCGCTTTCCGCCCTGCGCCTCGACGAAACGACCTTGGCGCCCCTGGCTCAGGCCGGTTTGCGTCGCATCGGCGACCTCATGCTGCGCCCGCGCGCACCGATCGCGGCGCGCTTCGGCCCGGAGCCGCACCGCCGCCTCGATGCGCTGCTCGGCCTGGTGCGCGAGCCGATCTCGCCGCGCTTTCCCGCGCCGGCCTTCGTCGCCGAGCGGCGCTTCATCGAGGGCCTGTCGCGGCGCGAGGACGTCGAGGGCACGATCCTGGCGCTGGCCTTCGACCTGTGCGGGCTGCTGGCCCGCCACGGCGAGGGTGCGCGGCGGCTGCACGTTTCGCTGTTTCGCGTCGATGGCGCCGTGCGCCACGTCGAGGCCGGGACCGGCCGCCCGCTGCGCGACCCCCACGCGATGGCGCGGCTGTTTCGCGAACGGCTGCACTCGGCCGACGAGAGCGGCGACGGCTTCGATCCCGGCTACGGCTTCGAAATGGTGCGCCTGGCAGCCCTTTCGGCCGAGCGGCTCGACGACACCGAGCCGATGCTCGATGGCGGAGCCGGCGAAGGGTCGCGAACGGCGGAACTGGCCGACCTCCTCGATCGGCTCGGCGCCCGCTTCGGCCTGCGCAGGGTCGTGCGGCTGCAGATCGCCGACGCGCATCGGCCGGAGGCGGCGCCACCTGATCCCGGCCGAGATTCCGGCAGGACTCCCCGGCGCCCGAGAGCGCGCTCGCGCGGGGCCGCCCTTCCGGTGATCGCCCTCGAGGATTGGGCTTCCGAGCAGCGGCTGGACACCCTGCCCGAGCGGCCGATACGGCTGCTGGAACGGCCGGAGCCCATCAAGGCCATCGCCGCCGTACCCGACGGACCGCCGCTGCGCTTCCGCTGGCGTCGCGTCGTGCACCACGTCGCCGCCATCGAGGGACCCGAACGCATCGCGCCGGAATGGTGGGCGCGGGGCAGCGCGAGCCCGGGCCTGACCCGCGATTATTTCCGCGCCGAGGACACGACCGGGCGCCGGTTCTGGTTGTTCCGCGACGGCCTGTACCGCGAAGTGCCGGAACCGCTCTGGTACGTCCACGGTTTCTTCGCCTGACGTGGGGCTGGCGGAACCAAGGTCGCGGGACGGGGCTTGCGGATCGCGGCCGCTCGGCGCAATCGGATGCGCTTCGCCCCGCCGTGATCCAGAGCATCGGACCCTGGAACGGGTCCGGCTCGATGCTCTAACTTATTGTGCCGCATCGGATAATCCGAAAACCGCTTCGCACTTTTCGGTCCAATGCTCTAGGAGCGGCCCGTGGGGGCTCTGCCATGATTCGCTTCGCCGAAACCGGCGACTTCGCCGAATGGGCGGCGACCAGCAACTTCTCGTTCCTGCGCGGCGCCTCGCATCCCGAGGAGCTGGTCGCCCAGGCCATCATGCTCGGCCTCGCCGCGATCGGCATCGCCGACCGCAACTCGCTGGCCGGCGTGGTGCGCGCGCACCTGTTCCTTCGCCACAACAAGGAAGGAGCGCAAGGCCTGCGGGTGCAGCCCGGCAGCCGGCTGGTGTTCTGCGACGGCACCCCCGACATCCTAGCCTACCCCCGCAACCGCGCCGGCTACGGCCGGCTCACCCGCCTGCTCACCACCGGCAACGCCCGTGCGCGCAAGGGTGCCTGCCTTCTCACGATCGCCGATCTGCTGCACTGGGGCGAAGACCTGCAGCTCATCGCCCTGCCGGTCTCGACCTTTGATCCCGCGATCGAGGCGCGGCTGGCCGAGCGGCGCTTCGCCGTCCTTGCCGACGGCGCCGAAGATGGCGAGCCCGGCGAGATCGAATCCTGGACCGCGAGCCCACGCGAAGCGGCGGCGGCACCGACGCCGGAGCCGGGCGGCCCGGTTGATCCCCGCATCATCCCATTTCCGGTGGCCGGCCGCAGCGAGGATCCGGCCCCGGATCCCGCGAAAGACCGCCAGCCCCCGGATCGCCAGCCTTTGGACAGATTGGCCGCGGCCTTTCCCGACAGGCTGTGGATCGGTGCCGTGATGGACTACGGGCCGACGATGCGCGGCGACCTACTCAAGCGCCGCAAGCTCGCCGAGCGTCTGCGGCTGCCGCTGCTCGCGACCAACGACGTGGTGATGCATGATCCCGCCCGGCGCGAACTGCTCGACGTGCTCACCTGCATCCGCCACGCGACCACGCTGCCGCAGGCCGGCCGCAAGCTCGCCGCCAATGCCGAGCGCCACCTGAAGCCGGCCGACGAGATGCGCCGGCTGTTCGCCGAGGCGCCCGAAGCGGTCGGGGAAACCCTGCGCTTCGGCGACGGCCTCGCCTTCTCGCTGGACGAACTGGGCAACGACTACCCGGAAGAACTGCGCGAAGGATACGCCTCGCCGCAGGAGGCGCTGACCGCCTTCGCGGCGGAGGGCGCACGCCGGCGCTTCCCGCCCGAACGCTACCCCGAAGGCGTGCCGGCGGTGGTCACGCAGGCCATCGCCCACGAACTCGACCTTGTGGCCGCCAAGAACTACGCCCCCTACTTCCTGACCGTGCACGACATCGTGCGCCACGCCAGGCACGAGAAGATCCTGTGCCAGGGCCGCGGCTCGGCCGCCAATTCGACGCTGTGCTACTGCCTCGGCATCACCGACGTCGACCCGCTGGGCAAGTCGACCCTGCTGTTCGAGCGCTTCATCTCGACCGAGCGCGACGAACCGCCCGACATCGACGTCGACTTCGAGCACGAGCGGCGCGAGGAGGTGATGCAGTACATCTACCGCCGCTACGGCCGCGAGCGGGCGGCGCTGACGGCGACGGTGGTGACCTATCGCGCGCGCTCGGCCATCCGCGAGGTCGGCAAGGCGTTCGGCCTGTCGGAGGACGCCATCGGGGCGCTCGCCGCCACCGTTTGGGCGTGGAGCGAGGGATCGGTGGACGAAGCCGGGGCGCGCCGCGCCGGCATGGACCCCAGCGAAGCGGGGCTCAGCAAGGTGATCGCCTTGGCGCGCGAGCTGACCGGCTTCCCCCGCCACCTGTCGCAGCACACCGGCGGCTTCGTCATCACCCGCTCGCGCCTCGACGCGGTGATGCCGATCGCCAACGCGGCGATGGACGGGCGCACCACCGTGGAATGGGACAAGGACGACCTCGACGCGCTCGGCATCCTCAAGGTGGACGTGCTGGCGCTGGGCATCCTGTCGGCGCTGCGCGGCGGCTTCGACCTGCTTGCGCGGCACTACGGCCGCCCTCTCGCCCTGGACACGCTGCCCGCCGAAGATCCTGCCGTTTACGCGATGATCGGGAAAGCCGATACCATCGGCGTGTTCCAGATCGAGAGCCGGGCGCAGATGTCCATGCTGCCGCGGCTCAAGCCGGCGTGCTTCTACGACCTCGTGATCGAGGTGGCGATCGTGCGCCCCGGCCCGATCCAGGGCGACATGGTGCATCCCTACCTCCGCCGCCGCACCGGCAAGGAGAAGGTCGTCTACCCCTCGCCCGCCTTGGAAGCGGTGCTGGGCAAGACGCTGGGCGTGCCGCTGTTCCAGGAGCAGGCGATGCAGATCGCGATTCGAGCCGCCGGCTTCACGCCGGGCGAGGCCGACCGTCTGCGCCGGGCGATGGCGACGTTCAAGCGGGTCGGCACCATCTCGACCCTGCGCGACCGCTTCGTGAAGGGAATGGTCGCCAACGACTATCCGGAGGAGTTCGCGGCGAACTGCTTCAAGCAGATCGAGGGCTTTGGCACCTACGGCTTCCCCGAAGCGCACGCTGCCTCCTTCGCCCTGCTCGTCTACGCCTCGGCCTGGATGAAGTGCCGCTATCCCGACGTGTTCGCCTGCGCGCTGCTCAATGCCCAGCCGATGGGCTTCTATGCCCCCGCCCAGATCGTGCGCGACGTTCGCGACCACGGCGTCGCCGTGGCCGAGGTCGACGTCAACTTCTCGGAGTGGGACTGCACCCTGTTCGTGCCCTCGACCCAGGCGGGCGGCCAACTGGGCTGCGATGTGGAAGCGCAACCCGTCCATGCCCGCCACGCGCCGCGGGCCGGCGACATCCTGGGCACCCATGCGATCCGCCTCGGCTTCCGGCAAGTCAAGGGCCTGGCCAGAACCGACGTCGACCGGCTGGTCGCCGCGCGCGAGGCCGGTCCCGCCGGCGGCTTTGATTCCGTGCGCGACCTGTGGCTGCGCTCGGGCCTGACGCCGGCGGTGCTGGCGCGCCTCGCCGAGGCGGATGCCTTCCACTCGCTCGGCCTCGACCGCCGCGAAGCCCTGTGGATCGTGCGCGGGCTCAACCGCGCCGGCGACAAGGACGACCTGCCGCTGCTCAAGGCGCTGAGCTTCGTCGAGCTGGAGCCGGAAGCGAGGCTGCCGCCGATGCCGCTGGGCCAGCACGTGGTGGAAGACTACCGCCACCTGTCGCTGAGTTTGAAGGCGCACCCGGTCGCCTTCGTGCGCGACCAGCTGCCCGGTTTCGTGACGGCGGAGGCGCTCGCCCACCATCCCGATGGCGCCAGGGTCACGGTGGCCGGCCTCGTGCTGGTTCGCCAGCGCCCGGGCTCGGCCAAGGGCACGATCTTCCTGACGCTGGAGGACGAAACGGGGGTGAGCAACATCATCGTCTGGCCGAAGCTGTTCGAAGCGCTGCGCCCGGTGGTGATCGGGGCCCGCTTCATCTCGGTCACCGGGCGGGTGCAGCGCGACGGTCGCGGCGAGGACGGCGTGATTCA
This sequence comes from uncultured Beijerinckiaceae bacterium, assembly GCA_937863205.1. The sequence continues at coordinate 285 of CALMGA010000063.1, read as the reverse complement.
TGTGATCGCCGACCGGGCCGACGACCTCACCCGCCTGCTCGGCCTGCTGTCGCGGCCGGGCGTGAGCGCGGCCGGCCGGGACGCCGAAATGCGGGACGAAGCGCGACCGCCGCTGCGCCGCCCGGTGCCCAACGGCCGTCAAGCGCGCCAAGCCGCGCAGCGGGCGGCCGAACGGGCCAGCCTGCCCCAGCTCTTCGATACAGTCGACAACCAGCCCGAAGCCGGCCTTCGGCAGGTCCTGCCCAAGGGCCGCAACTTCCATTAGGGGAGAAACGAGCCGGGGAT
>CALMGA010000062.1 GCA_937863205.1 uncultured Beijerinckiaceae bacterium | reverse complement strand
GCACAGCGACTTAGAGCATCGAACCGGATCCGATTTCGGGTCCGGTGCTCTAGCCTTCCGGTAGGTCGACGGAGGATGTCCGCCTGCCGGACAAGGTCGAGAGCATCGAGCCGAAAGGTGCGCCCTCGCTTTCGGATCGATCCGATGCGACGCTTATTCTGCCGCATCGGCGTGCGACTCGAACTGCAGCTTGGCGAGGCGGGCGTAGAGCCCGTTCTGCGCCAGCAGCGTGCGGTGCGTGCCTTCTTCCACGATGCGGCCGTTGTCCAGCACCAGGATGCGGTCGGCTTTCAGCACTGTGGCGAGGCGGTGGGCGATCACCAGGGTGGTGCGGGTCGTCATCAGCTTCTCCAGCGCGCCCTGCACCAGGGTCTCGCTTTCCGCATCAAGCGACGAGGTAGCCTCGTCGAGCAGCAGGACCGGCGCCGCGACCAGGATCGCGCGGGCGATGGCGAGGCGCTGGCGCTGGCCGCCGGACAGGTTGAGGCCGCGCTCGCCGATCACGGTGTCGTAGCCGTCGGGCAGGGCGCGGATGAAGCCGTCGGCCGCCGCCTGCTCGGCCGCCCGGCGCACGGCGGCGAGCGAAGCCTCCGGCCGGCCGTAGCGGATGTTGTCGAGCACGGACAGGCCGAAGATCACCGGCTCCTGCGGCACGCTGCGGATGTGGGCGCGCAGGTCGGCCGGATCGAGGGTGCGGATGTCGATGCCGTCGTACAGGATGCGCCCGGCGCCGGGATCGTAGAAGCGCAGCAGCAGCTGGAACAGCGTCGTCTTGCCGGCCCCCGAGGGCCCGACGATCGCCACCGTCTCGCCCGGGCGCACGGTGAAGGCGAGGTCGCGCAGCGCCGGCGCCTCCGCCGTCTCGTCCTTGGTCGCGCGCTTGCGTCCGGGATAGGCGAAGCTCACGTCCTCGAAGGCGAGCAGCCCCTGCGCCGGGATCGGCAGCACGGCCGGCACCGCCGGGGCGACGATGCGCGGCTCGATGCGGAGGATCTCGCCGATGCGGTCGGCGGCACCGGCGGCGGACACGAGCTCGCCCCACACCTCGCTGAGCTGGCCAAGCGAAGAAGCGCCGAGAACGGCGTAGAGCACGAACTGCGAAAGCTGGCCGCCGGTCATGCGCCCGGCGAGCACATCGTGCGCCCCGAACCACAGCACCAGCACGATCGAGCCGGTGACGAGCAGGATCACCACCGCCGTCAGGGTCGCGCGGGCGGCGATGGCCCGCTTCGAGGCGTCGAACGCCGTTTCAACCGCCTCGGCGAAGCGGCCGGCCGTGGTGCCCTGGGCATTGTAGGCCTGCATCGCCCGCACCGCGCCGAGGCTTTCGGCGGCGTAGGCGGTGGCGTCGGCCAGCGTGTCCTGCGCCGCGCGCGAGCGCCTGCGCACGATCCGCCCGGAGGCGACGAGCGGCAGCACGATCACCGGCAGCACCACGAAGACAAAGGCCGACAGCTTGGCCGCGGTGGCGAACATCAGCACGAACGATCCCACGAACAGGAACAGGTTGCGCAGTAGCACCGAGGCCGACGAGCCGAAGGAGGACTTCAGCTGGGTGGTATCGGCCGTCAGCCGCGAGATCAGCTCGCCGACGCGCGCGGTATCGTAGAAGGGCGCGTCGAGCCGGGTCAGGTGGCGGAACACGTCCGAACGCAGGTCCGACACGATCCGCTCACCCAGCGTCATCACGAAGAAGTAGCGGGCTCCCGACGCCAGCGCGAGCACGGCGGCGACGGCCAGCATGGCGATGAAGTAGGAGTTGATGAGCCCCGACTTTTCCGAGGTGAAGCCGAAGTCGACGATGCGCCGGATCGCGACCGGCACCACCAGCGTCGCCGCCGAGGCCGCGACCAGCGACAGGAACGCCCCGGCGATGCGGGCGCGGTAGCGAACCGCGTAGGGCAGGATCGGCAGCAGGGCGCGCAGGTTGCCGCGGCCGCGCTTTCCCTTCACGGCCGTGGCGTCGGCCACCGTGGCTTCTGCCGCAGCATCGGCGATGACGTCGATCAGGGGGGCGTCTGTGGCAGGGGCGTCGGTCATGGCCGGCATATAATCGTTTTGGCCGGAAGGTACACATCTCGATCCCGCACCGGCCCCGCGCAGGCTGCGTCCCAACCCCTTCAGCTGTTCAAAGGTGTCCAAATGTCGCGCGGAACGGCCCGAAACCTGTCGCAAGGGGCAAGGCGGGTTTCCGGATCGATGTCGCATTAGCCTATCCCGCGCCGCGCCCGAAGGAACCGAACGCCCCACCGACATGTTCAGTCCCCAGATCCAAGAAGGAGATAAAGATGCGTCACCTACTTATGGCCGCTTTGATTGGCGTCGGTACGACCGCTGCGCTGCCCGTATTTGCTCAGGGATTGTATATCGGGCCGGGCGGCGTCGGCGTTGATTCGGGAATACATCGTGGTTACGATCGGGATCGTGATGCTTACCGCGGTCGCGACGAGTACCGTGGGCGTCGGACTTACGAGGGGCGCAGCGCCTATGATCGTGACAACGGTCCGCGCGACCGCTACTGAACCGACTGCCAGTTCGTTCGAGGGGTCGGCGCGAGCCGGCCCCTTACTTATTATCGCTCTCAGTCGCTTGATCGATCGGTTCGCCCGGTCCCGCTGAGCGGGTTCGACGGGTCCCAGCCATACGTCAGGGTCTCGAACCGCATCGACAAAGCATCCACGAGGAGAAGCCGGCCGACGAGACCCTCGCCGAAGCCGATGATCTCACGGACCACCTCCATCGCCATCATCGCGCCAAGGATCCCGGTCAGGGCCCCGAGCACGCCGGCCTCGACGCAGGTCGGCACGCTGCCTGCGGGCGGCGGCGCGGGAAAAAGGCAGCGGTAGGTCGGGTTGGGCGCTCCGCCGCCCGGCGCGCGCTCGAAGGGCCGCAGGGTCGTCAGCGAGGCGTCGAACGAGCCGACCGCCGCGCTCACCAGCGGCCTCGCCTCGAAGAAGCAGGCATCCGATACGGCGTAGCGGGTGGTGAAATTGTCGGACCCGTCCGCCACCACGTCCCAGCCGCGTACCAGTTCGCGCGCATTGCCGTCGGTCAGCCGGATCGGCATCGCGTCGACCCGGACGTGCGGGTTGAGCCTAGCGACCGCCTCGGCCGCGCTCTCGACCTTGCGCCGGCCCACGTCCGGCGTGCCATGGAGGACTTGGCGCTGCAGGTTCGACAGCGCCACGAGGTCGTCGTCCACGAGGCCCAGCGTGCCGACCCCGGCGGCGGCGAGGTACTGGATCAACGGCGACCCGAGGCCGCCGGCGCCGATCACCAGCACCCGTGCCGCCTTGAGCTTCTGCTGGCCGGGGCCGCCGATGTCGCGCAGCACGAGGTGGCGGGCGTAGCGCTCGATTTCGGCGGGTGACAGCATCGCCTGGATATAAGGCCGCCAAGCAAGCTTGTCCCGTCGAGCGGCCGCGCAGGTCTGGCGTCGCGGCGCTCGCTGCGGCATGGAGCGGGGGTGCTGAAAACCTGCCTCGCCTTTGCCGCCGTGTTGGCCCTCGCGCTGATCGTGCTGATCCTGCGACCCGGCCTCGATGTCGACGTCGCCCGGCTTTTCCTCGACAGGCCCGGACACTTCATCGGCGACACGCCGGGCGGTATCGCCCTGCGCTACACGCTGTGGGCGCTGCCTTTCGTGCTCCTCGCCGTGCTCCTCCTGGCGTCGGCGCGACCCGGCGTCCCGCGGCTTGGCCCGGGCTCGCTGCTGTTCCTCCTGCTCAGCCTCTATGCCGGGCCCGGCCTGACCGTGCACGCCACGCTGAAGGAGGTGTCGCATCGCCCCAGGCCCCGCGCCTTGAGCGAGTTCGGCGGGGCGAACGCGTTCCGGCCGTGGAGCCGCTTCGACGGCGCCTGCCGGCACGATTGTTCCTTTCCCTCGGGCGAGACGGCGCTGGCCGCCTGGACGCTGGCCCCGGCGAGTTTGGCGCCCCAGCCATGGCGCGGCGCGGCGGTCGCGGCGGCCTTCGCCTTCGCCGTTCTCACGGGGGGCTGGCGCATGGCGCTGGGCGCGCACTTCCTGTCGGACGTCTGCGCGGCGAGCCTGATCTCGATCCTGGTCGTGCTGGCCTGCCGGCCGCTGGCCCTCTCCAAGACCCCGACGCCGCCATAGATAATGCGGCACGCCCCACCGGAGACCAATGAGCATGCCGCGCTTGAGGATCTACACCAGCCCCTCCGCCTTCCCCAACCCGCAGAGGGTCCGCCTGTTTGCTCACGAGAAAGGCATCGCCGGCGAGCTGGACGAAGTGATCTACGACATGGCGCCCGGCGGCCAACAGCGGCAGTGGCCGCACCTGAAGATGAACCCGTGGGGCGAAACGCCGACCCTGGCGCTCCCCGACGGCAGCTTCCTCGCGGAATCGGCCGCCATCGCCCGCTACCTCGACCTGAGCTTCCCCGGCCGCAAGGTGACCGGCGAGACGGCACAGGAACAGGCGGCCGACATGATGTGGGACGCGAGGGTCTACACCCACGTGCTGTATCGCATCGTCACGATGTTCCACGTCTACAAGGAAGGGCTCGGCTTCAAGCTGGAGCCGGTGCACAACCCCGCCTGGGGCGAGTATTGCCGGGCGCAGGCGATGGTTCATGCCGCCAAGGTCGACGCGCACCTCGCCGACGGACGTCCCTGGCTGCTCGGCGGCGATGCCCCGACCTTCAGCGACATCACGCTGTGCACGGCGATCGCCTTCGGCAAATACCCCGGCAACGACACCGCGCTCGACGAGCGCTTCGAGCACATCGATGCCTATTGGAAGCGCTGGAAGGAGCGGCCGAGCTTCACCCGGGCCTACGCCGACGGCAACAGCGGGCTCGCGGAGTTGAAGGAGCTGAAAGCCGCCTGAGCCTGCGGCCGGCCCTCGGTCGCCCGCGTTCAACAGCTTGACCCCGACAGCTTGACCCCGACAGCTTGACCCCGGCAGCTTGACCCCGGCAGCTTGACTTGGGCCGTCGCGCGCGGCCCATGCCTTGCTGGGTCGAGCCGCAAGGTCAGGATGGGTCGGGAAGCATGAACGAGAAGATCAAGCGCGTTGTTCTCGCCTATTCCGGGGGGCTCGACACCTCGATCATCCTGAAATGGCTGCAAACCACCTACGGCTGCGAGGTGGTGACCTTCACCGCCGACCTCGGCCAGGGCGAGGAGCTGGGGCCGGCGCGCGACAAGGCGATCCTGCTCGGCATCAAGCCGGAGAACGTCTTCATCGAGGACCTGCGCGAGGAGTTCGTGCGCGACTACGTGTTCCCGATGTTCCGCGCCAACGCGCAGTACGAGGGCTGCTACCTGCTGGGCACTTCCATCGCCCGGCCGCTGATCGGCAAGAAGCAGATCGAGATCGCGAGGCAAGTCGGCGCCGACGCGGTGTGCCACGGGGCGACGGGCAAGGGCAACGATCAGGTCCGCTTCGAGCTCGCCTATTACGCGCTGGAGCCCGACATCAAGGTGATCGCCCCCTGGCGGGAGTGGGACCTCACCTCGCGCACCGCGCTGCTCGACTTCGCCGAGAAGAACCAGATCCCGATCGCCAAGGACAAGCGCGGCGAGGCGCCCTTCTCCGTCGACGCCAACCTGCTGCACGCCTCCTCCGAGGGCAAGGTGCTGGAGGATCCGGCGGTCGAGGTGCCGGACTACGTGTATTCCCGCACCATCTCGCCGGAAGACGCGCCGGACAAGCCGACCGTCATCACGATCGACTTCGAGCGCGGCGACCCCACCGCGGTCGACGGCGCGGCGATGTCGCCGGCCACCCTGCTGACCCGGCTCAACGAGCTGGCCCGCGCCAACGGCATCGGCCGCCTCGACCTCGTGGAGAACCGCTTCGTCGGCATGAAGAGCCGCGGCATGTACGAAACGCCCGGCGGCACGGTCCTCGCCGTGGCCCACCGCGGCATCGAGCAGATCACGCTCGACCGCGGCGCGGCGCACTTGAAGGACGAGCTGATGCCGCGCTACGCCGAGCTGATCTACAACGGCTTCTGGTTCTCGCCCGAGCGCGAGATGCTGCAGTGCCTGATCGACAAGAGCCAGGAGCCGGTGTCGGGCCAGGTGCGGCTGAAGCTCTACAAGGGCAACGTGATCCTGATCGGCCGCTCGTCGCCGAACTCACTCTACGACCAGGACCTCGTGACCTTCGAGGAAGGGGCGGTGGCCTACGACCATCGCGACGCGGCGGGCTTCATCAAGCTCAACGCGCTGCGGCTGCGCACGCTGGCCAAGCGCGACCGGCGCAACGCGAAGCGCTGAAGCATCGCACCGGGTGGCCCGAGCGCCTGCCCTACGCTCTCGTCATCCTCGACGTCGACGGCACGCTGGCCGACAGCGCCGGCTGGTTCGCCGGTGCGTTGAACGGCGTCGCCCGTCGCTACCGCTTCCGCCAAATCGGGAGCGACCAAGCCGGGCACGACGAGTGGGAGGCGATGCGCGGCGAGGACACCCGCGCGATGCTGCGCCGCCTCGGCGTCGCCCGCTGGAAGCTGCCCTTCATCGCCCGCCACATGCGCCGCCTGATGGCCGGCGATATCGCTTCGATCGCGCTGTTTCCCGGCGTCGACACCCTGCTGTGCGAGCTCGACCGGGCCGGCGTGGCGATCGCCATCGTCAGCTCCAACGCCGAGGCCAACGTGCGCCGCATCCTCGGTCCGGCGCTGAGCGCCCGCGTCGCGCATTTCGCCTGCGGCGCCTCGCTGTTCGGCAAGGCCGTGAAGATGCGGCGCCTGCTGCGGCGCACCGGCCTGCCGACGGCGGCGGTGCTGGCGATCGGCGACGAAATCCGCGACATCGAGGCGGCCGAGAGCGTCGGCGTCGCCTCGGGCGCGGTGACATGGGGCTATGCCAGCGCCGCCGCGCTGCGGGCACGGGGGCCGACGTTCTTGTTCGAACGGATCGAGGAGATCGGCGATCTGGTGGGGCGGGCGAACCGGCCGCCCTGACCTTCACGCGATCGCGTCGGACACCTTGATCGCCTTGGGGATCAGGCCGAGCTTGAAGAAGGTGTCGGCGATGCGCTGCTGGTCGGCGACGAGCCCTGCGTCCATCGCCCGCACGGCGTAGCTTTGACGCTTCACCGCGACCGACACGACCTGTTCGGGCAGGCCGATGGCCGGCGCCAGCAGGCGCGAGGCGGCGTCGGGGTCGGCCGTCACGCGGGCATCGATGGCGGCGACGGCGTCGCGAAAGGCGGACAGCACGGTGGCATCGCCGAAGCGCCGCGTGCCGAGGTAGAACTGCTGGTTGGCGGCGAGCCCGATGCCGTCGGCCAGCACGCGGGTGCGCCCGCTCGCCTGCGCGGCGGCGAGGAAGGGATCCCAGATCACCCAGGCGTCGACGCTGCCGCGCTCGAAGGCGGCGCGGCCGTCGGCCGGCGACAGGTAGACCGGCTCAACCTCGTTCGGCGCCAGCGCGGCCTTAGCCATCGCCTGCACAAACAGGTAGTGCACATTGGATCCCTTGTTGAAGCTGACCTTTTTACCCTTGAGCCCGGCGAGGTCGGTGATGGGCGAGTCGGCGCGCACCAGCACCGCCTCGCCGCGCGGTGCCGGCGGCTCGGCACCGAGGTAGACGAGGGGGACGTTGGCGGCCTGGGCGAAGATCGGCGGGGTTTCGCCGGCGCTGCCGACATCGATGGCGCCGGCACCGAGCGCCTCCATCAGCGCCGGACCGGCGATGAACTGCTTCCATTCCACGCGGATGCCGAGCGGCGCCAGCTTGTCTTCGAGGAGGCCGCTGGCCTTCAGGAGCAGCAGGTTGCCGTATTTCTGGTAGCCGACGCGCAGGGTCGGCGTGGCCGCCCGCAGGATCGTCGGGGCGAACACCGCCGCCGCAGCCGAGGCGGCGAGAAGGCCGCGCCGCGTCGGGCCCCGCCTTCTCTCCACAGAGGGGGACACGGTGGAGAAGACCGTCCGTTCCAGCATGTTCGGAAATCCCGTGTCCGCAGTTCCAAGGCCGCAGGTCAGGACGCCGCGACACGCGCGCCGGCAGGCTCGGACCTGTGCCCCGGCGAACCGCTGTTGCCGATCATCTCGCCGAACGGCCCGCGGTGGGTGGTGCCGGTGCGCGGCGGGATCGTTCCGGCGGCGAGCGGCAGGCGCGGCAGCACCAGTTCGGCGAAACGGTAGGCTTCCTCCAGGTGAGGATAGCCGGACATGATGAAGCTGTCGATGCCGGCGGCCATGTACTCGCGCATCCGCTCCGCCACGGTTTCGGGATCGCCGACGAGCGCGGTCCCGGCACCGCCGCGCACCAGGCCGACGCCGGCCCACAGGTTGGGGGAGACTTCCAGTTTGTCGCGCCGACCGCCGTGCAGCGCCGCCATGCGGTTCTGCCCGACCGAGTCCATCCGGGCAAAGGCGCGCTGCGCTTCGGCGATCGTGACATCGTCGACGTGCTCGATCAGCTTGGCCGCCTCGCGCCACGCTTCCTCCGCCGTTTCGCGCACGATGACGTGGAGGCGGATGCCGAAGGACATGTCGCGTCCCTGCGCGGCGGCGAGCGCGCGCATGTGCGCGACCTTGGCGGCCACCGCCGCCGGCGGCTCGCCCCAGGTCAGGTATTTCTGCACGCGCCGCGCCGCCACGTCCTGCCCGGCCGGCGAGGAGCCGCCGAAGTAGAGCGGGGGATGGGGCCGCTGCACCGGCGGGAACAGCAGCTTCGAGCCCTCGACCCGGATGTGCGAGCCCTCGAAGTCGAAGGTTTCGCCGGCGAGCAGGCGGGTGTACACGGCGAGGAACTCGTCGGTGACGGCGTAGCGCTCGTCGTGGCGGAGGAAGATGCCGTCGCCGGCGTTCTCGGCCGGGTCGCCGCCGGTGACGACGTTGATGAGAAGCCGGCCGCCCGACAGGCGGTCGAGCGTCGCCGTCATCCGTGCCGCCACCGCCGGGGATTGCAGGCCCGGGCGCACGGCCACCAGGAAGCGCAGCCGCTGCGTCAGCGGCACCAGCGCCGAGGCCACCACCCAGGAGTCCTCGCAGGATCGCCCGGTCGGCAGCAGCATGCCGTAGTAGCCGCAATCATCCGCCGCCTTGGCGACCTGCGTCAGATACCGCAGGTCGACGTCGCGGGCGCCCACCGTGGTGCCGAGGTAGCGTCCGTCGCCGTGGGTTGGCAGGAACCACAGGACGTTGGCCGTTTCGGCCGCAACCTCACCGGCGGCCTGCGATGCGGGGGGAACGTCGGAACGGCTCAAGCGGCTTCTCCTTTTTTCGGCGTGCCGAGAAGGCGCGACAGGATGCGTTCTTCAAGGGCCGCCAGTTCGGGGGCGCCGCGGCGCGGGCGCGGGAGTGGAACGGCAATATCGAGCGCGATCCCGCCCTCGTCCAGCATGATGACGCGGTCGGCCAGCGCCAGCGCTTCCGACACGTCGTGGGTGACGAGCACGGCCGTGAAGCCGCCCCGGAGGTAGACGCGCTCGACCAGGGCCTGCATCTCGATGCGGGTCAGCGCGTCGAGCGCCCCGAGCGGCTCGTCGAAGGCGAGGATGCGCGGTTCGGAGACGAGGGCGCGGGCCAGCGCCACGCGCTGCTTCTGCCCGCCCGACAACGTCGCCGGCCACTGGTCGGCTCGGTCGGCCAGTCCGACATCGGCCAGCGCGGTCAGGGCGCGTGATCGCCCGGCCGGGGTTTCCCCCTCGCGCCCGAGCCCGACGGCGACGTTGTCGACCACGGTGGCCCAGGGCAGGAGGCGCGGTTCCTGGAACATCAGCCGGATCAGGCTCGGGGTCGCCGCCGCCTCGCCGAAGGCGACGCTGCCGGCATCGGGCGCTTCCAGCCCGGCGAGGAGGCGAAGCAAGGTGCTCTTGCCGCAGCCGCTGCGCCCGACGATGGCCAGGAACTGCCCGGCGGGGACGTGCAGGTCGAGGCTGGCGATGACGTGCCGGCCGGCGAAGGACTTGGCCAAGCCCCGCGCGGTGATGCCAAGCCCGGCGGGGCGCGGTCCGATGGTGCGCGATCCGGTCGCCGCCGCCGGCGCGCCGGCGCTCATGTCCGCACCGCCCGCCGGCCGCCATAGGTCGGGTTCCAGCTCAGGAAGCGGCGCTCCAGGATCCGGACGCTGCCGTCGGCCAGCTTGCCGAGCAGGGCGTAGATCAGGATCGCCACCACCACGATGTCGGTCTGCTGGAACTCGCGCGCCTGCATCGCCATGTAGCCGAGTCCGGATTGCGCGTTCACCGTTTCGGCGACGATCAGGGTCAGCCAAGTGATGCCCAGCGCGTAGCGCAGCCCGACGAAGATGGAGGGCAGCGAACCCGGCAGGATGATGCGGCGGAACAGCTGCCGGCGGTCCATCCCGTAGGAGCGACCCATCTCGATGAGCTGGGGGTCGACCGAGCGGATGCCGTGCAGGGTGTTGAGGTAGACGGGAAAGAACACGCCCAGCGCCACAAGGAACAGCTTGGCGCCCTCGTCGATGCCGAACCAGATGATGACGAGCGGGATCAGGGCGAGGTGGGGCACGTTGCGCGCCATCTGCAAGGTGGTGTCGGTGAAGGCGTCCGACACGCGCGACAGGCCGTTGCTGAAGCCGAAGATCAACCCCACCGCGCCGCCGATGGCCAGGCCGGCGAAGGCACGCAGCGCACTGACCTCCATGTTGGTGAGCAGTTCGCCGCTTCGCGTCAGGCGCAGGCCGGCGCGGGCGACGTCGAGCGGAGCGGGCAGGATCGCAGAAGCGATGAAACCGGTCGAGGCACCCAGCTGCCAGAGCGTGAGCAGTGCCAGCGGCAGCAGCCAACCGGCAAGGGCGACCGGGCGCAGTCGTCGGAGGTGCCGTCTCGTGCGCCGACCGGCGCGCCGGTCGGCAGCCTGGGTTTGCAAGATCAGAGCGTCGCTCATGCCACCTTCGCTGCAAGGGCGCTGCAAGGGCGCGGCTCGGGTCCGGCGGCGCCGGATGCCCAGCGTCCAAGGTAGGCTTCCCGCTGCCCGACGTCGATGGAACGCCCGTTCCTAGTTCGCGCGGACTTGGCAGAACCTCTCTGCGCTCTTCGGCCGCGGGAGAACGATCATCTACTCGACCGCTTTCAGGCTGGTGCGAAGCCGCCGGGTCAGATGCCGCGATCGTTTCGCGAGGGACCGCAGCCCGGCGGTCCGGCCTCGGGCCGACCGGGTGGCTTCCGCAACGCAGCTGAAGGATTCGACGGGAGACGAAAACCTCATTCGGGGCCGTGCCCGCGAAATACACTCGGGAAAACAACGATAGTCTTCCACTGTCTTAGCAAATGATGGATCTAGCCACGGCCATTTTCAGATCTGCTGTTGCCCCGATGTGCTTGCTGCAACACAGTTCGCGTTTATGCTACGAACATTGAAACGTTTCGGCCTACGGCTTCTTTTTTTCGTTACGGTGCCTGTATGATGGAAAGCTTCAACGAAAAGCAGGCCCGTATCGACTCCCTCTTCGCGGATTTGGGCAAGGTGGGGCCGAGCAGGCGCGTCACTCCGTCGAGCGCAGCGGAGGATCGCGTCCTCGGTCAGGCGAAGCGCGGCGTCATCGATCCTGACAGCCTCAGCCGCACGGAAATGCAGGAAATCTGCTCAGCCCTCGTGGTGCACTACGCGCAGATGGGTATCGGTTAGAGCATCGGACCCTCAACCGGGTCCGATGCTTTAACTTGCCGTGCCGCATCGACTTCGTCCGAAAACCGCTTCGCACTTTTCGGTCCGATGCTCCAGGCTGTTGTTTCGTATCGGGCTTGATCCGAAAATCGCTGCGCACCTCGCGATGCGATGCCGAGTTCCCGCTCGGCGCGGGAAGATACCCGGCCAAGCACCGTCGTGCGTGCGGGGGAGCACCTGCCGCACTGGGCCGGCGCTTCCGTCCCAAGCGTCAGGTTCGCCAGCGCCGTGCCGCCTCCACGAGATAGTCGCGGAACACCTGCACTCGGGCGACATGCTTCATTTCCTCGGCGTAGACGAAGAACACGTCGAGCTCCGGCCCCACCGCCTGCGGCATCAGCACGATCAACTCGCTGTTCTGGTCGACGAGGTAGTCCGGCAGGGTGGCGATGCCCAGTCCGTCGCTCACCGCCCGGTACAGGGCCGGGATGTTGTTGACGGTGAAGGCGGCGGCACGCGGGTTCTTGGCGCCGCGGTCGACGTAGAGGTGGGCGTTCAGGTTGTCGACGAGGAAGCTCGCTCCGGCAAAGGTCAGGCTCAGCAGGCGGTGATTGTCCAGTTCGTCCAGGGTCTGCGGCGCCCCGTGCTCCTTCACGTAGGTTTGCGAGGCGTAAAGGTGATAGGACAGGGTGAACAGGCGCCGGCGGATCAGGTCGGGCTGCGCCGGCTCGCGCAGGCGGATGGCGATGTCGGCCTCGCGCATGCCGAGGTCGAGGTCGTCGTCGGTCAGCATCAGCTTGATCTTCACGTCGGGGTAGCTGTCGAGAAAGCCCTTCAGCCGGGGCGTCAGCCAGCCGGTTCCGAAGCCGAGATTGGTGGTGATGCGCAGCTCGCCCTTGGGACGTTCCCGGCTGTCGGTCAGGCGCGAGCGGGTGGCGTCGAGCTTGGAGATGACGTCCTGCACGGTGCGGAACAGGTCCTCGCCCTGTTCGGTCAGCATCAGGCCGCGGGCGTGGCGGTGGAACAGCGGCGTTTGCAGGTCGCGCTCCAGGGCGCTGACCTGGCGGCTCACCGCCGATTGGCTGAGATTGAGCGCATCGCCGGCATGGGTGAACGATCCCGCCTCGGCCGCCGCGTGGAAGATGCGCAGCTTGTCCCAATCCACCTGTTCGACCTCGCCCAAAAAAGCAGGTTGGCGCCCGCACCCATGATGTGACCCATAGCCTTTACCGCATGGGTTGGGGACTCCGGATCCGTCTCCTCATCAATTGGGAGCATGCAACACCTGACGTATCGACCTTCAAGCGAGCGGGTCGCCGGACGCGAATCATCGGGAAGCATCGTTGCGAAACGCTTGCCGCGGACCGGTGGGGAAGCGCCGCCGAGCCGAAGGTCGGGGGCCGGCCGAGCGGAAGCGCCCCGGTCCGAAGGGGTAGCCGCGGCGGATGCGGTCACGCCCGTTGCTCGCACCAGCCGTGATAGATGGGCACGACTCGCCTCTGGTCGGGGAGGATAGGTTCAGCCGGTGATCCGCGAAACGCGACGGCCGGCCGTGCCGGCACCCTTTGATCCAGCCAAGGACGCGGCGCGCCTGCTCGGCTGGTTCGGGCTGGCGGTGCTGATGGTCGGCGCCCCGCTCACCAGCGTGCTGTCGCGTCGCGCCCTGCTGATCGCCCTTCCGGTCGGCGCCGCCATCCTGGGCTCGGCTTATGCGCTTTCCATTTCCGCCGACGGGCTGCGGGCGCTGCGTCGCGCGCTGGCCGCACCAATGGGATGCCTCGCCCTGTTCCTGGCCGGCTGGGCGGCCCTGTCGCTCAGCTGGACGCCGTTCCCCGAGGTGGCCGCCCCGCGCCTGCTCGCGACGGCGGCGACGGCGCTGCTCGCGGCGGTGGTGATCGCCCATCTTCCCGAGCGGCGCGCTTCGCCGACGCTGGGTCTGCTGCCGGCCGGAACGGCGGTGACCGCCGTCGCCACCGGCGGCCTGGCGCTGGCCGGGCCGGCCTCGTTCCGCGGCGGTACCGAGTTCGACGCCTCGCTCGTGGAAAGCTCGGCCATCACCCTTGTCGTGCTGGTTTGGCCGGCGTTGGGGGCGCTGGGCCTGTTCGGCCGCTGGCGCTGGGCGTCGGCCTTGTCGGTGCTGGTGGTCGCCACCCTGCTCGCCGCCTCGGCGCAGCTCGCGGCGGCCGTGTTCGCCGTCGCCGCCGTCGCCTTCGCCGCCGCCGCCGGAACCTCCTCCGCGTCCGCGCATCCATTCTCCGCGAGCTCGTCCCGGCGCACCGCCGTCCTCGCCGCCGCCGCCTTCGCCGTTCTTGTGATGACGGCGCCGTTGTTGCCGCTGGCGCTGGCGCCGCTGGCGCAGGCGATCCCGGCGGTTGGGCGAAGCACGGTGGCGGCGATGGTGGATTGGCGCGGCCTCGTGCTCGGCGACCCCGCCCGCCTGATCACCGGACACGGGCTCGACAGCGCCCATCTCGGGGTTCTCGCCGGGCTCCTGCCGCCGCACGCGCCGCGCTCGGTGCTGTTTGAAGTATGGTACGACTTCGGCGTGCTCGGGGCCGGCGCCTTTGCCGCCTTGTTCGCCCTTGCCCTGCTGGCCGCCGGGCGGGCGGCCGATGTGGTCGCGCCGGCGCTGGTCGGCGGCCTTTCGGCGGTGCTGAGCGTGGCCGTTCTCGGCGTCGCCACGGCGGAGCTTTGGTTCATCACCCTGGTCAGCCTGCAGGCGGTCGGCTTCGGCCTTCTGGCGCGGGCGAGCCGCGGCACGAGGCCCTCTCTGGAAGGGCTACAGGGTTGAAGCGGCTGAGCCGGGCGGGTGCGACAAGCCTGACCGCGGCCCTGCCGACCAGGCCCTTAAATCTGCTTGCGGCGGGCCGGGAAGCAAGCCTAACATCGCGCCATGGTCGAGACGCTCATCACCATCCGCAATGCCAGGGAAGACGACGCGCAGGGCATCGCGGAAGTGCATGACGCCGCTTGGCGGGACGCTTATCGCGGCATCATTCCCGGTCGCGAACTCGAAAAGATGATCGCCCGGCGCGGGCCGGCGTGGTGGCATTCGGCGATCGTGCGCAAGTCGCGGTTGGTGGTGCTCGACTTCGACGAAACCATCGGCGGATACGCCAGCTACGGCCGCAACCGCGTGCCGTCCATGCCCTACGGCGCCGAAGTCTTCGAGCTCTACATCGCCCCAGAATTCCAGGGGCTCGGCTTCGGCCGCCGCTTGTTCGAGGTCGCCCGCAACGATCTCATCGACCACGGCTACCGTTCGGTGATCGTGTGGGCGCTCGCCGACAACGAGCGGGCGCTGGCCTTCTATCGCCGCCTGGGCGGCAAGTTCGTGCGCGAAGCGCAGGAGCGCTTCGGCTCGGAAATGCGCGCCCGCGTCGCCTTCGCCTTCGATTAGGCCGGCGTCGCCGCACCTCCGTCGAACATCGGCTTTTCCCCTGCCGGCGCCTCTGCTAGGCACGGCCCGCGGCGTGCGGAGACGGCCATGGACATTTCGAAGCTTTCGATCGGCAGAAATCCTCCCGAGGACGTCAACGTCGTCATCGAGGTGCCGATCGGCGGCGAGCCGATCAAGTACGAGATGGACAAGGCCTCGGGCGCGCTGGTGGTCGACCGCTTCCTGTACACCTCCATGCGCTATCCCGGGAACTACGGCTTCATTCCGCACACCCTGTCGGAGGACGGCGACCCCTGCGACGTGATCGTGTGCAACACCCGCGCGATCGTGCCCGGCGCGGTGATCTCCTGCCGCCCGGTGGGGGTGCTGATGATGCAGGACGAGGCCGGCACCGACGAGAAGATCCTCGCGGTTCCCGTGCCCAAGCTGACGAGGCGATACGAGCGGGTGCTGAACTACACCGACCTGCCCGACATCACCTTGCAGCAGGTCCGGCACTTCTTCGAGCACTACAAGGACCTTGAACCGAGCAAGTGGGTGAAGATCTCCGGCTGGGGCGACGCCGACAAGGCCAAGTCGCTGATCGTCGAATCGATGGAGCGGGTCAAGTCCAAGGGCGTCTGAGGTCCGAGGGCGTTTGATCCCCCGATCCGATGCGGGTCCTGCCCTCAAGAGGCCACGGTGATGGGCGAGGGCACGCTGCCGAGCGGATCGGCTGAAGCGGGTCCGTCCGGCGCCTCCGCGCGGACCTTAGCTCGTGACCTTGTACCGGCTCCTTCTCGGCTTTTTCGAAACCGGCCTCGCCCTGTCCGTCGCCGGGCTGGTGATGGTGGCCGGCGGCTTCCTCGCTTTGATCGGCGTCAAGCTCTACGACCTGCTGGGCCCGCCGCACTGGCGCAACCACCTGCCCCGCGCCTTTTTGCCGGAAGCGAACCTGCCGGCGGTTCTGCTGCAGATCCCCGTCTTCAACGAGCACGAGGTGGCCATCGAGGCGCTGCGGGCGGCGGCGGGCCTGGACTGGCCGCGCGACAGGCTGCGCATCCAGATCCTGGACGATTCCACCGACGAAAGCGTCGCCATGGTCGCCGCCGCAGCCGCCGAGCTGACCGCCGCCGGCCACATCGTGGAGCACCGCCACCGGAGCCGCCGCGTCGGCTTCAAGGCCGGGGCGCTGGCCGAGGGCCTCGCCGCGACGGGCGAACCGCTGATCGCCATGCTCGACGTCGACTTCCGCCCGCCGCCGCACTGGCTGCGCGACGTGGTGCCGGTGCTGCTCGCCGACCCCGACGCCGGCTTCCTGCAGTCGCGCTGCGAGTTCTCGAACTACCGCACCAACCTGCTGACCCGCGTGCAGGGCCTGATGCTGGACGCCCACTTCGTGGTGGAACAGGCCGGGCGATACCGCGCCGGCTGGCTGTTCCAGTTCAACGGCACCGGCGGGGTGTGGCGGCGCGAGGCGATCCGCGAGGCCGGCGGCTGGTCGTCCGACTCGCTCGTGGAAGATCTCGACCTCACCGTGCGCGTCGCGCTCGCCGGCTGGCGCGGGCTGTACCTCGGCGAGCCGGCCGTGCCGGGCCTGGTGCCGGAGCGGGTGTCGCATTGGCGCGTCCAGCAAAGGCGCTGGTCGACCGGCTTCGTGGAGGTCGCCCGCAAGCTGCTGGGCCAGATCTGGCGCGCGCCCTGGCGGCTCGGCTTCAAGCTGTCGGCGAGCTTCCTCATCCTGGTGCAGGCCTTCTATCCCTGCGCGGCGATCGGCATCGTGTCTCTGCTGGCCTGCGTGGCGCTGCGCGGCGGCGACGCCAAGCCCTATCTTCCCGCGCTCGCGCTGGTGGCCGCGCTTGTGGTGCTGGTCGCCGCCGGCATGACGCTGCTGCCCTACGTGAGCCTGCGCCGCGGTCCAATCTGGCGCTATTTCGCCACGGTGGTGCTGCTGCCCCCGGCGATGATCTTCGTCGCCCTGTCCAACGCGCCCTCCATCCTGCGCACGCTGGTTGGCCGACGCGAAAGCTTCAAGCGCACGCCCAAGTCGCTCAAGGCGCGCCGCGAAGCGCCGGCCCGCGACTGAGCGGGCGGGGAGCCGCCGTCGACGTCCCGCGGCCTACCGGCACCACGGCCGGCCGGCCGGCAGGCAGACCAGCAGGCTTTGCGGGCAGCAGCCGGCCTGCTGAACCCTCGCCGGCTGGCGAGCCAACAGGCTGGCCTGGGTGCGGTTGACGGCGTCGGCATTGTCGCGCGCCGCTTCGGCGCGGATTTCGGGGACGACGCAGACGTGGTCGCTCCGCCGCGCTTCCCGCCAGACGTAGCCGTACCGGCAGGTATCGGGGCCGTAGTCGTGATTGGTCGGGTTGACCCGCGCGTCGGCGACGGCATTGTCCGCCGCCGCCCGCGAGCGCGTGCGCGGGACCACGCAGACGTGGTCGCCGGGAAAGGCTTCCCGCCAGACGAAGGGGGATCGGCATCCGTCGTCGGCCTGCGCCAGGGCTGGTGGGGCGAAGGCGGGTTGCCCCGCGCAGGCGGCCAGCACGCCCGCCAGCAGGATCGGACGGGGCGCGCGGAGCCGATGCGTTCGCTGCAGCAAGGATGCCATGGCCACTCCCGAACGGCTCGACGTCCGGCGGCCCCGCGCCGGAAGCGCTTTTTGCGTCGAGGATGATGGTAGGAAGCTCCGGCGAGCCTGTCTGCCAGACCATCGGCGTAAGGCTTTGGGCGGAGCGGCCCCGGCCCCGGCGCCAGCCCCGGGCAAGCCCGGCGCGCGACGGTCGCCAGGGTTGTCCGACGGGCTCGAACATGCAGCCGATCTATCTCCTGGATCTCGCATCGCGGAAAAGCCAGTGGCTCGCCGCCCGCCAGGCGGTCGTCGCCGGCAACGTCGCCAATGCCAACACGCCGGGCTACCGGCCCAAGGACGTGGCGCCCTTTCCCGACGTGCTCGCGCAAACCCAGCTGACCCTGGCCTCGACCAGCGCCGGCCACATCGAACCCTCCGGTGCCAGCGGGCTCGGGGCGGCGGTCGAGGTCCGCGAGCGCGACAGCTTCGATGCCACCGAAAGCGGCAACGAGGTCGGCGTCGAGACCGAAATGACCAAGGCCGGCGCGATCAACCGCGACTACGCCCTCACCACCGACCTGTTGAAGAGCTTCCACGCCATGCTGATGGCGAGCCTGAGGGAATAAGCGGTGGGGTGGCAAAGATGATCGATCCGCTGCAGGCGGCGATGAGCATCGCCGGGTCGGGCCTGTCGGCCAACTCCGCGCGCATGCGGATCGCGTCCGAGAACATCGCCAACGCCCGTTCCACCGGCGCCACGCCGGGCGCCGACCCTTATCGGCGCAAGACCATCACCTTCGAGAGCGCGATCGACGAGGCTTCGCAGGCCGACGTCGTGCGCGTGTCCACCGTGGGCACGGACAGGACGCCGTTTTCGAGCGAACTCGACCCCGGCAACCCGGCGGCGGACGAGAAAGGATTCGTAAAGATCCCCAATGTTAACCTTATTCTTGAGATGGCCGACATGCGCGAAGCCAACCGCGCCTACGAGGCCAACCTCCAGGTCGTGAAGCAATCGCGCGATCTCATCTCGATGACCATCGACCTCCTCAAGGGCTCGTCATGATCGCCGCACTTCCCCTCGTCACATCGGCCCTGTCGTCGGTGTTCGGACCAAAGCAGGCGCTGGGCGCCAATGCCGCCACCTCGGCCGCCACCGGCGACAGCTTCTCAACCGTGCTCGCCTCCTTTTCGAAGGACGCGGTGGACAAGATGAAGGCCTCCGAAGCCGCCTCGATCAACGGCATCCAGGGCAAGGCGACGACGCAGTCGGTCGTCGAGGCCGTGATGGGGGCGCAGGAGTCGCTGCAGACTGCGCTGGCCGTCCGCGACAAGACGGTGACGGCGTTCCAGGAAATCTCCCGCATGCCGATCTGAGGGCGCCGCCATGAGAGCCCTCGCCATCGCCGCCACCGGCATGAACGCGCAGAACACCGCCATCGAGGTGGTGGCCAACAACATCGCCAACATCAACACCACCGGGTTCAAGAAGTCCCGCGCCGAGTTCACCGACCTCATCTACGAGGCGCAGCGCTTGAACGGCGTCGCCAACCGCGGCAGCCAGGGTGCCATTCCCGAAGGCGCGCAGCTCGGCCTCGGCGTGAAAACGGCGGCCATCCGCTCGCTGCAGATCCAGGGCACGCTGAACCAGACCGGCAACCAGTTCGACC
>CALMGA010000061.1 GCA_937863205.1 uncultured Beijerinckiaceae bacterium | reverse complement strand
CATCATCTTCCTCGACACGGAAAAGTCGAACTGGACCTGGGACGAGGAGGCGCAGTCCTTCTACTGGCACCGTTTCTATTCCCATCAGCCGGACCTGAACTTCGACAATCCCAAGGTCATCGAAGCCGTTCTCGACGTGATGCGATACTGGCTCGACCTCGGCGTCGACGGTTTGCGTCTCGACGCCATTCCTTACCTGGTCGAACGCGAGGGCACGAACTGCGAGAACCTCGCGGAAACCCACGCCGTGCTCAAGATCATCCGCGCCGCGGTCGACAAGGACTACCCCGACCGCATGCTGCTCGCCGAGGCCAACCAGTGGCCGGAGGAAACCGCGCAGTATTTCGGCAACGGCGACGAATGCCACATGGCCTTCCACTTCCCGCTGATGCCGCGCATCTACATGGCGCTGGCCCAGGAGGACCGGCACCCGATCACCGATATCATGCGCCAGACCCCCGAGATCCCGGAGGGCTGCCAGTGGTCGATCTTCCTGCGCAACCACGACGAGATGACCCTGGAGATGGTCACCGACAAGGAGCGCGACTATCTTTGGAAGTTCTACGCCGCCGACAAGCGGATGCGCATCAACCTCGGCATCCGCCGCCGCCTCGCGCCGCTGCTCGGCAATGACCGACGCAAGATCGAACTGCTGAACTCGCTGCTGCTATCGATGCCGGGCACGCCCTGCCTGTACTACGGCGACGAGATCGGCATGGGCGACAACATCTACCTCGGCGACCGCGACGGCGTGCGCACGCCGATGCAATGGTCGGTCGATCGCAACGGCGGCTTTTCCCGCGCCGATCCCGCCAAGCTGTTCCTGCCGACGATCCAGGACCCGATCTACGGCTACCTCGCCGTCAACGTCGAGGCGCAGCTCGCCAGTGCCACGTCCATGCTGAACTGGCTGCGCCGCATGCTGGTCGTGCGCAAGGCGCAGAAGGCGCTGAGCCGCGGCTCGCTGCGCTTCCTGTACCCCAAGAACCGCAAGGTGATGGCCTACCTCCGTGAACTCGACGACGAGACCATCCTGTGCGTGGTCAACGTGTCCAACGCGCCGCAGGCGGTCGAGCTCGACATGGCCGAGTACGAGGGTCACGGCCTGACGGAACTCACCGCCGGCTCCAAGTTCCCGCAGGTCGGCGAGCTGCCCTACCTGCTGACGCTGCCGGCCTACGGCTTCTTCTGGTTCCGCATGGAAAAGGTCGGCGCCGACGCGCGCCAGTCCTCGCCCTACCTGCCGGAGCTGTTCACCCTGGTGGCCTCTGGCCGGCTGGAGTCGCTGCTCAACGATCGCGAGCTGACCGCCTTCGAGAACACCGTCGCCCCGACCTACCTGAAGACGCGGCGGTGGTTCGCCGCCAAGGGCCGGAAGGTCGACCGGGTCAAGGCCGAGGACTATGCCGTGCTGCGCGAGGGCGCGCGCGGCCGCTACCTCCTCCCCATCCTGTCCGTCCCGATCGAGGCCGACCGCGAGCAGCTGTACTTCATGCCGCTCGCCATCGAACTCGACGACGAGGACAAGGAGGAGCTGATGCCGTTCGCCGTGTCGCGGCTGCGGCGCGGCGCCCGGATGGGACTGCTGGTCGATGCGGACGCTTCGCCCGACTTCGCCGCCGCCGTGCTGCACGCGCTGCGCCGCGGCGACATCATCCACACCAAGCACGGCGGCACGATCCGCTTCGTGCCCTCGCCTTTCCTCGCCGACGAGGAGCCGGTCGAGGTCGAGACCATCCGGCGGATGGGGGCCGAACAGTCGAACTCGTCGATCAACCTCGACGACCGCATGGCGCTCAAGATCTATCGCCGTCTCCAGCCCGGCGCCAATCCCGAGGTCGAGATCGGCCGCTTCCTGACCGACCATGCCCGTTTCAGGAACGCGCCGCCGACCCTCGGCGTCGTCGAGCACGTCGACGGCGAAGGCGTCGTCACCGCCGTCGCCGTGCTGCAGCAGTTCGTCCGCAACCAGGGCGATGCCTGGACGTGGACGCTCAACGTGCTGACCCGCATCATGGACGCGGTCGCCTTCACCGGCGGTCGCAACGCCGACTTCGCCTCCGCCGACTTCGAGGCCTATGCGCCGCACATGCGGCGGCTCGGCACCCGCACGGCGGAGATGCACAAGGCGCTGGCCACGCCGACCGACGACGAGGCGTTCGCCGCCGAGCCGCTGACGCTGGCCGACGTGCGGGAGTCGGCGCGCGACGCCCGCGCGCTGGCCGACCGGGCCTTCCGCCACCTCGGCCATCTCGCCGCCGATACGAGCGATGGCGCCCACGCCCTTGCCGCCCGCCTGCGCGACCGGCAGCGGGAATGCTACGACCTCATCGAAGCCTGCTCGATCGAGCCGGTCGGCGCGATCAAGACGCGCATCCACGGCGACTACCATCTCGGCCAGGTGCTGGTGGTGAAGGACGACGTCGTCATCATCGACTTCGAGGGCGAACCGGCCCGCTCGCTGGAGGAGCGCCGCGCCAAGGGCACGCCGATGCGCGACGTCGCCGGGATGCTGCGCTCCTTCGCCTATGCCGTGGCCACCGCGCGGCGGCGCATCGCCGGGCGCCTGCCGGAGCTTGGCCCGCGCCTGCACGCGCAACTGCTGCAGTTCTCCGAGATCTTCGTCGAAGCCTACATGGAGTCGACGCGCGGCAGCGCCGTGTGGATCGACGACGCCGGCACGCGGCGCCGCCTCCTCCTCCTCCACACCCTGTCCAAGGCGCTCTACGAGATCGACTACGAGGCCGGCAACCGGCCCGATTGGATCGATATTCCGATCGAAGGCGTTCTGACCCTTCTCGACTACGTTCTGGAGGCCGCATGACCGTCAACAATCCGCTCGACGCGCCGCCGCATGATTTGCCGCCGGTCGGCGAAACGGTCGATCACGGCGCGCTCGAGGCGGTCGTGGCGGCGGCGAGCGGCGATCCCTTCGCCGTGCTGGGACCGCATCAGGTCGCCCCCGGCCTGTGGGACATCCGCGTCTTCGTGCCGTGGGGCGACGAGGTGGAGCTTCTCGGCTACCACGACGACGCGCCGCTCGCCCGGTTCGAGACCGTGCATCCCGCCGGTTTCCGCATCGCCCGCGTCGCGTCCGATACGCGCCCCGGCTACCGCGTGAGGGTCACGGTGGACGGGTTCGGGCACGTCCTGCACGATCCCTACTCGCTCGGCTCGGCGCTGGCCGATTACGACGTCGCCGCGATCGCCCACGCCAACGACACGGTTTATTACTACATCTTCGGCGCCCATCCGATCACCCACGGCAACCTTTCGGGGCTCCGCTTCGTGGTGTGGGCGCCGAGCGCACGCAACGTCAGCGTCATCGGCGACTTCAACGACTGGGACGGACGCCGCCATCCGATGCGCAACCACGCCTCGGTCGGCGTATGGGAGCTGTTCATCCCCGGCCTCGCCGCCGGCCGGCACTATAAGTACGAGATCAAGGGACCGAACGGCGAGGCCGTGCCGCAGAAGGCCGATCCCGTCGCCTTCCACGCCGAGCACCCCCCGCACACCGCCTCCATCGCCCATGGCCTGCCGAGCCATGCCTGGAACGACGCGGACTGGCTGAACAAGCGCGCCCGGGGCGACGACCGCGCCAAGCCGATCGCCATCTACGAGTGCCACCTCGGCTCCTGGCAGCGCAAGCCGGAGGAGGGCAACCGCTTCCTGACCTATCGCGAACTCGCCGACACGCTGGTCCCCTACGTCCGCGACATGGGCTATACCCACATCGAGATGCTGCCGGTGACCGAATTCCCCTACGACGGATCGTGGGGCTATCAGCCGGTGTCGCTGTTCGCGCCGACCTGCCGCTTCGGCACGCCGGAGGACTTCTGCCACTTCGTCGACAAGGTGCACGAGGCCGGCCTCGGCCTGATCCTCGACTGGGTTCCGGCGCACTTCCCCAACGATGCCCACGGCCTCGCCAGCTTCGACGGCACCCACCTCTACGAGCATGCCGACCCGCGCCAGGGCTTCCACCAGGACTGGGGCACCTACATCTACAACTACGG
>CALMGA010000060.1 GCA_937863205.1 uncultured Beijerinckiaceae bacterium | reverse complement strand
GATCCAGCATGGCCGCCCCATCCGCACCGCAACTCCACCATTCTCACCGCAAGACCCCCGGCGCAAGCCGCCCGCGCGACCAAAGCCGTTGAGGGCGCGAGGGAAAGATCCTAAAGGGGGTTGATGCGCCGTCTCACCCTGAAGCAGTTGCAGACCGTGCGCGCGGTCGCCGAGAGCGGCACCATCGCCACCGCCGCCGATATCCTGCGCGTCACCCCCGCCGCGCTGACCGCGCGCATCAAGCTTCTGGAAAGCGACGTGGGACTGGCCTTCTTCGACAGGGCGGGTGGGCGGCTGCGCCTCACCGACGCCGGCCAGGAGGTGGTCAACACCACGGTGCGCATGGACATGCTGCTGGTTGAACTCGGCAACACGCTGGCCGCGCTCCGGGGACGGCACGCCGGCCACGTCTCGTTCGGCGCGGTGTCGACGGCCAAATACATCGCGCCGCGCCTGATCGCCGCCTTTTCCGCCGCAAACCCGCGCATCGAGTTCTCGCTCACCATCGGCAACCGGCAGGAAACGATCCGGCAACTGCGCGACTACGCCATCGACGTGGTGCTGATGGGGCAGCCGCCCTCCGATTTCGCCGTCGTGGCGCAGGCGGTGGGCGTCCACCCCCAGGTGGTGATCGCGCCGCTCGGCCATCCGCTCGTCGGGCGCCGCGGCCTCGCCAAGGCCGATCTCGCCGGCGAGGATTTCATCCTGCGCGAGGAAGGCTCGGGGACTCGCGGCCTGTTCGACGCGTTCTTCGGCGACCTCGCCTCAGGGCGCCCCCGGGTGAAGCTGGAGATCGGCTCCAACGAGACGATCAAGCAGGCGGTGATCGCCGGACTGGGCCTCAGCCTGATCTCGGCCCATACCGTTGAAGTCGAGGTCGCCTCCCGGCGTCTTGCCGTGCTCGACGTGGTCGGCCTGCCCTTGATGCGGCAATGGTTCCTTGTGCGCCGGGAGAACTGGACCCCGACGCCGATCGGCGAAGCCTTCTGGGAGTTCGCGATCGCCAATGTCAAGGATCTGATGCCGGCGCTGGCGGGCGCGGAGGTGATGGAGCCGGCCTGAAGCGGCACCCGTCTGCAAAACGGCTCCGATGACGTAAGGGATTCGAAACGATCAAATAGCAAGATCCACTGCGACAGACAGCCTCACCCCTGCGGTTGCACCTCCCTTATCCAACCAAGGATCGTCCGGTGCCGCGAGCGTTCTTTGGCAGACTGACGCTCGGCTTCAAACTCGGCATCATCGTGGCCTCCTGCGTGGCGCTTGTAATCGCGCTTGCCACGGAACTGTTCGTTCGCCAGGCGCAGACCCTTGCCGACGATCAGGCGCGGCGCTTGGCGGCGGAAACCGTCGGCGTGACCGCCGAGCGGGTCAGCCAGAGGCTTGCGGCGGAGTTCCGCAAGGTGTTCGTCGCGGCGAGCGGCCTGTCCGCCTTGCGCGGCGCCGCGATCCACGATCCGGCGGCCAGCGCGGCCATCGTTTCGCACCTGATGGCCGGCAGCACGGCGCTGCGGGCAGCCTGGCTGATCTGGGCGCCCGACCTTGGCGCCGCCACGGGCCATCGGCTCCTGCGCTGGGAGCGCACGGGCGCGTCCTTCTCGGCGGATCCGGCGTCGAACCAGCTCAGCCCTTCGCTGCTCGGGGAACCTTTGTTCCGGTCGCCCCTGGTCGACGGGCAGGCTTTCGTGAGCGAGCCCTACTACCTCGTCGACGGGGATGGCGACCATCTCGCGGTGATCTCCTATGCCGAGCCGGTCCTGGTCGGCGGCAAGGTCGTCGGCGCGGTCGGCATCGACGTCGCCATCGAGCCGCTGCAGGCCTCGATCTGCGCCATCGAACGCCCGACCAGCGCCATGCTGACCCTTGCCTCGACCGATGGAACGGTGGTCGCCACGTCGCGGGCGAGTCTTGCGTCGATGTCGCTTCACGAGAAGCAGACCGGGTTGAACACCGATTTCGCGCTCGCCCGGTTGCGCGGGCGCTACGACGCGAACCGCCTCGAAGGCGGGCGACCGGTCGTGCGCGGCATCCGGCCGATCACCTTCTCCTCGGCCAAATCACCCTGGTATGTGGTCATGGACGTCCCTCTCGCCGCCTTCACCGCGCAGGTCACCATGGCCAGGATGCCGATGCTGGCGCCGGCCGTGGTGGTGCTGCTGTGCCTGCTCGGCTTGATCCTGATCGCCATGCGGATCATCGTCACGCGCCCGCTGCGCGGCATTGAAACCTACATTCGCCGACTGCGGGACGACCCGGCCCCCGCGATGGCGTTGGACCTCACTCGCTCGGACGAGATCGGCTCGATCGCGAGGGCTCTGGTGAACTTCCGGCAATCCGAGAGCGAGATCGACAGGCTGAAAGCCTCGCAAACGGAGGTGGACCTGCACCATGCGGAGGCGCGCCGGCGGGAACTGAAACAGCTCGCCGACGAACTCGCCCATTCCGTGCAGGTCGTCGCCGGCGTCGTCACCCGCTCCTCCGACGCGATCATGCATCGCGCCGAAGGCATGTCGGCGATCGCGGTCGAGTCGACGCAAAAGGCGAAGGTGATCGCCGATGCGGCGGCGGCGGCGGGCACCAGCGTCAACGCCGTCGACGCTGCCGCCGGCTTCCTGCAAAGATCGATCGACCAGATCACCAGCGAGGCGATGGACGCGCGCGCCATCGCTTCGGCGGCGGCGAAGCAGGCGAGGAGCTCCACGATCGTCACCTCCGAACTGTCGATCCAGGCGTCCAGGATCGGCGTGGTGGTGGACACCATCTCCAAGATCGCGCAGCAGACCAACCTGCTCGCCCTGAACGCCACCATCGAGGCGGCGCGATCGGGCGAGGCCGGCCGCGCCTTCGCGATCGTCGCCCAGGAAGTCAAGGCGCTGGCGACGCAGACCGGGATCGCCACCGGCGAGATCGCCCAGCAGATCGACGCCATGCGCACCACCGCCGGCAATGCCGCCGCGGTTCTCGCCTCCATCGGGACAACCATCGAGCGCATCGACCAGATGGCGGCGGCGATCTCGGGAGCGGTCGCGGTACAGGGCGAGGCGACGGGCAGCATCGCCGGCTACGTGTGCTCGGCGGTGGCGGCGACGCGCCACGTCGACCGGGCGATCGAGGATGTCGACCGCTGCACCGGCGAGACCGGCCGGGCGGCGGCGGCCATGCTGGAAGAGATCGCGACGCTGACCGACGTCAGCAAACAGCTGGGCGAACAGGTTTCGGACGCCATCGCGCGGATCCGAATGGCGCAGGCGGCGTGAGGCGGCGCCGTTGGGCGCATCCGCGAAAGATGCGAGTGTTTGCCGCGAGCAGCTTGCGCGCGATCTTTGGATTGCTCTAGATGATTGCAACCCTGGCGATCCCTGGCGGATGCGCGTGCCCGCAACCGGCGACATGCTGCTCAACGAGATCGGGGCGGAAATGCTCCGGACGCTGCCGGAGGACGGCACGCCTGTTCTCAACCGCGTGATGCGGGCGCTGCTGGCGCAACGGCTCGAATGCGTCGTCGACGACGACCTGTTCCTCCAAGCCCGCGGCGCCCTGCTGGCGCAAGGCAAGGTCGGCCGCCTGCGCGGCCAGGGCGGCCAGACCTTTCTCACCCAGCCCGGCCCGCCGGCAGTCACCGGCGGGGCGACGCCCGCCGAGGCGGCGGTGGTCTGGTCGGAGAGCGCCCTGATGCAGCCCCTGCGCGACTTCCTTTCGGGGCCGTTCCGCACGTCGCTGGACCTGCCGCCCGATGGCGCCTGCATCATCCAGGACACCTCCGTGATGACGGGCCAGAAGGGCAAGTGGGCGCGACCGGACTTCATCCTGGTCAGCGCCATGCGCTTCCGCCTGATGCCCGGCGCGCAGGTCGACCTGCATTCCTTCGAGTTGAAAACGGAAGCGGGCGGCAGCGTCCTTGCCATCCACGAAGCCTTGGCGCAGACCCGCTTCACCCATTTCGGCCATTTCGTCTGGCACCTACCGGCCCGCTCGAACCGCGAAGCGATGCTCAACGACATCATCAAGCACTGCGGGGAGCACGGGATCGGCCTGATCCGGATCAGGGACCCGTCGCGTCCGACCGAGCCCGGCGGTTGCGAGGTGCTGGTCGATCCCCGCCGCAAGCCGACCCTCAACTCGATCGTCGACGATTTCCTTGAGACGAAACTCTCGGCGGAGCAGAAAGCAACGCTGCGGCGGGCGATCTCGGAGGCTGTGTGACGAACGGAAAGCCGGCCAACGCGCGAGCCCCGACGCCGCCCGCCGCGCCCGGGACGAAGCCAAGGGCGAAGTTCATCGCCGTCGCCAACATGAAGGGCGGGGTCGGCAAGACGACGACGGTGGTCGGTCTCGCCGAATTCCTCGCGATCGAGAAGAAGGCGTCGGTGCTCGTCGTCGACCTCGACCAGCAGGCGAGCGCGTCGCTGTGCATCGTGGGCGATGCGCTGCTGGCGCAATTGATCCAGCAGGGGCGGACGATCGATGCCTACCTCAAGCTGCGCGTCATCGATGAGGCGCAGACACAGCTCGGGACCCGCATCCGTCGGGGTACATGCAACGTCACTCACGGTGGCAAGCCGGTTTTCCTCAACCTGATACCGGCAAGCCAACGCCTTCGCATCATCGAGCGCGAACTCCTGATCGCGCTCACCAGGCGCCGGCAGGATTTCAACGGTGTCCTGTCCTACCTGCGCAATCTGTTCGAGGGCGACTTTTCCAGACTGCGCGCCGACTTCGATTACGTCCTGTTCGACTGCGCTCCGGGCATATCGGCGCTGACCGAGACGGCGATCAACGCGAGCGACCTTGTCATCATCCCCACCATCCCCGACCGCATGTCGGCGTTCGGCCTGCTCGCTTTCCTCGAAAGCGTGCTTCACAAATCCGTATCGCCCAGTGCTGTCGCTCACGCGCGAGTGTTGTTCACGCGCGTTCAGAACACATCACAGCATAAAGCGGTGATGAAGCATTTGAGAGCGCGCTACGGTCAATTGATCTTGCAATCCGAGATCAATCAGAGCGCCGACCTTGCGGACGGCATCTACCCCGAACTCCGCCCCGCTGGTGCAGCCCCTTTCATCCCGACGCTCAACCAGAGATACGGTGGCATGGCGATACAGCAGTTCAAGGCGCTGGTGAAAGATGAAGGTTTGGAGGAGTATCTTTGAACGCTTCCGAGCAAGCAATCGCCATCTGCCAATCGATCGCAAGCTTTTCGGAGCGGTACGAGATCGGTCCGAAATTCGTCACGGACGTTAGATCGCTTTTCTATAAAAGTTTGAGCGTTTGCAAAGACGTCGATGCGTTGCAGCAGCTCGGTGCTTCTTTCGCGCAAGAACAAGTCTTCCCGGTTCTTATTGAAGGCCTCGATCCCGCCAAAGCCAAGTCACTACTCAGGCGTCTTGATCGTTACCTGCCGCAGCTTGCAAAGATGAGCTCGCGCGACGTCGCGCGAAATCTCCTGGAATTGGCGACGGACGCGAGGCCGCCGATCGTGGATCCGAGGGTGCGCGCAAAGTTCATCACAGAAAGAGCGGGGGAACTCGCGCGAAGCGCCGATGTGGATGCTGCTCGTGCCGTGTGGGCCGGGTTTGACGCCGAGGATCGATCCGAGATTGTCGCCAGATTGACGGCAAATCAGGTCAAGACCTTTCTACGCAAGTTCGACGCGGCAGCCCGCAGCCTCGATCCGAAGAGCGGGCTTGATCATCTCATCGCTTTGCTGGAATGCCGCCAAGACCCCGCGCCGCCAGTGGCGACGACGCCCTCGAAAATAAGGCCGAAGACACCTTCAACAAAACGGAAGGGCGCGGAGCCGGAGCGACTAGAGGGCGCTTCGATGCTTGCCGAATGGGACGGTAAAGACCCCGTCGATTGAGCCCCGCATCGGTGCCTCGGCAATGACGAAGCGTACTGCCATCGGCCGGCCGCAAGCCCGTTCGTCCGGAACGATCAGCAATCGCTTCAGGCTGAACCGGCACCGCGGGCCATGGGAACCCTCGCTCTTCACGCCGCCGTCGCCGCGCCCCGCTCCGGCAGCGCAACCTGCCGATAGATCTTCAGCCGCTTGATCCGTCGGGGATCGGCGTCCAGCACCTCGAATTCGAAGCCGCCGTCCACCACGATCTCGCCGCGCACCGGCACGTGGCCGGCGAGCGCGGTCACCAGTCCGCCGGCCGTTTCCACGTCCTCGGCGTCGTGCAGCGCTTCGAGGTCGGTGCCCAGCGCCTGGCTCAGGTCCTCCAGCCCGGCGCGGGCGTCGACCAGGAAGGATCCCGCGCCGTCGGCCTCGATCTTGGGGTCTTCGGTCAGGTCGTGCTCGTCCTCGATGTCGCCGACGATCATCTCCACGATGTCCTCGATGGAGGCGAGCCCTTCCGTGCCGCCGTATTCGTCGATCACCAGCGCCATGTGGGTGCGCGTCGTCTGCATCTTCACCAGCAGGTCCAGCGCCGGCATCGAGGGCGGCACGAACAGCACCGGGCGCAGGATGCGGGCGGCCGACAGCGGCTGGGTCAGGTCGAGGGAGCCGAGCGACCGCACCATCTTGTCGGGGGCCGGCTCGCGGCCGCCGTCGCGGGGCTGCGATTCCCCCGCGGCGGGGTCGGCGGCAATGGCATCGTGCGGCACGGGCTCCTCGGCGGCGGCGATGTGGTCGATGAGGTCGCGCACGTGGATCATGCCGCGCGGATCGTCCAGCGTCGCGGCGTAGACCGGCAGCCGCGAGTGGCCGGCCGTGCGGAACATGGCGAGCACTTCGGCGATCGTCATCGTCAGCGCCACCGCGAAGATGTCGGCGCGGGGCACCATCACGTCCTGCACGCCCACCTCGTGGAGCGCCAGCACGTTCTTCATCATGGTGCGTTCCTGCGCGGAAAAGTCGGTCTGGGCGGCCGTGTCCTCCAGCGCATCCTGGATGTCGTCGCGCACGGACGCGCCGCCGAGCCCGAACAGGGCGCGCAACCGCTCGATGAGCGTGGGACCGGAGCCGGAGTTGGCCTGCGGGTCGCTCATGGTGTGGCGTGCCGCCCCCTCTCGTCACCGGGGGCGCGTTCGTCGCTTGGTGTGTCCTCGCCCACCACCTCGAAGGGCGAGGCGAGGCCGAGGCTCGCCAGGGCGCGTGCTTCCAGCCCTTCCATCCGCTCGGCCTCGCGGTCGTCGCCGTGGTCGTGCCCGAGGAGATGAAAGACCCCGTGGATCAGCAGGTGGGCGAGGTGGTCGGCGAGGGAAACGCCGCGCTCGCGAGCCTCGCCCGCGCTGGTTTCATAGGCGACGACGATATCGCCGAGGCTGACGTGCCGGACCGCCGGCACTGCGGGAAAGGACAGCACGTTGGTTGGCTTGTCCAAGCCCCGCCACTGCCGGTTCAGCGTGCGGATGAAGGCGTCGTCGCACAGCACGAGGCTGACTTCGCCATCCCCTCTTGCTTGGTCATCCTCATGTGCTTGATCGAGCCGGGCGGTGTGCAGCGCCGCCTGCACCGCGCGCCCGGCCAGCGCTTCGAGGTCGCCGGCGGTTTCGGCCCAGGCCCCGTGCTCGACCGTCAGATCGATGGTGAGTGGCATGTCAGCTTCTGCTTGAGCCTGCGGCCGGTGACCCGCCGGCCGCCGCATCCTGCACCCGCCGCTGCGCGCCCTCGTAGGCGCCAACGATGCGCCGCACCAGATCGTGGCGCACCACGTCGCCCTCCTTGAACATGACGTGGCCGATGCCTTCCAGCCCCGACAGCAGCGAGATCGCCTCCGCGAGGCCCGAACGCTGCCCGGGCGGCAGGTCGACCTGGGTCGGATCGCCGGTGACGATCATCCGCGAGTTCTCGCCTAGCCGGGTGAGGAACATCTTCATCTGCATCGAGGCGGCGTTCTGCGCCTCGTCGAGGAGGACGCAGGCGTTCGACAGCGTGCGCCCGCGCATGAAGGCCAGCGGCGCCACCTCGATCATGCCGGTCTGCAGGCCGCGCTCGACGAGACGCGGATCCATGAAGTCGTTGAGGGCGTCAAAGATCGGGCGGAGGTAGGGATCGACCTTGTCGCGCATGTCGCCGGGCAGGAAGCCGAGGCGCTCGCCCGCTTCCACCGCCGGGCGCGACAGGATCAGGCGCTCCACCAGGCCCTGCTCCAGCAGCGACACGGCGTAGCCCACCGCGAGCCAAGTCTTGCCGGTACCCGCCGGCCCCTCGGCGAGGACAAGCTCGTATCGCTTGAGCGCGCGCAGGTAGGCGCTTTGCGCCGCGTTGCGGGCGCGCACCGGGCCACGCCGGCGGGTCGCGATCTGGTCGAAGGGCGCCTTGTCGGCGACCGCCGATTCGACGGCCCCGGCCGGAAACAGCACGCCCTGCAGCATGCCCTCCTTGATCGCACCATCGACGTCGCCCAGCGTGATCACCTGGCCGCCCTTGATGCGGTCGTACAGGATCTGCAGGACGTGGCGGGACCGTTCGCAGCCGTCGGGCGGGCCCTTTACCGTGACCTGATTGCCGAGCGCGTGGGCGACGACGCCCAGGCCCCGCTCGATGCGGGCGAGGTTCTGGTCGTATTGGCCAAACAGCGCCGACGCATGGCGGTTGTCGGGAAAGGTGATGGACACCTCGCCGACCGGCGCTTGCGGCGCCGGCGTCAACGAGGGCAGGACGGTCGTCCGAGGCGGTGCCCTCAAGCGATCAGCCTTTCGCGCATTCCATCCTCTTCGCCAGTCCGCTCGCCGCCGACTTGTTCTTGGGCGACCCGGCCTCGGCCGGTTTGCCCGTCGCCGTTTCGACCTTGGTCGACTTGCCCATCCCCCACTCGGCACCCGAACAGGGAGTTCGTTCCGAGCCTCGTCATCATCACCGGCACCACCTCACCGATGGCGGCCGCGTCGCCCTGGACCTGGACCTGTTGGAGATAGGGCGTCTTGCCCAGCAACTGGCCGGGGTGACGGCCCCGTCGTTCCAGCAGTACGGGAAGGGTCCGGCCCAGCGTATCGGCGTTGAAGCGCCGGCGCTGCTCCTCCAGCAGGCCCTGCAGGCGGGCGAGCCGCTCGGCCCTGACCGGCTCGGCGACCTGATCGGCCAGACTGGCACCGGGCGTGCCCGGCCTCGGCGAATACTTGAAGGAGAACGAGGACGCGAAGCCGACCGCGCGGATGAGGTCGAGCGTGGCTTCGAAATCCGCCTCGCTCTCGCCGGGAAAGCCGACGATGAAGTCGGAGGACAGGGCGAGGTCGGGGCAGGCGTGCCGCAGCCTGTCCACCTGCGCGAGGTAGGCGGACGCGGTATGGCGGCGGTTCATCGCCTTGAGGATGCGATCCGACCCCGATTGCACGGGCAGGTGCAGATAGGGCATCAGCGCGGGCAGGTCGCGATGGGCCTGGATGAGGTCGTCATCGAGGTCGTTGGGATGGCTGGTCGTATAGCGCAGGCGGGCGAGGCCCGGCAGCGACGCCAGCTTGCGGCACAGGGCGGCAAGGCCGAGCGGCCGGCCGTCGGCGTCGGCGCCGTGGTAGGCGTTGACGTTCTGTCCGAGCAGGGTGATCTCGCGCACCCCCGCCGCCACGAGGCGACGCGCTTCCGCCAGCACCGCCTCGGCCGGGCGCGACATCTCGGCGCCGCGCGTGTAGGGCACGACGCAGAACGTGCAGAACTTGTCGCATCCTTCCTGCACGGTGAGGAAGGCGGAAGGTCCGCGCGCGGCGACGTGGCCTCGCACCTGCGCGAGCGTCGGCAGCACGGCGAACTTCTCCTCGCCGGCGAACTCCGTATTGACGGGCCGCGCGGCGGAGGCGCGCGCCTGCGCGAGCAACTGCGGCAGCCGGTGGCTGGCCTGTGGGCCGACCACCACGTCGACCGCCTTCTCGCGGGCGAGGATCTCGGCTCCCTCGGCCTGGGCGACGCAGCCGGCCACCACCACCGTCGTCTCAAGCCCCTGCTGCCGGCGCTCGGCCTTGAGCAGCCGGATCTTGCCGAGTTCGGAGAAGATTTTCTCGCTGGCGCGCTCGCGAATGTGGCAGGTGTTGAGGACCACCACGTCCGCCTGGTCGACGGCCGCGGTCGCGTCATAGCCCTCGCCGGCAAGAAGGTCCGTCATCCGCTGCGCATCGTAAGCGTTCATCTGGCAGCCGTAGGACTTGACGAACACCTTGCGCCCGGCAGCCGCGGGTGCCTGCCCCGGAGGAAGCCGCATGGCTTGAGGCTGGTTGGCTTGAGGCTGGTTGGCTTGAGGCACGGCGGCTTTGGGCTGCATGATCCGGCTTGGCTGCGTCATCGATCCTGCTGCGGCGCATGGCGCCCGGTGGTCACTTCGTCATCCTACGGCGTTTCGCGTCGCAAGAGAACCGTCCACTCGATGACGATGTGATCGGCCGGTGATCGGGGAAACAGCGCGGTGGTCCTCACAGCAGGCTGCGGCTCAGGATCAGCGCCGTGGCCGGATCGCCGTCAGGCTTGCGATAATAAGAGCGGCGCTCGCCGACCTTGGTGAAGCCGAAGCGGCGGTACAGGGCAAGGGCGGAGACGTTCTGCGCCTCGACCTCCAGGAACCAGCTCTTCGCGCCGGCCTGCTGCAGTTGCGCCATGTTGGCCCGCATCAAATGACCGGCGATGCCCTGGCCGCGCCGTCTGGGTGCCACGGCGATCGTCAGGATCTCCGCCTCGTCGGCGGCAACCCGCGACAAGATGAAGCCGCAAAGATCGCCGCCCCCGCCATCTGATCGGACCCTGCCGAAGGCGCCATCAGCATAGGTCGAGCGGGCGGCGAGCAGCGCTTCGAGATCGTCGGGCGGCCAGGCATAGGTGAAGCTGCCGGCATGCACGGCGGCGGCCTGCTCGCCGTGCTCCGCCCCGAGGCGCGAAATGCCGGGCTGCGGTTCTTTGCTCCAAAAGCCGAACGCCATGCGCCGCCTCAGGCCGGTTCCGGCGCATCGGCCGGAGCCGGTGCGTCGCGCGCGGCAGCCTTGGCAGGCGCGGCAACGCCGGCGTCAGCCGAGAGCCTGCTCGCGGGTGGTTTCGCTCCCGGCACCTTGGCGTCCGGCGCCTTGAGGTAGAGCGGACGCGGCGGCGCGTTGGCCGGATCGGCCAGCAGACCGAGACGGGCCACATAGGTGATGTCGGGCGCGATGCGATCGCCCACGATCTCAGCAGCAAGGCCGCGGCTCCAGGCTTCCAGCGCGATCAGCGGCGCGCCCGAGCCGGCGAGGCGCAGGGGCCCGTCGCCCAGATCCCTCACCGCATCCTCCTTGGACGCGAAGCGCGGCATCCGGAAGATGCCGCCATCGGCGTGGAAGGCCGCGAAGAAGACGTGGCCGTGCCGGGCATCGACCGCGACCACCACCGTGCCCGACGCTTCATCCAGGATGAGTGGAGCGGCCAATGCGGCCAGCGTGGACACGCCGACCGCCGGTATGCCGCAGGCGAGCGCGATGGCGCGGGCGGCGCTGATACCGACGCGCAGTCCGGTGAACGAGCCCGGCCCGACCGTCACGGCGATGCGGTCGAGCGCGGCGAAGCCGCCATCGATCCGGCCCACGACCCGATCGATGAGCGGGATCAGCGCTTCCGCATGGCCGCGCTCCATGCCCAGGGTTTCCGACGACTCGGCCGCCGTCGCGCCCTCGCTCAGAACGCAGGCGGAAACGGCGGGGAGGGCGGTGTCAATCGCCAGAATTCTCATCGTCGCGACCTTGACGGCTTTACGCGTTCCAATCAATTGATCGCAACGTCCTCATCCCGGCTCATCGGCGTGTGACGCCCCATTTTCCCAAAAGATTCGGTTTTCCCGCGAGTTTTGGGCGCCGGCGATCCGCATAACGGCGTCTTCGTCCGCCGCCGCTTGATCCTCGTCCGGCATCGGCGGCGTCGCGCCCAACTTCGCTCTAAACCATACAGCAGGTTCGAACTTTCATGGGCGGAACCTTCGCCTCGATATCCGAATTGATTTCGGGAACAAACGGGGGTTTCGTTTCATGTCGTTCAATGCCTTGCTGCGCACTCTTGGCTGCGCCGGCCTTCTCGTAGCGATGGCGTCGCCAAGCTACGCTTCGGACACGTCCGATGCGTTTGCGGCCAATATCCGTCTCAAGGCGTCCTTCTTGGTTCAAGCCAGCGATTTGGCGAAGGATCGTGCCGGCAGCGACAAGATTCGCCAATTCGCGGCGGGGCAGAAGGTCGAGCAGGTTGGCGTTCTCGACGACCTCGATGGTCTGCCCGCCCCGGTCGCGCAGACCTTCATTGCCGAACTCTCGCAGCCCGCGACCGGTCGTTCGGTCGCCAGGGACCCGGTGATCGACCTTGATACCATCGAGGCTCCAGCCGGTGTCGGCGCCTTGATGCCAGCGGCCACCATCGGCTTGGATCGGCTGTCGTCGCTGAAAGGCGAAGCGTTCGATGCGCTGTATGCGAGCGTCGCGCGCGGCGTCATCTCCGACATGGCGGCATTCTACCAAGCCTACAGCAAGACCGGTGACGATACCGCCCTTCGTGCTCTCGCTGTTCGCGAGCTACCACGCACGACCACGGACCTGACCGCGCTCAACTAGGCGTAGGCTCCGGCCGAGCGTGCGGTCGCAAGGGATGGCAAGGCAATACTCGGCGTTTATTATGTCGAGCGACCTGCTGTGGGAAGTCGCTCGTCCGTACCTTATGGTGGTTGTCACTAACGAGGCCCGCATCATGGCGCACGGTCGTCGAAGCGACCGTTGTCGAACGATACATCATCGATGCCGGCGGCCAGGCCCAGATCTGCCCGGCCGCGCACTCGCGGGATGATAATCGGGGGTAAGCAGGCCACCGAAAGGCTGATTGCACCCCGGGGCTGAAGCGGTCTCTCGCTTTGAAAGAGCGAGATGAAACTTGGAGCAGGCGACGCAAGGCTGGTGAGGCGTCTCTGTTTGGCGGGTCGGACGTCGTGAGCCGGACGCCCGAAAAGACGCGATCTCATCGGTGCCTATCTTAGGTTTCGGCTTGCCAGCCGCCTGCGCTCGGCTCGAAGCTGCCTGCCAACGTCAGGCGCACGGATGAGTGAAGGCTTCGCCTAATCCGCCATCTCGTCGCTCCACCGTCGCATCGGCATGACATTGGCTAGAAGGCCACCGTGGCTGTTCCGCGGACGCCGCAACGAGGGATTTCGTGAAGCGCATTCCGCCGGGTGTCGGCCCAAAGCAACCGCAGGTCGTGATCCTTGTCGGCGCGACCGGCGATCTGGCGCAGCGTAAGCTGCTGCCCGGTCTTTGCCACCTCGCCAGCACGGGTTTCATCCCCGGCTGCCGAATCATCGGCGTATCGCTCGATCCTCTGGATCGCGAAGAATTCCGGCAACTGGCGCGCGGGGCGCTCGACACCTTTTCCCATCGCAAGCTGGCCGATGCCGACTGGAACGCCTTCGCCTCGTCCCTGAACTACGTGCCGCTGGCGGCCGGCGCGGGAGCGCTGAAGCAGGCGGTCGCCGAAGCGCAGCACGAGCTGGGCGGCGATGCCCGGCTCGTGCACTACCTCAGCGTGCCGCCCAACGCCGCCCTATCGGTGGTGCGCCTGCTTCACGAGGCCGAACTCGTCGAGAATTCGCGAATCATCATGGAGAAGCCCTTCGGCGTCGATCTGCCGAGCGCGGTGTCGTTGAACGCCAAGTTGCACGAGGTCTTCGCCGAGGAACAGATCTTCCGCATCGACCATTTTCTCGGCAAGGAGCCGGCGCAGAACATCCTCGCCTTCCGCTTCGCCAACGGGCTGTTCGAACCGATCTGGAACCGCAACTTCATCGATCACGTGCAAATCGACGTGCCGGAAACGCTCGGCCTGGGCAAGCGCGCCGGTTTCTATGAGGCAACCGGCGCCTACAAGGACATGGTGGTGACCCACCTGTTCCAGATCCTCGCCTTCATGGCGATGGAAGCGCCGACCGCGCTGGAGCCGATGCCGATCACCGAGGAAAAGAACAAGGTGTTCCGCTCCATGCTGCCGCTCGATCCCCGGCACGTGGTGCGCGGCCAATACATCGGCTACCGGGAAGAGGAGGGCGTCGATCCCGAGTCCGACACCGAGACATTCATCGCCCTCAAGGTCGCCATCGACAATTGGCGCTGGGCCGGCGTGCCGTTCTTCCTGCGTACCGGCAAGCGGCTGGCGGCCGGTCAGCGCATCATCTCCATCGCCTTCCGCGAACCGCCCAAGAGCATGTTCCCCACCGGCTCGGGCGTCGGCGCGCAGGGTCCCGACCACTTGACCTTCGACCTTGCCGACGCATCCAAGGTGTCGCTGTCCTTCTACGGCAAGCGACCGGGGCCGGGCATGCGCCTGGACAAGCAGTCGATGCAGTTCGCGATGAACGAGACCGGGCTCGTGAGCGACGTGCTGGAAGCCTACGAGCGGCTGATCCTCGACGCGATGCGGGGCGACCGCACCTTGTTCACCATGGCGCGGGGCATCGAGCGGCTGTGGGAAGTGTCGACCCCGCTTCTGGAAGCGCCGCCGCCGGTGCGCCTTTACGAGCCGAACTCCTGGGGGCCGAAATCGGTGCACCAGCTGGTGGCCCCGCACGCTTGGCGGCTGCCCTTCGAACGGGCTTGGCGCGGACCGGTGCCCGAATAACGGCGGCTCGACTCAAACCTGCTCGACGTTGTGAACTTCCGGCAGGAAGTGCGAGAGCAGGTTCTGGATGCCGTGCTTCAGCGTCGCGGTCGAAGACGGGCACCCCTGGCAGGATCCCTTCATCGCGAGATACACCGTACCGTCGCGGTAGCCGCGGAACTTGATGTCGCCGCCGTCGCCGGCCACCGCCGGGCGCACGCGGGTTTCCAGCAGGTCCTTGATCGTGTCCACGATCTCGCTGTCATCGGGGCTGAAGAACTCTTCCTGCTCGGCCCCGTCGGCCTCCTCGCCAGCGGCGAGAAGCGGCAGGCCGGAGGTGAAATGTTCCATGATGATGCCGAGCACGGCCGGCTTCAGCACCTGCCAGTCGAACTCGTCGGTCTTGGTGACGGAGATGAAATCCGAGCCGTAGAAGACGCCGCCGACGCCGTCGATGGCGAACAGGGCGCCGGCCAGCGGCGAACGCTGTTCGGCGGCATAGGGATCGCGGATGTCGAGCGTGCCTTCGGGCAGCACCGTGCGCCCGGGCAGGAACTTCAGCGTCGCCGGGTTGGGTGTGGCTTCGGTCTGGATGAACATGGTTGCGCCTGCGGCCGGTGCGATCGGATGGCTGGAAAGCCTCGACCCCGATATGGTCGATCGCCGACGGGCGCACAAGCCGCCAAGGTCCGGCCGTCGCCCGCTCCCAGGATGATGCCGGGCGCCACCCCGCCTCAGGCCACCTTCTGCTGCGGCGCGGCGACGCCGATCATGCCGGACTCGAACGCCGGCACGGCGGTGCCGTCGGGCACAGCCCGGAGCGTCACCGTCCCGTCCTCCATGGTCGCTGTGACGGCGAGGTGCGCTTCGCGCGCCACGAGACCGGCGTAGAAGGCCTGGATGCCGTGGGCATCGACGCCGTTCTCCGGCTCGCCGGCCAGCAGGTGCGGGGTATGGCTTTGCAGTTTGCAATTGGGGCCGGTCGCCGTCACGGTGATGCTGAGGTCGGCATCGGAGCCTTCCAGCGTCACGGTGATCACGCCGCCGCGCGGCACCGCCTGCGACGCGATCAGCACGAGGTTGAGAATCAGCTTGACCTTGTTCTTGGGCAGGAGTGCGCGGGTCGCGTTCCACTCCAGCTTGGTCCGTTCGCCGGCGACGAGACCACGGGCGACGCTCTCCGCGTCGCCCGTGTCGATGGAGGCTCCGGCCGAGCCGGCTGCGCCGAAGGCGAGGCGGCAGAACTGCAGGCGCGCCGAGGCCACGCCCGTTGACTTCTTGATGAGGTCCATCGCGAAGCCCCGCATGTCCGGGTCCTTTTCCGATTCCAGCACTTCCAGGCCGTTGGCGATGGCGCCGACCGGCGAGATGACGTCGTGGCACACGCGCGAGCAGAGCAGGGCGGCGAGGTCGAGGGGGTCGAGCGAGAAGGCCGTCATCGTCTCATCCATGGGG
>CALMGA010000059.1 GCA_937863205.1 uncultured Beijerinckiaceae bacterium | reverse complement strand
CGTCCGCGCAGCGCGCACTCGGCCAGCGCCACGCCGCGTCCGGCCGCAACCGCCTCGCCGAGCAGCAAGGCCGTGCCGGACGGGGCATCGACCTTCATCCGGTGGTGCATTTCGACGATCTCGACGTCGAAGTCGCCAAGCACCTGCGCCGCGCGACGGGCGAGGGCGGCGAGCAGATTGATGCCGAGGCTCATGTTGCCCGATTTCACGATCGTCGCGTGGCGGGCGGCCGCTTCGAGGGGCGCATCCGCGTCTGGCGCGAAGCCGGTGGTTCCGATCACGTGCACGATGCGGGCCTGCGCCGCCAACGCGGCCAGGGCCAGGCTCGTCGCAGGCGTGGAAAAGTCGACGATGCCGTCGGCGGCGACCACGAGGGGAAGGGGATCGTCGCTGACCGGCACGCCCACAGCCGGTCCCCCGGCGAGAACGCCGGCATCCGCGCCGAGCGCCGGCGACGACCGATGCTCCAAGGCGCCCGACAGCGTCACGCCCTTGGTTTCACCGATCAGGCGAACCAGGGTCCGCCCCATCCGTCCGGCCGCCCCGACGATGATCAGCCGCATATCGTCCAGGTTCCCGATCGCTCCCGACAGGCATTCATCCTATAAAGGGCGACGCGCGCGAGCGGAAGTGCGGTTTGTTCCATGGGGCGCAGCAGCGGCGGGTTGGCGGATCCGGGCCGGCCGCTCGCCGGTTGACCGTGCGGTTCCGCTTGGAAAAGCCTCGTTCTTCTGCCAAGAGCCAGGAGCGGCGGGCGCGGCATGGGCGGAGCGATGACGGCTTCAATCACCAGGGCGACCCCGGGAGCTTTGAAGGCAACGCCCGTTCTCGCGCCGGATGCCGCCGAGGTTGCGTTGACACGGGCGCAGCTTCCCTTGGTCGGCGGTTTCGTTCTGCTGGTCCTGGTCGCGCTCGCGTCGGTGTGGTTCGCCATCAGCAGCCATCGCTTCAACGCCTCCGTTGCCCACGCCTTGCAGGTTCGAAGCAAGGCCTACCAGCTTCTCACCCTCGTGCAGGATGCCGAAACCGGACAACGCGGCTATCTTTTGACACGGGACCGCGCCTATCTCGCGCCCTACCTCGCAGGTTCACGCGAGGCGCCGTTGGCCCTCGCCGAGCTGAAGCGCGACGTCGTCGGCAGCGTTGTACAGGTTCAGACGCTGACGAGGCTCGATGCCTTGATCCAGGCCAAGCTCGCCGAGCTCGCCTCCACCGTCGCTTTTGCCGATCGGAACGACTTCACCGGCGCCCTCGCCCTCGTCAAGAATGACACGGGCAATAATTTCATGAAGGACATCCGAGCCAATCTCGCGATCTTCGAGGCGGAGGAGGTCCGTAGCCAGGATGCGCTGACCGCTGCCGCCAACGGCAACAACACACTGCTCGCGCTCGCGACCCTGGTCGGCATCGCCCTGGTGATCGGGCTGGCTACCTATACGGTGCTGTTGTCGCGGCGTGCGCTGAACGCCCTGGTCGGGGCGCAACGAAGGTTGCGCGACGCCAACGAGAACCTCGAAGGCCTCGTCGCTGAGAGGGTGTCCGAGCTGCAGGTCGCCAACGACGAGATCCAGCGCTTCGCCTACATCGTCAGCCATGACCTGCGCGCGCCCCTCGTCAACGTGATGGGCTTCACCAGCGAGCTCGACGCAGCCCGCGGCGCCATCGCCGGCTTCCTCAAGGACGCGGAAACGGCGGCACCGCAACTCGTCACGTCCGACCGACGCCTCGCGATCGAGGAAGATCTGCCCGAAGCGCTCGGCTTCATCCGCACCTCGACATCGAAGATGGATCGCCTCATCAATGCGATCCTCAAGCTGTCGCGCGAGGGCCGGCGCGTGCTGACCCCGCAGGCGCTCGATCTTCGCGAGCTGGTCGAGACGCAGGGCGCGAGCCTATCGCAACAGCTCTCCGCCGGACAAGCCGAGCTCGTTGTTCAGCCCGACTTGCCAGGGCTGACCAGCGACCGCCTTGCCATCGAGCAGATCTTCGGCAACCTGATCGAGAACGCGATCAAATACCTCCAGCCCGACCGTCCCGGCCGCATCACCGTTTCGGGAGAGCGTCACGGCGCTGTCCTGCGGTACAAGATCGAAGACAACGGCCGGGGCATCGACGACAAGGATTTCGAGCGGATCTTCGAACTGTTTCGCCGCTCGGGCGAACAGGACAAGCCCGGCGAGGGCATCGGGCTCGCCTATGTCCGCAACCTCGCCCGGCGCCTCGGCGGCAACGTCACCGTGCAGTCGCAACTGGCGGTCGGGTCGACGTTCATGGTGACCCTACCAACCGCCTTCCAGACCAAGGGATCCGCGAGATGAGCCTGCCCGTCGAAGTCATCATGATCGAGGACGATCCCGGCCACGCCAGACTGATCGAGAAGAACATCCGCCGCGCCGGAGTCAACAACGTGATCCGCCATTTCGAGAGCGGCACCGCCGCGCTGCGCCACCTCACACAGGAGGAGGTTCGCAGCAACGGACCCCTGCTCGTCCTCCTCGACCTCAACCTGCCGGACATGAGCGGCACCGACATCTTGGAAAAGATCAAGGCCGACGAGAAGCTGCGCAAGGCGCCCGTGGTCGTTCTCACCACCACCGACGATCAGCGCGAGATCCAGCGCTGCTACGCCCTCGGCTGCAACGTTTACATCACCAAGCCGGTCGAATACGAAACCTTCGCGCAGGCCATCCGGCAGCTCGGGTTGTTCTTGTCGATCATGCAAGTGCCGGAACCGACCTGATGCCGAATCCGATATGACTGGCATGGCAAGCCCGGCATGACGGACAGGACGGTCCCCCGCCTCCTTTACATCGACGACGACGAGGGGCTGCGCCGTCTCGTCCAACGCGCCCTGACGCGCCACGGCTACGAGGTGGTGCTGGCCGAAGGCGGCGCGGACGGCATCGCCCTGCTCAAGTCGCAGCGCTTCGATGCGGTCGCCCTCGACCATTTCATGCCCGGCAAGGAAGGGCTGGAAGTCCTCGCGGAGATCCGCGCCCTGCCCGAACATCCACCCGTCATCTACGCTTCGGGCAGCGACGAAGGCCGCATCGCCATCGCCGCGTTGAAGGCGGGGGCCAGCGATTACGTCATCAAGGACGTCGGCGGGGTCTTCATCGAGCTTCTTCAAAAATCCATCGACAACGCCGTCGACCAGGAGCGGATGCGGCGCCAGAAGCTCGATGCGGAACGCGAAATGCGCGAAGCACGGGAGCGGGCGGAGACGTTGCTGCGCGAGGTCAACCATCGCGTCGCCAACTCCCTGGCGCTGGTCAGTTCCTTTGTGTTTCTGCAGCAAAGGGCACTGGGGACCGATCAGGTCCAGGCCCGGTCGGCGTTGGCCGACGTGCAGCTACGCATCAGCGCCATCGCGCAGATCCACCGCCGGCTGTACACGTCCGACGACGTCAGCATGATCGACATGGACGCCTATCTCAAAGGCCTGATCGAGGAACTGTCGGCGGCCATCATCGCCGGCGGCCCGGAGCGAACCATCAAGCTTGACGTCGAGCCGGTCCAGATGGCGACCGATCGGGCTGTGTCGCTGGGCGTGATCGTCACCGAACTCGTCACCAACGCCTGCAAGTATGCCTATCCCAGCGAAGCTGCCGGCGAGATCCGGGTGGCGTTGCGCCATCACGACAGCTCGCTTTCGCTGGTGGTGGAGGATGATGGCGTCGGCATGGCTTCGGGTGTCGCACCAAAGGGAACGGGATTGGGCACCCGCATCATCCGCGCCATGGCGGCGAGCCTTCAGGCCAGCCAGCAGTCCGATCCCAGTCATAGCGGAACCCGGGTGACTTTATCGTTCCCGTT
Organism: uncultured Beijerinckiaceae bacterium; assembly: GCA_937863205.1. The sequence goes on along the minus strand of CALMGA010000059.1, from coordinate 1,804 downwards.
CGTCGCGGCGGCCTGAACGATGGCTTCGGCAGGAGGTGGGGCCGGCAGGTTGCGGAACGCAAAGGCACCGGTCCCGCGACCGGCGCCATAGGTTCAGGCAAGCCGTCGGATCAGGCGGCTTCGACGATGCCGCCCTCCTCGTCGGTTTCGTCGAGATCCTCTCCGGCTTCGGCATCCTCGGTCTTGCCGCGGCGCGGACCCTTCTGCAGTTGCGCCTCGATCAGCTTCAACGCCTCCTGATCGGTAAGCTTCTGCACGGCGGCAAGCTCGCGGGCGATGCGGTCAAGCGCCTGTTCGTAAAGCTGACGCTCGGAATAGGACTGCTCGGGCTGAGCGTCCGAACGATACAGGTCGCGCACCACCTCGGCGATGGCGACGAGGTCGCCGGAGTTGATCTTGGCGTCATACTCCTGGGCGCGGCGCGACCACATGGTGCGCTTCACGCGCGCCCGGCCGGTCAACGTATCGAGGGCGCGCTTCACCACCGGCGGCTCGGCCAGCTTGCGCATGCCGACGCTGGCGATCTTGGGGAGCGGCACCTTCAGGATCATCTTATCCTTGGCGAAGGAGATGACGAACAGCTCCAGCTTGTAGCCGGCCACGACCTGCTCCTCGATGGCCGTGATCTGCCCGACGCCGTGGGCGGGGTAGACGATGTATTCGGACGTCCTGAAGCCCTGACCCTTGCTCGCGGCAATCGGCTTGGCTGCCTTGGCAGGGGCTGCCGGCACAGCCGCCATCTGATCTTCGCCGATCGCCCTCTTAAACTTCTTGTCAGCCACCGCGATCCCACCTTTCGAATGCATCAAAAATCCCGTCGGCCCACACGAACGGCTTTGCGGCCAGCAGTCACAGGCCGAAGCGCGTCCTACACCCCGCCCGACGATCGAACCTTCACTCGCGATGATCCAAAACGACGAAACACCCAGGCGCCATCCAGCAGTCCGGCGATCCAAACTGCCTTAGCCAGATGACGCGAAGCCAAGTGCCAGCGCGCAAATTTGCGCTTGGCTTCGCCGCCGGCGGCGCTTAAAGCCGGTCACGAAGTTCAGGCAACGTTTTGCCAAGCAGCTCGTAGGCGCCAAGCAACTCATGGATCGCGAGCCGCTGACGCAACTCATCCTCGCAAATGCCGATGACGTCACACCCTCGACCGTTGCGTCTTCCGCCGACGCGTGGAGCAGATAGCGGACGCGAGACTTTCCGGAAGCCGCGACGTCAAGGTCGTCTATAAACCCGGCGCTTCAAATCCCCTTGTCGAGACATCGAACTCCGGGCCGCTGCGACCTGACGCGACGACAGGACCGCCCTTCCCGTTAACAGTCAGCTATCACGGAAAAGTCGGAAAATCAACGAAAACCGGACCTTGCCACCCTGCCCGGGAGGTAAGCCGGTTAACGAGGGCGTGATGACAACGATCGAATTCGATCGAACCCGCGTCCTACTCGCCTTGCGGGCGGAATGCGATCAGTCGCCCTCGCCCGGATTGGCGGAAAACATCGGCAGCTTGCCCTCCTTGCCGTCCATTTCCTTGGCCTCGGGCAAGGGATCTCGCTTCTTGGTGATATTGGGCCAGTTCTTGGCCATATCGGCGTTGAGCTTGAGCCAGGTATCGAGGCCCTTGCCGGTATCCGGCTTGATCGCCTCGGCCGGGCACTCGGGTTCGCAAACGCCGCAATCGATGCATTCGTCGGGGTGGATCACCAGCATGTTCTCGCCCTCGTAGAAGCAGTCCACGGGGCAGACCTCGACGCAGTCGGTGTATTTGCACTTGATGCAGTTCTCGACGACGACGAACGTCATG
>CALMGA010000058.1 GCA_937863205.1 uncultured Beijerinckiaceae bacterium | reverse complement strand
ACTTCGAGATCTACGCGCAGGTCGTGCGGTGCGCGCTCCGGTAATCTTCATGCTGCGAGGCGGATGGGTGCAACGACGGCATGGTGTCGGATCGGACAGGCGCAGACGCCAATGGGCAGCCATGGGGCGCAAGGTTGCATCGCCTTCGCCTGTCTGCAGCGCCTGCGCCTCGCCGAGCACGTCGGGCGGGGCGGGGGAAATAGGACCGGTCCCCCATCCGGGTCCGCCGCCGTCGCCCAGCCTGCCCGCCCTGCGCCAAGCCATCATCGGACGGCTGTTCGCGCCCCTTATCCCACCGGTAGGCTGCCCGCACTGCCGGCAGCACTTCCGCTTGCCTGCTGACCTCAAGATGCTGAAGCCGCGATAGGCCGCGACAAGGGCGAGACGCATGTGGTGACGCGTGTCGCCGCCCTGGCTGCAACCTTTGGCAGCCGCAGGCGCGACGTCGCGAGCTTGGCCGTGGCAAGTTCGCGGACCTTGGGAACAGCATTCCCGGCATGCGGCCTTCGGCAGTTTGCGGTGGTGAGCATGTCGCCGACCATCAGCCCGGTGTGTTCCCCCGACAAAGCGAGTGCCAACCATCCGGCGTCGCATGGCCGGCGTCGCGGCGACGGGCCTTCAAGCCCCTTCCGCAACCGGCAGGCGGTCGAGGGCGAAGCGGAGGTTCGCCTGCAGCCGCGGCCGCTCGCCGGCCGGCAGCGCGGCGCTTTCGAGCGCGCGCAGGCTGGCGTCGGCCGCTTCGCGGTAGTGCCCGCTCCAGTACCCGTTGACGGACACCTCGTCGGCGAGGCCGTAGGCATAAATCCACGGCTCAAGCAACAGGCCGCCGGTCGGCATCGGGCGGCCCAGCGCCCCGATCGTGGCGGCATAGCCGGCGGCGAAGTCGCTGCCGAGGCGGCACAGGCGGCCGGCGGCGTGCGCCGCCTCGACCCGTGCCGGACAGACCGCCGTGGCGCGCGCGTAGAGCGCGAGGCTGTCGGCCCAGGGCCGGCCCAATCCCTCCATCAGCCGGCCGGCGCTGAGCAGGCTGACGTAGACCTCCTCGGTCGACAAGCCCATCCCGGCGCGGGCGAGGTAGTGCTCGACAGCCTTGGCGGCGTCGCCGCACTCACGACAACTCTGCGCGAGGTAGAAGGTGTAGCGCGCGCGCTTGAACGGATCGGTCTCCGTCGCGAGGGCGCGCTCCAGCACGGCGACATCGTTGCGGCGGGTCTGCGGGTCGCGGCGGCGCGCTCCGTCGTGGTTGCGGCGCATTCCGATCGGCAGGTAGCCGGCCGGCCGCGCCGTTTCGCAGACGAGATACTCGTGCAGCACACCTTCGTAGCGCCACGGCAGGCGGTTGCTGACGAGCTGCGTCCGGGCGTGCGCGATGCCGCCGTCGGTGCTGTCGAGGGCATAGGCGTCCTCCGACAGCCTGGGCCGGGCGAAGCCGGGCGGCAGGACCAGCTCGTCGTCGGCGTCGATGATGAGGGAATAGGCGGCCCGCGGCCGCGCCAGCTCCAGCGCCTCGCTGCGGTTGTGGGCGAAGTCCTGCCACGGGCGCTCGTGCAGCGCTCCCGGCAGATCGGCAAGGGCGGCGCGGACGATCTCGGGCGTGCCGTCGCTCGACCCGGTGTCAACGACCAGCCAGGCATTGATGAACGGACGCACGCTGTTGAGGCAGCGGCGGATCACCGGCGCCTCGTTCTTCACGATCATGCACAGGCAGATGCCCTGCTCATCCCCGCCCACCGCTACGCCGGCCGGATCGGGGATCGCGTGCTCGAGGAAGTGCAGGAGCGGCACCTGCTTGCCGTGAGCAGCGGTCATCTTCGCCTGCCGGTAGTCGGCGGAGCGGAAAGCCTCGGACGGGTCGCAATCCTCCGCCGCTCCCCGTTGCAGCAGGTGCAGGAAGGGATCGCCGCCGGCCTCGATCTCGGCGCCGTGCCGCGCCAGGTAGAACGCGACGTCGAAGTGCGGGTTGGGCGCAACCGTCCGCGAGCGCCGGTGCGCAAGGAAATGGGCCAGCGCCAGTTCGTGCGCGGGCACACCGTAGGTCGCGCGATACCAGGCGGGATGGAACAAGCGCGACGGGCGCAGACCGGCCGCCTCGCCTGTCCGGACGTAGTGCGCGAGCGGGTTCTCGGCATTTTTGCCGCCGAGGTAGCGCGCGGCATACCATGAGGGATCGAAGTACGGGTTGGGCTGACGTCCCTGTCGCCAGCCGTGAGCGTGGAAATGGAAGATCAGGTCTCGTCCCGCGTCGCGCAAGCCGGGATTGGCGACGAGATAGTGTTCGGGATCGAACAGGCCCGACGCGGCAATCAGGCGACGGTCGGTCCAGAAGCCGAGATCGGAGTGCGCGTCGGGCGCGAGTCCCTGCGCCCTGCGGTGCGCGAGCAGCGTCGCCAACGGCGAGGCGCCGGGCGCAACAGCGGCGACGCGCCGGAACCAAGCCGGATCGAAGGCCGCGACGGGACGGCACCCGGCGGCCTCACCCCCGCGGATGTAATGCACGAGCGGATTATCGGCGATGGTCGTGCGCCGGTTTGGGGCGACGTACCATGCCGGGTCGAAGTACAGGTTCGGCCAACGCCCTTCCCGCCACCCGCAGGTACAAAAGTGTTGCAGCGGATCGACGCCGGCCCTCGCGACGTCAGGATACTTCATCAGGTAGAAGGCCGGATCGAACAGGCCGGAGGCGGCGATCAGACGGTTGGTGCCGGATTTCCGCCGAGCATCGTCCCCCGCTGTCACAGCACGGTGCGCCAGACCCAGCAGCAACGCCGTGGCAAGCACCAGCAACGCGACAGACAGGACTTCCAAATCGGAGGAAAGCAGCCGCTCGATGGCATCCACTCCCATCTTGGCAACGATCGCCTCACGTCCGAACACCACCGCTTTGGAATGGCAGCCTGCCATTCGTTGCGCAAGGCAAGCACGACGGCTTGGTGCAAGGCGACAATCGTTTCGACACGCACAGCACGGCTCGCGGCTTGGCAGGTCCGGTGGCCTGCCTCGACTCCGCGATCGGTGTGGTAACATCTGCCGTCTTCACGGACCTGGGATGGTGCGTCGTGATGAGTGAACGGCGACAGGCGGCGAGGCACGGTACCGATGACAGCAACGGTTCATGAGCCATGACCGACGCCGAGCCCCAGTTCCACTCACGCCAGCATCGGACGATCCGGTTCCTCGCCGCGGGCCCTGTCGACCTCACTGCGCCGGCTGGAGGCCGAGGCGATCTTCATCCTGCGCGAGGTGGTTGCCGAGTTCGCGCGGCCGGTGATGCTCTATTCGGTCGGCAAGGACTCCAGCGTGCTGCTGCACCTCGCGCGCAAGGCGTTCTTCCCGGCTCCGCCGCCTTTCCCGCTCCTCCACGTCGACACGACCTGGAAGTTTCGCGAGATGATCCGCTTCCGCGACAAGGCGGCGGAGGCCGCCGGCATGGCGCTGATCGTCCACGTCAACCGTGACGGGCTTGCCCGCGGCGAGTCGCCGGTGGCCTCGGGGTCGGCCGTGCACACGCGGGTGATGAAGACCGAGGCGCTGCGCCAAGCGCTGGACGCCAGCGGCTTCGATGCCGCGCTCGGCGGTGCCCGCCGCGACGAGGAGAAGAGCCGCGCCAAGGAGCGCATCTTTTCCCACCGCACGACGGCCCACGCCTGGGACCCGCGCGCGCAGCGCCCGGAACTGTGGCGGGTGTTCAACACGCGGTTGCACCGGGGCGAGTCGATGCGGGTGTTTCCCCTGTCGAACTGGACGGAGTTTGACGTGTGGGACTACATCGCCGCCGAGGGCATCGCGGTGGTGCCGCTGTACTTCGCGGCGCAGCGCCCTGTGGTCGAGCGCGCCGGTGCCCTGATCGTGGTGGACGACGAGCGCCTGCCCCTGCATCCCGGCGAGGTGCCGGCGATGGAGAGCGTGCGTTTCCGCACGCTCGGCTGCTACCCGCTCACCGGCGCGGTGCGCTCGCAGGCGGCCGACCTCGATGCGGTGATCGCCGAGCTGCGCGCGTCCACACGTTCGGAGCGACAGGGCCGCCTCATCGACGCCGACGAGGATGCCGCCATGGAGCGCAAGAAGCGCGAAGGCTACTTCTGATGACAGGCTCACGCCGCGACGGACCGGAGTTCGTTGAGCGCCCGGCGCTGCGCCTGTTGACCTGCGGCTCGGTGGACGACGGCAAGTCGACGCTGATCGGTCGCCTGCTCTACGAGCAGGGCCAAGTCTTCGTCGACCAGCTCGATGCGCTGGCCCGCGACAGCCGCCGGCACGGCAGCTCCGGAGAGGTTCTGGATTTCGCCCTCCTCGTCGACGGCCTCGAAGCCGAGCGCGAGCAAGGCATCACCATCGACGTCGCCCACCGATCGTTCCGCACCGCCCGGCGCAGCTTCATGGTGGTGGATGCGCCCGGCCATGAGCAGTACACCCGCAACATGGCGACGGGCGCCTCCAACGCCGACCTCGCCGTGCTGCTCGTCGATGCCCGCAAAGGCCTGCTGACGCAAACGCACCGCCACGCCGTTATCGCCTCGCTGCTCGGCATCCGCCACGTCGTCCTGGCGTAAACAAGATCGACCTCGTCCACCACGACGAAACGGTGTTCGCCAGCATAGTCGCGGCGTTCCACCGCTTCGCCGCGCCGCTCGACTTCGCGACCGTCACCGCCATCCCGCTCTCGGCGCGCCACGGCGACAACCTGTCGGGCCCGAGCCCGCACACGCCCTGGTATCGCGGCCCCACGTTGCTCGACCACCTGGAAACGATCGACGCGGCCGAGCCGGGCGGCGCGGGCGCGTTCCGCATGCCGGTGCAATGGATCAACCGGCGCAACGCCGACCTTCGCGGCCTCGCCGGCACGGTGGCTTCCGGCGCCGTCGCGGTCGGCGACGAACTGGTGGTCGCCGGCTCCGGGCGAGGGGCGGCCGTGGCGCGCATCGTCACCGCCGACGGCGACCTTGGCCGCGCCGAGGCGGGCGACGCCGTCATGCTGGTGCTGGCCGAAGAGGTCGATGTCGCGCGCGGCGACGTGCTGGCCGTCTCCGCCGCGCGGCCGCAGGTGGACGACTATCTGAGCGCCGACCTGATCTGGATGGGCGACGAGCCGCTGCAGCTCGGCCGCTCCTACTTCCTGAACCTCGCCGCCCGCAGCGTGCCGGCCAGGGTCGAGGCGATCGCACACCGCATCGACGTCGGCACGCTGGCGCCGGTGCAAGCGAGGACGCTGCGCGTCAACGAGATCGGCCGCGTGACCATCGCCGCCGCAGCCCCGCTCGCCTTCGATCCCTACGAGGAGAACCGCACCACCGGCGCCTTCGTCCTGATCGACCGCGACAGCAACGCCACCGCCGCCGCCGCCGCCGGCATGGTGCGCGGCGGGCTCCGGCGCGCCACCAACGTTCACCGGCAGGATTACGCGGTCAGCCGCACCGACCGGATCAGGCTCAACGCCCACAAGCCCGGCGTGGTCTGGTTCACCGGCCTGTCGGGATCGGGCAAGTCGACCATCGCCAACGCGGTCGAAGGCCGGCTGAACCGTGCGGGCGTGCGCACCGCCATGCTCGACGGCGACAGCATCCGGCACGGGCTGAGCAAGGATCTCGGCTTTTCACGGGTGGACCGGGCCGAGAACATCCGGCGGGTGGCGGAGGTGGCGCGACTGATGGCGGATGCGGGCCTCATCGTGCTGTGCTGCTTCATCTCGCCCTTCCGCGACGAGCGCGCGATGGCGCGCGCCGCCGCGCCGGCCGGCGAGTTCCTGGAGGTGTTCGTGGACACGCCGCTTGCGACCTGCATGGAACGGGACAGGAAAGGCCTGTACCGGCGCGCGATGGCCGGCGCCATCCCGGACTTCACCGGAGTCGATCAGGCCTACGAGGTCCCGCTCGCCCCCGACCTCGTGATCGGCGGCACCGACACGGTCGAGGGCGCGGCAACGAAGGTGCTGGACGCGCTCGCCCGCTTCGACGTCGGACTCTGAGGGACGTGCCCGGCGGCAGGCGCACCGCGTGGTGCGGGTCAGCAGCCGGATGCCGAGCCGGGCCTCGAAGCCGCGGATCGTCTGGCTCAGCGCGGATTGCGACACCCCGAGCTGTGCCGCCGCCCGCGTGAAGCTGCGCTCCCTGGCCACGGCGAGGAAAGCGGCGATGTCGTTGAGGTCCGCGCGAGGCATTGAGAAGCAGCGCTTCTGGGCGCATCCGGGTTCCAGCACCTAATCACCAAAGCCCACAGCCGCTACATCGGTCCCGAGGCGATCAAAGAAGACCCGCAAGCGTCGCCGCACGCGACGGCGAGCGACGCGCGAAGGAGATCGACGATGGATATCAAGCGAGCGGGCACTCAGCCGTCCGGCAAGGGACCGGCGGAGTGGTTCACCGGCACGGTGCGGATCGACCCCCTGTTCACCGCGCCGAATCCCGCCCGCTCGGGTGCCGCCCTGGTCACCTTCGAGCCGGGCGCACGCACCGCGTGGCACGCCCATCCGCTGGGACAGACGCTGATCGTCACCGCCGGATGCGGCCGGGTGCAGCGCGATGGCGGCGCGATCGAGGAGATCCGGCCCGGCGACGTCGTCTGGTTCCCGCCGGGGGAGAAGCACTGGCATGGCGCGTCCCCCTCGACGGCGATGAGCCACATCGCGATCCAGGAGCGCCACGACGGCTCGCCCGTCACCTGGCTCGAACACGTCACCGACGCCCAGTACGGCGCCGGCGGGCCGGCGCACGAGG
>CALMGA010000057.1 GCA_937863205.1 uncultured Beijerinckiaceae bacterium | reverse complement strand
CCACAGCCTAAACCGCGCCAAACCGAAGGGGAATCCACCTCATGCCGAGTCAATCGCGCGGATCTCGTGTCATAGGCGCCGGCGCGTGTCGTGCAGTAGCCGGTGAAGGCGAGCTGGCCGGCCAGCACGATCGTCACCGGATCGCCGGGCGCGACCTGAAGCGAGCGGTAGCCGGGTCCGTAGACCTGCTCGGCGGCAGAGAACTGGAACTGCGAGACGCCGGTGCCGAACTGCCGCTCGACCATGACGCTTTCCCAGGCGGTGAAGCGCTGGCCGTTGGCGAAGATGGCGGCGACGAAGTTGGGGTCGGGGCCTGGCATGGTTGGGGCGCCGATCCAATTTCAGCGAGTGATGTTGGGAGATCGTTCATCGTAAGCTGATGAGACCCAAGCCGTCAAAACCGGGCGCTTCGGAAAATGCCAAGCCTTGATACCCTGCATAATGCGCTTGGCAAGAACGAGCAGTATTTTACACTTCTAATTCAGAGCTAGTTAAGGGGAACATTAAGACGTTCAAAAAGAATTCTGTTGCGCTTCTTCGCGTCATTCAGCATCTTTCCATAGGAAATCACCTCATAGTAGGCATCGAGATTTGGATTGAAACCAAAATAGCCTTGGTTGTCAGGCATCTTTGTCGCCGACATATCGATAAGTTTGTTTTCAAGCTTCGAGGTAAGGTCGCAAATCACATAGCAGTAAGCCGGAATCTTCTCGCTCAGTGGTCCGACCAGTCTGCCGTTCTTATCTTTGTATTGACTAGATCGCACATCTCTCAATATCCTAAAGACTTGAGACAAAGGATCTTCATCGACGTATCTGCGATCTGGTTTCTTGAATTCGATTAAAACAATAGACGAAAGCGCTTGGTCCTCCTCACTAAAAACTAGCGCATTGTTGAAAATCAGGATGTCGGGCCTGTTTGCCGATTCGCTGTCGAGGACTTCTAAGCTTCGGAGCGGCTTGTCGGATGAAAGAAACAGATGATGCGTCAGGCGCTCATCGAGCAGCCAGAGGTTCTGCTGCTCATACTCGATTTCATCCGATGTTGTCCGCATTGGGAAAACGATATCATGGATTACTTCCTCCAGTACGTACTTTCCCGTTTCTTCATTCTTTGAGAGTGCCTTACTGAGGATCTCAATGATGATCTTACGATGAAGAACGTGCTCAGCTAAGGCAGATACGCCTAATTCGTTGTAAGCCGCAATCCAAGTCTTAAAACGCTCACTGTAAAATTCGCATGTTTGACCATTATCAACGACAACCGCAATTTCTTGACTTTCCCTCCGCAGTTCTTGCTGGCGCCTAAACAGCTGACGATGCAGAACGGTATCTATCTCTCCTTTTGACGCGTCTGGGGAGATTCCATCGTAGAACCTGGACTTGTCACGCAACAACGGCCTGTACTGAGGCGCCTCATCAACCACATACCTCGTAATGACCTTGTCTTTTGCGTCTGTCAGTTCATCAAGGAAGCGCTTCAGATCTTCCTTACATGCTTCAAGCGCAGCAGATCTAATTTGCTTGAGTCCGATCTGGTCGGCAAAGAGCTCTCCAGAAGTCTCACTTTCTTGCTCAGTTGTATTCGTTTCCGTTGAAAAGGAAAAAGCTGTGCGCTCGTTGTTTGCACACTCATTCAGGTAAGCACTCTCAACAAAGCCGACATATGTAAATAATCCTCGGTCCCCGTCGTCGAGCTTTCCCTTCAAGGCAGGCACATATTTGTGTACTAAGTCGCTTTGAACCTCGCGAAAATCGGCGGCATAGACAAATTTATGCCCTTGCTCGTCAGTCTAGAACAGTCTGTATCCTCTAAGACTGAAAGTCTTGGACCCTACAAAAAAATCTTGCTGCGTTGATCCCGCAAGGAAATATTCTTTGCAGTAAGAACAGAGATCCCACTTATGCAGAGCATCAATCAACTCAATCCGAGGGGCATCAGGATTAAGGAAAACAGGAAGGAAGTGACCGATGATGCGCTGAACAAGCACATCGGTGCTTTTTGGAGACGAGTCCCGATAAGGCTCTCGGAAAGAGCAAAGGCTTACCTTCGTCCAAGGCTGTTTTTCGTTCGAACGCGCAACGACTGCTTTGTCTTCCTTATAGTTCGCATCGAACACGAACTTACGACAGCTAATTTCGTCTGATGCCTCTTCGAAAAAATGACTTTCGATCTCGACCCTATCAAAAGCCTTGAGCCACATGAAGCGACCCAGACCTTTACCTCCAAGCCGCGCTTTGTACTCAGAACCTATTATGTTGAAGGACTCGAGATCTTTCGAACTAAACACTATACAGTTGTCTGTGACTTCGATCCGCTCGATCGAACCTAGCTTTTCTGTGTCTGTCTGACTCTGCCTATAAACGTCGGTTTTTATAAAGCTTCTTGATTGCGAAGACTGGCTCTGACGTTCCGATAGTGACTGCAATGAATTGATAATAGCTTTGAAAAGCGGAAGCAAAGGCTTCGACCGAGGCAATTCGGTGTTCCGAAGTCTACCAGATATTGTCCCTCGCATCATATCCTGCCCGACACTTCGTCCTCTCACTGCGCCGGTTTCGATACGTCACGCTCTGGGCCTCCTTTCAGAGCGCCATACCTCGATCAGCGACCGGTAGTGTACACGTTCTGAGTAGGCGGGGGTAGCACCCGGCGGACGAGTCCCATCTCAGGCTAAATGTCTGCGGCCAGTGTCCCTGATCCGCACCAATGCGCCATTGTTCACGCAATCGGCTATAAACTTTCCTCGAAAACGTGAGGCAGCATCGACTTAGCAACTAAACTCGCTCCTCCGGATCGCTCCGATGCTTCAGGTAGCCGCGCCTGGCGAGCCAGTCGGCGAGGATGACGCGGATGGCTTGGTACGGCAGGCAAGCCAACCTGGGATGCGGCGTCGTCAAGCATGTCGACGCCGCAATCTGAAAAGCGGGTGACAAGCCAGCTTGCAGAACTATACAAAATGTGTATGTTATACACACATGAACAGCCGTGAGGTCATCAAGAAGCTCACGGCTGATGGTTGGTTCGAGGTCGCTCAGGTCGGTAGCCATAAGCAATTCAAGCACCCGACGAAGCCCGGCCGCGTCACGGTCGTTTCGCCGAGCAGGGACATCCCGAAGGGGACGCTGAAGAGTATCGCGAAGCAAGCCGGCATCGATCTGGGGTGAGTGCCATGCGCTTTTACATCGGCCTGATCCGCAAGGAAGGCGGCTCCGACTATGGTGTGTCCTACCCGGACCTGCCGGGCTGCGTCACCGCAGGATCGTCCTTGGACGAGGCACGAATCTTTGCCGAGGAAGCGCTTGCCTTGCATCTTCAGGGCTTGGCGGACGATGGGGAGGCAGCTCCTGCTCCCTCGTCTCTGGAAGAGATCATGGGCGACCCGGAGAACCGCGACGGCGTCGCCATCTTGGTGCCGGTGCGGGCCAACAATCGCGCTGTCCGGGTCAACGTCACCCTGCCGGCCGATGTTCTGGAGCGCATTGACGCCTACGCGGAGGCGCACAGCATGAGCCGGTCGAGCTTCCTCGCGCAGGCGGCGAAGCACGAGATGGAGGCGGCGTAGCAGCGGCCGCAACCTGCGAGGGCAGGCCAATACCAACCGCCCTGGCTCACGAGCCCGGAGGCCAGAAGCGCGGAGTCGAGAGCCTCATCCCGGCTGGCGGGGATCACGGCGAGGCAGGCGTGGCACGGCGTGCTGCGGCGGGGCTGGGTCTGGTCAGGTCCGGCGAGGTATCGCAGGCGAGGCGAGGCATGTCACGGTCGGCTGCGGCGGGACGTGTCGAGGCATGGCTTGCACGGCAACCAGGGCGGTTCTTCGGGGCCGCCCTTTTTCTATTCCCAACTTCCGGCTTCCTGCATGCGCCGAACCTGCATACCATCGGAGGCATGAAGCCCTATATCCCGCTCGCCCTTTCTGCGCTCATCGCTGGCGCACCCGCCCCACTCTGCGCTGAGGAGTGCCGCAATCTCCAAAACTCGTCACAGCGGCTGGCGTGCTACGACCAGCAGTCTGATCTACATAGCGCACTCAGGCATATGGTCGCCGTCACTCTGAGGTTATCTTTCAATGCTTCAATGGCATGTGGATTTGTCCTTGATACAGATCGGTTCAAGCGTCAGCTGCTGACGGCAGACTTGACATACGGGCAGATAAGCGACTCTCAAACATTCTCTGAAGATGATCTGAAAATCATAGCCGATGATGCGCAAGCATCAGCCAACACAAATCCTGACAGCGCATATTGTCAGAAAGCTTGGTCTACATACGGTACCGACGCTTCATTACCAGACAACGTATTCATAGATGCAAGTCGAAAACAGATTGCGCTCCAGCACCGATGCCAAGTCATTAGTTAAATCAGAATGGTAGGGCTGCAACAATATTACTTGAGTAAAATCCATGCATATTTCGAGATTAATCGTTGCTGTCGCGGTACTCGCCACGAGTGAAGCTTCTGCCGCGCCCTGCAAAGCGCCGGCACTACGCCAGGGCATGCCGTACAAGAGTGCTCGCGCTTCAGTTTTGAAGGCCGGCTTCCAAGCGCCCCGTCCACCGTCTTTCGGCTATCAAAAAGACGATGAGAAGGTCGCGTCCGACTGCAACGGCGATGTGAAGGTCTGCAACAACTTCCCGGTAATTGAGTCGTGCAGCGGCCAAGGTCTCTGCAATATGGTCTTCACGGACGCCTACGGCAACAAACTGACCGTGACGACCGAAGGTGATGGCCCACGCCGTGCCAGCGTGAGTTCCTTCGACATGGCATGCAAAAAGTAGATCGTCTCACGCCGAGATCAGCGGGTTCCCAGCCGTCTTAAACCGGCTGTCCACAGCGACCTTAAGCGGCCCGTTCTTCTCTACGCTTACCGATTTTATGCTTCTGCCGGGATCGTGCAACGCGACTGTTACTTTGTGATCGGCGGATTGGTCCGCAGCGTCCCGCCCGCGAGGAAGCTCGCTCCGGCCGACACGAGCGGGAAGATGGCGGGCGAGGGGGTTCACAGGGCTTGGCCTGCCGATGCGACCCGCCAAAGGACCGACGGCAGAATGCGGGTCGTCGGCCCTACTTGGGAGAGAGCGGCCCGGACCGTCGTCACCGCCGGCATGGCGGAGCAAGGAGGGCAGGCCCTTGGCGCTGGCCGACAGTTGGCTCACCGGGCTGGGTGGGCCGCCATCGGGCCGCTTCCTCGGTATGCCGAGTGCCGAAAGGCCCGCGCTTGCCGCCTCCTGATCCGTGACGAGGCCCTGATCGCGCAGCGACCGCAGCTGTGCGGCAAAGGAGCCATCGCCGCTCGGCTTGGAGCGCAGCAGCGGGGAACGATCCGTCCGAGGCGTGCCAAGGGCGACCAATGGGCTGAGGCGTCCAGCGTCGCCGGCGAGCCTGCCGTCGGCGCGCTCGATGTCGCGAAGGCCGGGTGGTCGCTGCGCACCAGCCTCGCGGTCTCGCCCGGCATCGGCAACGGCAGGCGGTGTGGACGCGCCGGGCTGCCTGCCGTCGAGCGTGCGACCCCCGACCTGGATCTCGTGGTAGTTCGAGCCGTTCCCCTCGCCATCGCCTCGGCCAAACGGATAAAACCTTCATGCACTCGACCGGTATGATCGTTTTTGTACTGCTCCAGCACCCGCATGCCGCGAACGCCATGTTGCGTTTCGTACCCTTGGAAGATCGCTGCATGGTCGCGATGGGCGCCACGCGTACCTGAGCCGCCATCGGCGTAGCGATCGGACTGATGAAAGCCGCTTCGACGATCGCCGCCCAGAAATGTCGCAATGGACGCGCCGGGTTTGAGACCGCCATCCTCGGCCGCCTGCCCTTTGCGCCACTCGTGAACGCTGGTCGCGTTCTTGGTCGCGACATGCACTAGCCCGACGCATTCGTGTGTGGCATCGGCGAACTGCCCGAGAGATGACTTGGCGCGGGCCAACACGTCGCTGTGGTCGCCGGTATCGCCGCCGCGAGCGCCTTCGCCCGCTCCGCGCGCTCCTATGATCTGCCGTTCCAGCGCGCGGTAAGACCGGGGATGGATGTTGTCGCCACCCGCCTGGTAGCCGCCTGTGAAGCCGGCGCCGTACTTGTCGGCGATCGCCTTCAGGCCAGGATTGAGGTGAGCGAACTTGCCACCGGCGCCGACCACCGCCACGTTCTTCGGGTCGACGCCTTTCGCCTTGAGCGCGGCAAACTCCTTGTCGATCGCCGCCTCGTCGACACGTCCATCGTTAACCGCGCCGGTGGACAGCACCACCTGCCGGCCCTTCAGCGACTCGGCGGAGGACTTCTCGATGGCCTTCAGCACCTCGCTCGAATGCCGGCCGACTACCGTGTCACCCAGGTGATCCTTGTCGGCCTGGGTGCGCAGGCCTTCGGCGATGCTGTCGCCGAAGAAGATGCGGCCCTTGGTCGGCGCCCCCGCCCCACCGCGCGCTGGCGCGTCGGTGACCTTGTCGTAGGCCTCCTGGTAGCGCTTCTCGGCCGCCTCGTCGTGGCGCCCCTTGGCCTCGTCGCGCGCCTTGCCGATGAAGGAGCGGCGCTGATCGGCCGAGCCGCGGCCGGCCATGGCGGCATCGAGCTGCTTCGTCTGGAGATCCTTCAGCGCGGTATCGTACTTGCCGTATTCGGAAATACCTTTCGCAGCAGCGTCGCGTTTGGCCTGGAGCTGGTCGGCGGTCAGCTGGGGAGTGCTGTCGCCGGGAGAGACGCCAAGTAGCGCGGTGCGGCGCGCGGTCTCCTTGTCTATCCCCTGCTTGAGCAGGGCCTGGTACTTGTCGCGCGCCTGCTCCAGCGCCTTCGCCATCTGCTGGGGCGAGATCGAGGCGTGGTCGCCATGACCATAGTGCGACTGCGTCCCCGCCTTGTCGGGGTCGCCGACGCTGGCCCACTCGTAGGCCGCCGCGCGCTGCGCGGCGATGAGCGATCCCTTGCCGGTGATGAAGCCAGAAATCGCTGGGCGCTTCGAGCCGGCGAGGTAATCTGTGAACAATCGGTCTTGCGTCGCGCCATCGAAATTGTCGCTCGCCTTCAGTCCGAGCTTCTTCACGCCATCGGCCAAAGTGCCGGGGATCATCCGATACTTGCCGGCGGCGAAGATCTGCCCGGCGCGCTGCTTTTCCATCAGCTCGCCGATGGTCATCTTATCGGCGTCGAAGTGCCCGGCCTTATAGTGACCCTCCGACTTGAAGTTGTAGAT
>CALMGA010000056.1:4693-5600 GCA_937863205.1 uncultured Beijerinckiaceae bacterium | reverse complement strand
CGTCGGCGCGCATGTATCGCGAGAGGTCATCCTTGATCGTGTCCAGCTCCTCGAAGGCTCGCAACAGGAGGTGCCCCCAGACCGGTTCGTCGGCGGCGATCTCGATGAACTGCTGGGTCGCGAACAGGACGCGGGCGGCGCCGTCCTTGATCGACATGCTCTTGCTGTCCATCTCGGAATGCATGGCCAGCGTCACCCCCTGGCACACGGCGGCGACGATCTCCGACTTGTTCCTGAAGTGCAGGTAGAACGTGCCGTTGGCGACATCGGCGGCGCTGGCGATCTCGCTGACCGACGTGGCGACGATTCCTTGTTCCGACATCAGCTTCAGCGCCGCGTCCGTGAGGCGCTGTCGCGTGCGGGACCTCTTTCCGGAGTCGCCGTTTGATCCCGGCAAGAACCTTCTCATGATCTCGCGCAGGGCAGCTTGGCTTGAGAGAAATGCTTCATCGCCAACAAGCACCGTTTGAAATTGACGAACGACCTGTAAATGAGATAGCCCTCACTTATGAGTTTCGACCCTGACGGGGCAAACAACATGACGAGAGAAGACGGCCTGCCGCCGACCGCCCTTATCGTCGGAGCGGGTCCCATCGGGCTCATGATGGCAGTCCTTCTCGCACGTCAAGGGCTGAAATCGATCGTCATCGAGCGTTATACCACGCGTCACGGCGCGCCCAAGGCGCATGCCTTGAACCCGCGGACGCTCGAGATCTGCCGCTCGATCGGCCTCGACGTCGAGGCGATGGGGCGACGGGGCACGCCCGTGCGGGATGGCGGGTGGGTCCGCTTCGTCACGACCTTGTCGGGCAGCGAGATCGGCGTCTTGCCCTACGAGCGCCAAGACGAAGCCGTGAAAGCGGTGACCCCCACCCCGCTGATCAACTTGGCGCAACCTTTCTTCGAG
>CALMGA010000056.1:3701-4683 GCA_937863205.1 uncultured Beijerinckiaceae bacterium | reverse complement strand
GTGTCAATCCTTGAAGATGTCGAGACACGGGAGCGGACGGGCGTCACGAGCCGCTACTTGATCGGCGCGGACGGCGCGGGAAGCGCGGTGCGGCGGGGGCTCGCGATCCGCATGTTCGGCGACGGCGCGCCCCAATCCTTCATCACGATCCATTTCGCGGCCAACCTCCGGGCGCTCGTCAAGGATCGTCCGGGGATCCTCTACTGGATCATGCAGCCTCCCCACGCCGGCGTCCTGATCGCTTACGACATCGACAGCCAGTGGTGCATGCTCTACCCGCACGATCCGGCGGTGATGCCGCGGGAGGCCTTCACTCCGGCCGTCTGCATGAACATCCTCCACCATGCCATCGGCGTCCCCGGTTCAGAAATCGAGATCAAGCACGTCCTGCCCTGGATCATGGTGTCGGAAGTGGCGGAGACGTACCGGGCGGGGCGGGCGTTCCTCGTGGGCGACGCCGCCCACCGTTTCCCGCCGATGGGTGGCCTCGGCCTGAACACCGGCATCCAGGACGCGCACAACCTCGCTTGGAAGATCGGCGCCGTGGAACGGGGCGAAGCCGACGAGACGCTGCTCGACAGCTACGAGGCCGAGCGGCGAGGCGTGGCTTTGACGAATGCGGAGCAGAGCGGAAAGAACGCGCAACGCATCCTGGGCCTGCAAGCCTCCCTCAGGGTGGATGGCGACGATGGGCCGGGTGCGCTTGCGCGACGGTTGTGCGATCCGGTTGCGCAGGCCGAGATCCAGCGAGAGATCGCCAACCAGCGCGAGCACTTCGATAGCCTCGACCTGCAGCTGGGCTTCAGTTACGACCAAACCTATCGCCGCAGTGGGAGCATCTCGAACTTCAAGCCAGACTTGGCGATCGGACAGCGCCTGCCGCACGCTTGGCTGGAGCGGGACGGACAAGCTGTCTCGACCCTCGACCTGATCGACGATCGCGCCTTCACGCTGCTGGCAGGCTCGGACCTCCCGAACGACC
>CALMGA010000056.1:0-3691 GCA_937863205.1 uncultured Beijerinckiaceae bacterium | reverse complement strand
GCCAAGCGGCGGTCCTGGTGCGGCCGGACGGCCACGTGGCGGCGATCTTCCGCGACTTGGCGCCGAGCGAACTGCGAAAGGCCGTCGCCGCCTCGGTGGCCACCACCCTGGCGCGCGGCCTCGCCGCATGATCATCCATGCCGTGATCTTCACCTGGAAGGACGGCGTCACGCGGGCCGACGTGGATGCGGTGACGGCGGCGTTCGACGCCATGCGCCCTTCCATCGCCGGCCTTGTTTCGCTGGACTACGGACCCGATCTCGTCTTGCGGCCCGGCAACGGCAGCTATCTCCTGGTCGCCAAGTTCGAGGACGAGGCGGCCTGGCGGGCCTACCAGGCCAATCCGGCGCACAAGCGTATCGTCGCCGAGGTCATCACGCCCCTGGCGGCGAGCCGCGTCGCCACGCAGGTTGGCGGCTAGGGGGCGCGGTGCGGACCGAGACAGAGGCAGCGGTGGACGCCGAGCAGCACAACCTCTTCGCCGTGATCACCCGAACGGCCGGTGAACGCCCGGCTCAGCCGTTCCTTCGTTTGACGAACGGGCAGGTGGTCACCTTCGGGCAGATGCTGGAACACAGCGCGCGCGTCACCGCCTGGCTCGGGGATCGCGGCTTGAAGCGCGGCGACCGGATCGTCACGCAACTCGAGAAGTCGCCGGCCGCGCTCATGCTCTACCTGGGCTGCGTGCGCGGCGGCTTCGTCTTCATCCCCCTGAACACGGCCTATACCGCGCCGGAGGTGGCGTATTTCCTGTCCGACGCCCAGCCCGCGCTGCTGGTCGCGAGCCCCGCGTCGTCGGCGGCTTCCATCGCCACCGAGGCACGACGCGAGTGTCTTGGCCCGGCGCTCGAAGACGCGCCCTGGCTTTCCCGCGACCTTGCCGCTCCGGTCGCGGCTGTCGGACCGCACGACCCCGCCGCGATCCTCTACACGTCGGGAACGACGGGTCGATCGAAGGGCGCGGTGCTGACGCACAGCAATCTTTCGTCCAACGCCCTCGTCCTGCATGAGGCCTGGCGCTGGCGGGACGGCGACGTGCTCCTGCACGCCCTGCCGACCTATCACGCCCACGGCCTCTTCGTCGCCCTCCACGGCGCGCTGCTGAACGGGTCCACGATCCTCTTCCACGAGAAGTTCGAGGCCGGGGCCGTGATCGAGGCCTTGCCGTCCGCGACCGTGTTCATGGGTGTGCCGACCTTCTACACGCGCCTCCTCGACGATCCCCGGTTCGACGCGTCGCGCTGCGAGGCGATGAGGCTGTTCATCAGCGGATCGGCGCCGCTGCTGGAGAGCACCTTCCTGGCGTTCCGGGAGCGGACCGGCCACGACATCCTCGAACGTTACGGAATGACGGAGGCCCTCATGGTGACCTCGAACCCCTACGAGGGACCGCGCCGTCCGGGGACCGTCGGGAGGCCTCTGCCCGGCGTCGACGTGCGGATCGTGAGAGAGGACGGCGTGCCCGCGGGCAGCGATCAGCCCGGCCTTCTACAGTTGAAGGGTCCGAACCTGTTCTCCGGCTACTGGCGGAATCCCGAGAAGACCGCGGAAGACCATACTCCAGATGGTTATTTCATCAGCGGCGACGTGGCGGTGCGCGACAGGGACGACTTCATCAAGATCGTCGGCCGCGCCAAGGATCTCATCATCTCCGGCGGCTTCAACGTGTACCCCAAGGAGATCGAGATGATGATCGACGCGCTCCCCGGCGTCGCCGAGTGCGCCGTGATCGGCGTCCCGCATCCCGATTTCGGCGAGGGTGTCGTTGCGGTGGTGGTGGCCCACCGGGGCGTTCCCCTCGATCCGGCCACGATCCGGGCCGCGACGGCGTCCGAGCTGGCGGCCTTCAAGCGGCCCAAGGACGTGATCGTGGTCGACGACCTGCCACGAAACGCCATGGGCAAAGTGCAGAAAGCCCTGCTCAGGACCCGCTACGCCAGCCTGTTCGCGCGCCCGTGAGCCTTCACGACCGAGAGCCCGTCATGCCGATCCAGCTTCCGACGCCGGTCTACAAGCCTGCTTTCAACATCACGCGGGCCAGCCACGTCGTGCATCGGGTGGCCGATCTGGCCGCCTCGCGCGCCTTCTACGTGGAGCTGCTCGGCCTCGTCGTCAGCGACGAGGATCGCGAAACGCTCTGGTTGCGCGGGCTCGAGGAAGGCTGCCACCACAGCCTGGTGCTCAAGCTGGGCGAGCCTGGATGCGAAAGGGTCGGCCTTCGGGTCCTCACCGAGGACGACCTGGATCTGGCTCAGCGCCATTTCGAACGGGCGGGTTTTCCGACCGCCTGGGTCGACGTCCCGCACCAGGGTCGGACCCTCCACACCCGTGATCCGGCCGGTACGCCGCTGGAGTTCTGCGCCACCATGGAGACCCGGCCTCGGCTGTTCCATCAGGTGGAGAGTCACCGCGGCGCGTGCGTCCACCGCCTCGACCACGTCCAGGTGGTGACACCGGAGGTCGACGCATCGCTGGTCTTCTACAACGAGATGGGCTTCCGCCTTTCCGAGTACGTGGTCTCGGACGACGCCATCTTCATGGTCTTCCTCCAGCGCAAGGGCAACCCCCACGACATCGTCTTCGCCGAGGGACCGGGGCCGCGCCTCCACCACGTCGCCTTCACGGTTCCGGACACGCAAAGCCTGATGCTGACCGCGGACCTGTTCGTCCGGGCGGGGCAGTCCGCGCAGGTCGAGTTCGGCCCCGCGCGGCATTTCAGCCCCGGCCTGGCCCGCTTCCTCTACCTGCGCGACCCCGACGGCCATCGCGTCGAACTCTTTCCCACGCACTACCAAACCATCGACATCGAGGACGAACCCCTGCGCTGGCAGGCTCCCGACTTCCAGATCGGCGGATGGCAGACCCCGCCCCCCGGCTGGTTCAAGGACGCCAGCGCCTTCACCCGGTCCTGAGACCGTTCGTCGCCGCGAAGGATAGCCATGAAGATCGTTCGTTTCCTCCACGAAGGCCGCGCGCACTACGGCATCCGCGACGGTGCTGTCGTGAGGGCGTGCCCGTCCGCGCGGACCTTCGCCGACATGCTGGGCGCGCCGGCGATGTCGGGACCCGACATCGCCGTCTCCGGCCTCCGCTTCCTCACGCCGGTCGAGAACCCCGGCAAGGTGATCTGCATCGGGCTCAACTACCGGGACCACGCCAAGGAGGGCGGCAACCCCATCCCCGACTACCCCGCCGTCTTCCTGCGCGTGAACACCTCCCTGGTCGCGCACGGCGAGCCGCTCGTCAGGCCGCTCGCCTCCGACAAGCTCGACTGGGAAGCGGAGCTCGCGGTCGTCATCGGACGCACAGCGCGACACGTCCAGGCCACCCGGGCGCTGGACCACGTGGCCGGCTACGCGTGCTTCAACGACGGATCGGTGCGCAACTACCAGCGCAAGTCCACGCAACTTCGTCCTTACCGGCGCCTTCGGTCCCGAGATCGTTACGGCGGACGAGCTTCCCGCGGGCGCGGCGGGCTTGCGCATCGTGTCGCGCGTCAACGGCACGGTCATGCAGGACGGCAACACCGGGGACATGATCTTCGACGTCCCCGCGCTGATCGAAACCTTGTCGGAGGTGATGACGCTCGAGCCCGGCGACGTGATCGCCACGGGAACGCCGGCGGGCGTGGGGTACGCCAGGACGCCGCCCGTGTTCCTCAAGGCGGGCGACGTCTGCGAGGTGGAGATCG
>CALMGA010000055.1 GCA_937863205.1 uncultured Beijerinckiaceae bacterium | reverse complement strand
CGGTATCGCGTGCCGGCCGGCCTCGATGTCGTCGCCGCGCCGGGCACGCAGGCGATCATCGGCCGCCTGCCCCTGCTTGCGGGCGACGGCTCCAGCGACGTGCGCCTGCTCGGGCCGACCTACGGGGAGTTCGAGCGGGTGTTCCGGGAAGAGGGCGCGCAGGTCAGGATCGTCGCCGCCGCCGCCGAGCTGGCCGGCGCCGATGTCGCGGTCGCGGTCAACCCCAACAATCCCGACGGCCGCTTCACCCGACCGGCCGAACTTCTGGAGCTGGTCTCGCGCGTGGGCACCCTGGTGGTGGACGAAGCCTTCGCCGACGCGCTGCCGCCGGACGCGAGCCTCGTCCCGCGGCTGCCGCCGGCTGGAGGGCAAACGCGGGTGATCGTGCTGCGCTCGTTCGGCAAGATCTACGGTCTGGCCGGACTGCGGCTCGGCTTCGCCGTGATGCCGGGCGGCGCCGCCCTTCGCCGGATGCTCGGACCCTGGCCGGTCAGCGGTCCCGCCATCGCGATCGGAGTCCAGGCGCTCGCCGACGAAGCCTGGCTGGCGTCGACGCGGGACCGGCTGCGCGCGGATGGTACGCGGCTCGATGTCCTTCTGGAGCGGGTCGGGCTGAGAGTGATCGGCGGCACGCCGCTGTTCCGGCTGGTCGGCCACCCTGCCGCGCCGGCGCTGTTCCGCAAGTTGGCGCGGCAGGGAATCCTGGTCCGATCCTTCGCCGCGGAGCGCGGCTGGCTCCGGTTCGGCCTGCCCGGCTGCGAGAACGACTGGGTGCGGCTGGAACAAGCGCTGGCGCTCTTCCGCTGACGTTCCCGGCGGATGCGCGGCAGGTGCGCGAAGCTCGACCTGAGCAGCCCTGCGAAAGCGGGCCTAGGCGAGGGCCGCCTTGCGATCGGCCTGTTTGCCATCGGCGGACTTGGGCCGCAGGCGCACCACCACGTCGATGGCGGCGATCTCCATGCCCTCGGGCAGGTCGGGAACGACGGTTCGATCGATGGACAGGGCGGGAATGTCGATCAGCAGGTTGCGGTCTTCCAGCAGGAAGTGATGGTGGTCGCTGACGTTGGTGTCGTAATACACCTTGGTGCCGTCGACCGCGACCTCGCGCAGAAGGCCGGCCTCCGTGAACACATGCAGGCCGTTGTAGACGGTCGCCAGCGACACCGGCACGCGGAGTTCCTGCGCTTCCTCGTAGAGTTTTTCAGCGGTGAGGTGGCGGTCCCCCTTGGCGAACAGCAGCAGGCCCAACGCCATGCGCTGGCGAGTCGGGCGCAGGCCGGCGTCCTTGAGCTTGGCGCGCAGGGCGTGCACCGGGCAGCCGGCCATCATGGCATCGAAACGTGCAGCCGACGCGACTGGCGACCCCGCCTCCTGAGGCTTCGAAGCCTTTCTGAACTCGCTCATCACGTCCTTCTTCTTGGCGCCACACAGGCGCTTCCTGGCGCGATACGAATGGCGCGTATCGGGTGCGCGACACGGTTTCGCGCCGAAACGCGCCGACGACGTCCGCTGAGCGGGGACGCGCATCCCCACCCGAACGAGTACGACATCGTTCCTACAGGATCGGGCGGCGCCTTCGCAAGCGGAGTTGCGATCTATATGGGGCTGCGCCAAGCCGCCGCCAAATCATGTCGGCACCGATCGAGCCGCTGCTGGTCAAATCTCGGCTGGTCAAGTCTCGGCTGGTCAAGTCTCGGCTGGTCAAGTCTCGGGCGTGCCGCGCGACCCCGTTGCGCAAAGGTGCCGGGGGATGCGGCTTCCGGTCGGCGGAGGCCTGTGTTAAGAGCGCCCGCCCGCTCAGGCGAGACAGCATTGCAAGACGGCATTGAATGTCACCTTCGGCTGCCGCCGCGCGTATGGGACCGGTAGCCGCGGACTCGATGGGCAGTCGACGAGCCGAGAGACAAGCCACAAGAGGAGCTAGCGCCGCTCCAGCTTGCATTACGACCACCTTCTCGCCTGCGCGCGCGGCGACCTGTTTGTTCCCGGCAAGGCGCAGCTGCCGCTGCCGCCGATGCTGATGTTCGACCGGATCGCGGAAATCTCGGAGAACGGCGGCGCCGCCGGCAAGGGGCACGTGCGCGCCGAGTTCGACATCCGGCCGGACCTTTGGTTCTTCGGTTGCCACTTCAAGAACGACCCGGTGATGCCCGGCTGCCTCGGCCTCGACGCCCTTTGGCAGCTGCTCGGCTTCTATCTCGGCTGGCTCGACCTGCCCGGACGCGGCCGGGCGATCGGCGTCGGCGAGGTCAAGCTGACCGGCCAGGTGCTGCCAACGGTCAAGCGCATCATCTACGGCGTCGACCTCAAGCGCGTGTTCCGGCGCAAGCTCGTGCTCGGCCTTGCCGACGGCTGGCTGGAAGCCGACGGCACCCGCATCTACCAGGCGAACGATCTGCGGGTCGGCCTGTTTCAAACGGACCCGGTCGCGGTTTGACACCGGCCGGCGTCCAACCGGCCGGCTTGACCCTCGAACGAAAGCCCGCCGGCTTTACGGGTCGCGCGGCGGAGCGGAGAACGGCATGAAACGCGTGGTCGTCACCGGCATGGGGATCATCTCCCCCATCGGTAACTCGACGCAGGAGGTGTTGGCGTCGCTTCGTGAGGCGAAGTCCGGCATTTCGCGCGCCGAGCCCTTCGCGGACCTCGGCTTCCGCTCGCAGGTCCAGGGCATGCCGGCCGAAACCGCAGCCGTCGACCGTCGCGCCGCCCGCTTCCACGGCGGCGGCTCCGCCTGGGCGCACCTGGCGATGGAACAGGCGATCGCCGACGCCGGCCTCGCCCCCGACGAGGTGTCCCATCCCCGCACCGGCATCGTGATGGGATCGGGCGGCCCTTCGACCCGCACCATCGTGGAAGCGGCCGACATCGCCCGCGCCAAAGGTCCCAAGCGGGTCGGTCCCTTCGCCGTGCCCAAGGCGATGAGTTCCACCGCCTCGGCGACGCTCGCCACCTGGTTCAAGATCAAGGGGGCGAACTATTCCATCTCCTCGGCCTGCGCCACCTCCAACCATTGCATCGGCAACGCCGCCGAGATGATCGCCTGGGGCAAGCAGGACGTGATGTTCGCCGGCGGCTGCGAGGAGCTGGACTGGACGCTTTCCGTGCTGTTCGATGCGATGGGCGCGATGTCCTCGAACTTCAACGACACGCCGGCTGTGGCCTCGCGCGCCTTCGACCGCAACCGCGACGGCTTCGTCATCGCCGGCGGCGCCGGCGTGCTGGTGCTGGAAGAATACCGGCGGGCGAAGGCGCGCGGCGCCCGCATCTACGGCGAGGTCGCCGGCTACGGCCTGACCTCCGACGGCTACGACATGGTCGCGCCATCGGGCGAAGGGGCGGAGCGCTGCATCCGCATGGCGCTCGACGGCATCACCGCGCCCATCGACTACATCAACCCCCACGCCACCTCGACGCCGGTCGGCGACGCCAAGGAGATCGAGGCCGTGCGCCGCATCTTCGGGGCCGGCCGGTCGGGGTTCGGCAAGTCGCCGCCGATCTCGGCCACCAAGTCGCTCACCGGGCACTCGCTCGGCGCCACCGGCGCGCAGGAGGCGATCTATTCGCTGCTGATGATGAACTCGGGCTTCATCTGCGAAAGCGCCCACATCGACGAACTCGACCCCGACTTCGCCGACATGGACATCGTGCGCGAACGGCGCGACGCGCAGCTCGGCCACGTGCTGTCCAACTCCTTCGGCTTCGGCGGCACAAACGCCACGCTTTTGTTGAAGCATGTCGACGCCTGAGGCGGGCGTGCCGGTTGGCACCCCCATGGCGGGCACCCTGATGGCCAACAAGCGCGGCCTCGTGATGGGGGTCGCCAACGACCATTCGATCGCCTGGGGCATCGCCTCCGCGCTGCACGGGCAGGGGGCGGAGCTGGCCTTCTCCTACCAGGGCGAGGCGCTGGGGCGCCGCGTGCGCCCGCTGGCGCAAAGCCTGGGAACCTCGCGGCTGCTGCCGTGCGACGTCGAGGACCTGTCCTCCGTGGACGCCATGTTCGAGCGCCTCGCGGCCGATTGGGGCTCCCTCGACTTCGTGGTGCACTGCATCGCCTATTCCGCCAAGAACGAGCTGAAGGGGCGCTACGCCGACACCACGCGCGAGAACTTCGCCCGCACCATGCTGATCTCCGCCTTCTCCTTCACGGAGATCACCAAGCGGGCCATGCCCCTGATGCGACCGGGCGGCAGCCTGCTGACGCTGACTTTCGGCGGGGCGACGCGGGTGGTGCCGAACTACAACGTGATGGGCGTGGCCAAGGCGGCGCTGGAGGCGGGCGTGCGCTACCTCGCCGCCGACTACGGGCCGACGGGCATCCGCGTCAACGCCATCTCCGCCGGGCCGATCCGCACCCTGGCCGGCGCCGGCATCGCCGATGCGCGGGCGATGTACAACTTCCAGCGCGACCATGCGCCGCTCAAACGGGCCGTGACCATCGCCGACGTCGGCGGCGCGGCGGTGTACCTTCTCAGCGACCTCGCGAAGGGCGTCACGGGCGAGATCCACTACGTCGACGCCGGCTACAACACCATCTCCATCCCCAATCCCGACGCATTGCGAAATGCGGCGCCCGACGCGTCGAAGGGGGCGGCGCCGGGCGGCGCGACGGACTGAGTTCGCCGCCGAAGCTGGGTCGCGAAACGTGCCCCGCTCCGCAGGAAAGGCGGGGCACGCCGATCAGAAGCGCTGGGGAAAGGTGACGATGTCGTCGGTCGCGGCGCGGTACAATGCGGCCGGGCGGTGGCGCCCCCCGCGGAACTCCGCCGTCGGCTGCAGGAACGGCTTGCCGGCGTGCGGCCCGTAGGCCTTGAGGTCGGCGAACTTGCGCCGGAAGTTCGCCGTCTGCACGGCGCGCCCGAGCACCGCCTCGTAGACTTCCTCCAGCTCGCGCAGGGTGAACAGCTCCGGCAACAGCTTGACCGGCAGCGTCGTATAGGTCGCCTTGCCGCGGACGCGCTCGACCCCGTCGCGCACGATGGCGGCATGGTCGAAGGGCAGGGTGCCGGCCGCGGCGGCCGGGATCAGCCGCATGTCGGCGACGGCCTCGTCAAAGGTGTGGCGCGGCACGAGGGCTGTGAAGGCCGTCGTCAGCGACCAGCCGCGTGGATCGCGTTCCGCGCCGGAATAGGTGCGCAACTGCTCGGTGTAGAGGCCGTGCAGCCCGCACTTCTCCTTGAGCACGCGCACGGCCGCCGCTTCGAGGTCGGCGTCCTCGTCGATGTGGGCATAGGTGCCGGGCAGGGCATAGGCGCCGGCCATCGGCGGGCCGCGCCGCGGAACCAGCGCCACGTCGAGCGAGCCCTCGCGCAGGGTGAACAGGGCGACGTCCACCGTGACGATGGGACGGGGGAAGTCCAGCTCGGCCATGATCTTGTTCTATCATCCCGGCAGCGGAGAGGGAGCCGGGATCGCTCGATGCGGGGGTGCGGGACCGCAAGCTCCCGCGACACAAGGCTAGATATTACTATTTTGATATTATCATGTTGACATAAACATGCGTCAGCCACATCCTTCCCTCGCGGCCGGCCGATCGCCGCCGGCCAGCAGGAGACGCCGATGGGCAACGCCAGATGGAATACGGGTGACTTCGACGCCTTCGCCCGCCGCCACACCCGCGGGCGCCGCGCCGAGGAGGTGTTCGGCAGCCGCGGCCCGCGCGCCGAGTTCGACCCCCGCCGCTTCCCGATCCGCGAAAGCCGCGACAGCCCGGCCAACCCGCTGTCCACCCCGATCGCGCTGTTTTCCGACGTCACGGGATCGATGGGGGAAACGGCCGAGATCATGATCCGCCAGGGTCTCGACACCGTGATGCGCGAGGTCGACCGTCGCCGCCCGGTCAGCGACCCGCACCTGCTGGTCGGCGCGGTCGGCGACACCACCTGCGACCGGGCGCCGATCCAGATGACGCAGTTCGAGGCCGGCGTGGTGCTCGCCGAGCAGCTCGGGCGGCTGTGGATCGAGGGCGGCGGCGGCGGCAACCGGGGCGAATCCTACCTCGCCGCCCATTTCGCCGCCGGCGTGAAGACCTCAACCGACGCCTGGGAGAAGCGCGGCCGCAAGGGCTTCCTGTTCACCATGGGCGACGAGCCCAACCTGCCCGTGCTCGCGGCCGAGCACATCGAGCGGGTGTTCGGCCTGCCGGCAACGCGCGACCTCACCGCCGCCGAGTGCCTGGGTCTCGCCCGCCAGTCCTACGAGGTGTTCCACATCGTCTTCACCGGCGTGGGCTACGCCAGCGGCAACCTGCCCGGCGTGCTGGCAACGTGGCGACCCCTGCTCGGCGAGCGCGTCATCCTGCTCGACGACCACACCAAGGTGGCGGAGATCGTCGTGTCCACCCTGCAGCTGATGGCCGGCGAAACGGTCAACGACGTCGCCGCTTCCTGGGAGGGCTCGACGGCGATGACGGTGGCCAATGCCCTGCAGGACCTGTCCGGGGGCCTCGCCGGGACGCGCCGCACCCGCCGCTTCGGCTTCCTGTGAACGACGCGGGATGGTTGCGCGGGTGGTGATCGGGGCCGGCTTCGGCGACGAGGGCAAGGGCGCCACGGTGGACCGGCTCAGCCGGCCGGACACGGTGGTGGTCCGCTTCAACGGCGGCGCCCAGGCCGGGCACACGGTTGTGGCGCCGGACGGGCGCGCCCACGTTTTCCATCATGTGGGCAGCGGCAGCTTCCGGGGTGCGGCGACCTTCCTGTCGCGCCACATGGTGGCGAGCCCGATGCACCTGCTGCCGGAACTGGCCGAGTTGCGCGGCCTCGGAGTGCGGCCGCGTGTGATGGCGGATGCCCGCGCCCTGCTCACCACGCCCTACGACATGCTGCTGAACCAGGCGGCCGAGCGAGCCCGCGCCGAGCGGCGTCACGGATCCTGCGGCTACGGCGTCGGCGAAACCATCGAGCGGGCCGGCCATGGCTTGGGCACCACGCTCGCCGACCTGCGCGACCCCGCCGGACTGCGCCGCCGCCTCCGCGCCATCCGCGCGGACTGGGTGCCGGCGCGCGGGGCGGCGCTGGGCCTCCACCGGCTGTCGGCCGAGGCAGCCCACGATGTGGCCCGCCTCGTCGGCGGCGACGACCTCGCCGAGGCCTTCCTGGCGGCGGCGGCCGCGTTCCGCGAGGCGGTGGAGATCGTGGACGGCCCGGCGGCTCTTTCCGGCGCCGATCTGGTGTTCGAAGGGGCTCAGGGCCTCGCCCTGGACCAGGACCGCGGCGCCTTTCCCCATGTGACGCGCTCCCACACCGGGCTGTGCAACGCCCTCGCCGTCGCCGGCGAGCTGGGTGTGCGCCGTCTGGCCGTCACCTACGTCACCCGCTGCTACACCACCCGGCACGGAGCCGGGCCGCTGCCGGGCGAGCGGCCGGCCGCGCCCGTCGAGCGCTTCCGCGATACGACCAACCAGCCCAACCCCTGGCAGGGTTCGCTGCGCTTCGCCGTGCTCGATGCCGATGCGCTGGCCGCGCGGATCCATGCCGACCTCGCCGACGCGGAGGGCAGCGGCATCGCCATCGCGCCGGCGCTCGCGGTCACCTGCCTCGATCAGGCCGGCGCCGGTGTGGTGCTGCGATGGAACGGCAGGGAGCGCAAGGTGCCGACGGGCGAACTGACCCAACTGCTCCTCGACCGCCTCGGCTTCGACGAGGGCACGGCCGCCACCGGACCGGGCCGCTTCGACGCCCGTCGGGTCAGGGTGTGGGCGAAGGCGGGGGCGGGACTCAGAGCTTCTTCAGGCCCAGCGGCTTGCCGCCCTCCTTCGGGTCCTTCGCCCACACGCCGTCCTCGCCCTTTTCCAGCTTCGTCTTGTGGCCGGCCCGCGCGATGAGGACCAGCTCGCCGCGTATGATCTGCCAGGCGGACGGGTCGAAGACGACGATGCCCTGGTCGCGGCAGCCCGGCGCGAGCTGGGCGCGGTCGCCACCCTTGATGTGCGACTTGTCCAACGTCACCATGCAGCCGGTATCGCGCTTGTCCCGCATCACCGCGTAGCGCCCGGCGAGGTCGGCGGCCGTGTCCGGCGCCTCCGCCTTGGCCTTGCGGGCCGGGGGCGCGTCCGTGGGTGTCGCCGCGAGCGTGGCGACAGGCGTCAGCTGCGTCGCCATCGCCGCCGGACTTCCGGTGGCGCTTCCGTCCGCGTTTCGCGCCGGATCTCGCGCCGGATCTCGCGCCACGTCTTTCGCGTCCGCGCGGGCGCCCCTGACCGGCTTCAGCGTGTAGGTGCCGACCGGGCCCGACTGGACGAAGCCCTCGCCTGCCGCTTCCAGGGTGAGAAGCGCCCTGCCGCCCGGCTCGTCGAGGCTCAGGTGGCCCTCGTCGGGCACGCCCCAGCGCCCGATGGCGGCGATGCCCGGCATGGCGTGGCGGCAGGCGCTGGGCATGCCGAGAAAGTAGTCGCCCTGGTCGGACCGGTCGGCGCGCAGCAGGATGCGGCAGGTGGCGCCCGTTTTGTCGAAGGCCAGATCCCAGGTGCCGGCGAGGTCGGCCGGCTGCTTGGCCCAGGCTCGTGTGCTCCAGGCTTGGCCGGCGAGGGCCAGTGCGGCGAGCGCGAACAGGGCCGGAACGGGGAGGAAGGGCGTTCTGGGGTGGGTTGGCATGGAGCGCTCCGGCCGGTCTCGACCCTTGGGATACGCGATAAGCGTCTCTGCCGTTTCAGGCAATCGTTGCCGAAGGCGGATGCGGCGGGACGGGCACGATGGTGGAATGTCGAGGCCGGACGGGTCGCGGCGGCCGGGTCTTCCCCTCGTCACAATCGGATGACTTGGTGCAACCCGTTGCGTTGCGAGGGTTGCCGGTGGCCGATGTCGGATTTCGGGACGTTGGGGTGTTTCCGGGCGGGGAGCGGCAGACCGGGCCGACGCTCGCACCGCCGCCGAAGGTCGCCGACGCGGCACCGAAGCCGCGCGTGGAACCGACGGTCGGCAGGGCGGCGGAACAGCCGCTGGTCGTCCCGGCGCCCGCCCCAGCCGGCCAACCCTTGTTCAATGCCTCGGCGGGTGCCGACGCGCTCGGGCTCGATCCGACGCTCGGCCGGCTCGCCGAACTGGCCGCCCACGGCCGCACGGCGACGCCGCTCACCATCGGGATCCTGGGCGGCCCGGGCAGCGGCAGGACCTTCGCGCTCGCCCGCACCCTGAACCGCCTTCGCGACCTCGCCGCAGCTGCCGGCAAGTCGGCCGGCTCGCCGTTCCTCGCGCGCGTCCACGTCCAGCCGATCGATGCCGCCGCCCTCGACGGCGACGGCGCCGGCAAGCTGGCCCTATCGCTCGCCGCCGCGCTGCACGCCGGGCTGCGCCGGCCTTATCCCGAGCTGGCCCGCGAGGTCGCGCAGGCGGCGCGCGACCCCCACGTCGTTCTGCGCGATCTCGGCGACAGGCTCGACGAGGCGCGTCGCCGCCTCGACAGCGAGCGCCGCGCCCTCGACGAGGCCGGCTCCCGCCGCGCCCGCCTGACCGAAACCGTGCTGTTCGAGGCCTCCGGCAGTCAGGTCGATGCCTTTGCCCGCGCCAACGGGTCCGCCATCGAGGGCCGGCTGGAGGCGTTCGGCATCGCCGGCGAGCCGATCCGGGCCTTCAAGGAGTTGGTGCACTATGCCGCCGCTCCGGGCGGACGCACCGGCCTGGTGCGCCGGTCGCTTTGGAGCTACGCGGGGCAGGGCAGGCTGATCGCCACGGCGCTGCTGCTGATCGCGGTCGGTGTCGGCCTCGGCTATGCGTTCGATGCGCGGGAAGGCTGGCTCGCCCAGCTGCGCTCGGGGCCGCAGGGCGGCTCCGCCACGGCGGACTGGATCGCCGCCCACGCGGGCTGGCTGCGCACCGGGCGCAGCGCCGCATTCGTCCTCGCGGCGCTGGCGATCGCCGCCAACCTGTGGCGCGCCTACACCTTCGCCACGCCGGTCCTGAAAGGCGCGCGGCTGCTCGCCGGCGACCTCGACGGACGTCGCCGCGACCTCGACGGGCATCTCGCGCACGCGACCAAGCGGGTCGACACGCTGGAGGGCGAGGTGGAGCGGCTGACCCGCGCGGTCGCCGACGCGGAAACGCGCGCCGGCGGCAGCGCGGCGTCTCACGAGCCCCCGCCCTTCGCCCTGTCCGCGGCGGCCCAGGCGAAGGCGTTCTTCGACGGCTTGGCCGCCGCCCTCGCAGCGCCCGGCGGCAAGGTTTCAGACTCCAAGGCCCCTGCCCAGAAGGGTGGCAGGGCGCTGCCGCAGCGCATTGTGG
>CALMGA010000054.1:16609-17978 GCA_937863205.1 uncultured Beijerinckiaceae bacterium | reverse complement strand
TCGCACGGCCGCGGTGTTCGCGGCGCTCGGCCTGCCGGTGAACCTGCGCGGCCTCGAATTCGCCGGGCTGATGCCGGTGCGCGCCGCCGCCGACGTCACCCTTGCCGGCGAGATCCGCAACGTCGCCCACGGTCGCGTCCGCCTGCCGCGGCTGGTGTTCGAGGTGCGCGATCGCGCCGGCGCCGCGCTGATGCGATGGAGCGAAACGCCGCCGGCCGCGACCCTGGCCGCCGGCCATGCGGTGGCCTTCGCCTCGCCGCCCCGCCGCTTGCCGGCCGAGGGCCACACGGTTCTCGTTCGCTTCGAAGATCCCGCGCGCTTCGAGGATCCCGTCCTTGCGGCCGAACGCGAGCCGGTTGCGCCGCAGCAGGTCGCCGTTCGCTGACGGCGCCGGCGTGTTCCCGCAATTTCGCCGCTTGGTTGCCCCGATCGCGGCGCAAACGCCACACCCGCGGTCATAAGCGCCGTCGGGGCCGCCGCGGCGGGCCGGCGGCGTCCGGGTCGATTCTCAAGCGTGGCCTCAGCGGCTACACTCCGGGCGAATCGGAACGGCAGATTGCAACGGGGCACTGGATGCGCAAACGGCAGAGCGGTGCCGTCTTCACGTTTGCGTATCGACAAGCCGGGTCCGCGATGGGGTCGATGCCGCTGTTGGCGCTGCCCCTGATGACGCTGCTGACGGGTGCGGGGCGCGCCGAGCCGGCGGGCGGCCACATCCTGGGCGAGCAGCGCGCCAACCTCGTCGCCCTGGCGGTCGCGGTTGTGTTCGGCCTCACCCTGTTCGCGACAGCCGTGGCGCTCGTGTACCTCGCCGGGCGGCGCACCTTCCAGCAGCGCGAGGCGGTGCTGGTTGCCGCGCTGAACGAAACGCGAAGCCGGCTCGACCGGGCGGAAACCTTTCTCGCCGCCGAGCCGCAGCTCGTGATCGCCTGGGGCCTGCGCGCCGACGGGCCGGAGATCGAGGGCGACCTGTCGCTGATCGGCAGCAAGCGTTCGGTGCTCGATGCCGCCTCGTGGCTGCCGCCGGCGGACGCGCAGCGTTTCGGCAGCCGGGTCGGGCGGTTGCGCGAGATCGGCGAAGGCTTCCGCCTGGCCGCCACCACGCTGGCCGGACGTCACCTCGAAGCGGAAGGGCGCGCCATCGCCGGCTGCGCGGTGGTGCGCCTGCGCGACGTGTCGGGCGACCGCCTCGACAACAATCGCCTGCGCGCCGCCCAGACCCGCCTGGCGGTTGATCTCGACGCTGCCCGCGCCCTGCTCGACGCCGTGCCGTGTCCGGCCTGGACGCGCGACGAGGCGTCCAGGCTGACCTGGGTGAACATCGCCTATGCCAGGGCCGTCGAGGCGTTCGATCGCGACGACGCGGTCA
>CALMGA010000054.1:0-16578 GCA_937863205.1 uncultured Beijerinckiaceae bacterium | reverse complement strand
CGGCGGGCACGCGCGGCACGCAGCGTCGGGAACCGGCGCCCGGCGGGGCTGCGGCGGGGTGCCGCGGGCAGACGCAGGTGTTTCGCGCCCGGGCGGCGGCGGTGGTCGCCGGCTGGCGGCGCGCCCTCGATGTGGTCGAGGTGCCCCATGGTGGGCCGGCGGGTGGGCCGGCTGCCGGGCAGGCGGGCGGTGGAGCCTCGATCGGCATCGCCTTCGACGTATCCGAGCTGGAAGCCGCGCGCATCGACCTCCAGCAGATGATCAAGGCGCATGCCCGCACCCTCAACCAGCTGTCCACCGCCGTCGCCATCTTCGATCGGCGCAAGCAGCTCGTCTTCCACAACGCCGCCTATCGCGCGCTGTGGGCCTTCGACGCCGCCTTTCTCGACGCCAATCCCAGCGAATCCGAGGTTCTCGACAGTCTCAGGGCGCGGCGCATGCTCCCCGAGCAGGCCGACTTCCGCTCCTGGAAGGAGGCGCATTTCGCCGCCTACCAGCTGCCCGACACGGCCGAGCAGGTCTGGTACCTGCCCGACGGGCGCACCCTGCGCACCGTGATCAACCCCAACCCGCAAAGCGGCGTCACCTACCTGTTCGACGACGTCACCGCGCAGTTCCACCTGCAATCGCAGTTCAACGCGCAAACCCGCGTGCAGCGCGAAACGCTGGACACGCTGAAGGAGGGCGTCGCCGTGTTCGGCACCGATGGCCGGCTCAAGCTTTCCAACGCCGCCTTCGCCGCCCTGTGGCGGATCGACGAGGCGGAACTCGATCGCAAGCCGCACATCGACCGCGTCGCCGAGCTGTGCGGCGTTCTCGCCCCCGATCCCGAGCCCTGGGCGGCGCTGCGCATGGCAGTGGCCGGCTTCCACGACCAGCGCACCGGCCTGGAGCGCCGCCTCACCTGCCGCAACGGCACGGTGGTCGACTGCACCGCCGCGCCGCTCCCCGATGGCGCGACCCTGCTCACCTTCACCGACACCACGGCCAGCGTGAACGTCGAACGGGCGCTGACCGAGCGCAACCAGGCGCTGCTCGCCACCGAGAAGCTGCGCAACGACTTCGTGCACCACTTCTCCTACGAGCTGCGCTCGCCGCTGACCAACATCATCGGCTTCTCGCAGCTGCTCGGCGGCGGCACGGTGGGGCCGCTCAACCCCAAGCAGAGCGAATACCTGTCCTATGTCGTGAAGTCGTCGGCGGCCCTGCACGCCATCATCAACGACATCCTCGACCTCGCCACCATCGACACCGGCGCGCTGGAACTCAACCTCAAGCACATCGACGTGCTGGACACCATCCGCGCCGCCGCCGAGGGCGTGCAGGACCGCCTCGCCGACGTGCCGCTGCACCTGCAGATCGTCGCCCTGCCCGACATCGGCGGCTTCCGCGCCGACGGCAAGCGGGTCCGCCAGATCCTGTTCAACCTCTTGTCCAACGCCATCGGCTTCTCGCAGCCGGGGCAAACGGTGACGCTGGCGGCGCTGCGGCGCGGCACCGAGATCGTGTTCAAGGTGTCCGACCAGGGCCGCGGCATCCCCCACGATGCGCTGGCCCAGGTGTTCGACCGCTTCCATTCCAACGTCGCGGGCTCGCGCCACCGCGGCGTCGGGCTCGGCTTGTCCATCGTCAAAAGCTTCGTCGAACTGCACGGCGGCCGCGTGCTGATCGACTCGGCGCCGGGCGTCGGCACCACCGTGACTTGCATCTTCCCGGCCCAGAATGAGACAATCAAGGACGTGGAGAAGGCGTGAGCGCGCCAGCCCTCGGGCAGGTTCGCGCCGCAGCGCGAACGCGAAGGCTCACGCCCGGGCCAAGATCTGAGGTGCCGTCGGTGCTGCCACCCCTTCCCAACCCGCCCGGCCAGCCGATGATCGCCGCGAGGGAACTTCGATGACGGTTGACGCGGGCGCCGATCCCGTCCGGGCGACGGCGGGGAGCGCCGCTCCCGATGCCGATCCGGGCCTTGCTCCCGGTGCCGCCTGGCACCTCGACCTCGCCGACGAGGGCGCCACGGTCTCGCTGGCCGCCGACATCGCTTCGCTGCTCAAGCCCGGCGATCTCGTGACCCTGTCGGGCGAGCTTGGCTCGGGCAAGACGACCTTCGCTCGTGCGCTCATCCGGGCGCTCACCGGCGATCCCGAGCTTGAGGTGCCGAGCCCGACCTTCACGCTTCTGCAGGTCTACGACAGCGCCCAGCGCGACGGTGCGCGCTTCCCCATCGTCCACGCCGACCTGTTCCGCATCAAGGAGCCGTCCGAACTCGCCGAACTCGGCTGGGACGAGGCGGCCGAGGGCGCGCTGGTGATCGTGGAATGGCCGGAGCGGGCCGGCAGCAACCTCGGCGGCGACCGCCTCGACATCGCCTTCCACACCGACACCGGCAAGCCGCCGGGATACCGCATGGGCGCGGTGACCGGCATCGGCGCCTTCGGCCGGCGCCTCGCCCTGTCGCGGGCGGTGCGCGGCATCCTGGAACAGGGCGGCTTCCTTGATGCGGAGCGAACCTTCATGATGGGCGACGCCTCGACGCGCGCCTACGAGCGGCTCGCCAAGCCCGACGGCACCCGCGCCATCCTGATGATCTCGCCCGCGCGTCCCGACGGGCCGCCGATCCGCTTCGGCAAGCCCTACAGCGCCATCGCCCATCTGGCCGAGGACATCCGCCCCTTCATCGCCATCGACGGCGTGTTGCGCGGGGCCGGCCTGTCGGCCCCGGCGATCCTCGCCCATAACGGCGCGACCGGCCTCGCCATCATCGAGGACCTCGGGTCGCAGCTTCTGTATGACGAGAACGGCATCATCCCCGAGCGATACGCCGAGGCGGTGGCCGTGCTGGCCAGGCTGCACGGCGCCATGCACGGCGACACCGCGCCGACAACCGTGCCCGACGGCGACGGCGGCCGCTACGAGATCCCGCCCTACGACGTCGAGGCGCTGTGCATCGAGATCGAGCTGCTGCCGGAATGGTACGCGCCGCACATCGCCAGGATGATGGTGTCCTCGGGCGCCAAGGCCGGTTTCGCCGCGCAATGGCGGGACCTGTTCGCCGACATCCTCGCCGCGCCGCAGACGCTGACGCTGCGCGACTACCATTCGCCCAACCTGCTGTGGCTGCCGGAGCGCGACGGGCTCGCCCGCGTCGGCGTGCTCGACTTCCAGGACGCGGTGCTGGGCCACCCGGCCTACGACGTCGCCTCGCTGCTCCAGGATGCCCGCCTCACCGTGCCGGCCGACCAGGAGCTGCGCCTGCTCGGGCTCTACGCCAAGCTGCGCCGCGAGCAGGATCCGGCCTTCGACGTCGCCGCCTTCGCCAAAGCCTATGCGATCCTGGGCGCGCAGCGCGCCACGAAGATCCTCGGCATCTTCGCCCGGCTCGACAAACGCGATCGCAAGCCGCAATACCTCGTTCACCTCCCGCGGTTACAAACGTACCTGCGCAAGAATCTGGCGCATCCGGCGCTGGCGGGGATCAAGTCATGGGTCGAGCAGAACGTGCCGAGCATCCTGGCGATCCCGTCCTGACCCCGGTGCGCCGACCGGCTCTTCGCGCCGGTACGTCGCAGGCCGCGCCGGTCCAACTCCATCCCGCCGCGCGGTCGCAGGCCGAGGCCCCGGTCGACTGTTCGGGGATGCCGCGCACGGCGATGGTGTTCGCCGCCGGCCTCGGCACCCGCATGCGGCCGATCACCGATGCGATGCCGAAGCCGCTCGTGCCGGTCGGCGGCAAGGCGCTGATCGACCACATGCTCGACCGCTTCGCCGATGCCGGGCTGGAGCGGGCGATCGTCAACGTGCACTACCTCGCCGACCAGATCGAGGCGCACCTCGCCCGTCGCCAGCAAGGCGGCGCGCGTCCCCGAATCAGCGTGTCGGACGAGCGCGCCCGCCTGCTCGACCAGGGCGGCGGCATCCGCAAGGTGCTGCCCGAACTCGGCGGCGAACCTTTCTTCATCTGCAACACCGACGCCTTCTGGATCGAGGGACCGCAGTCCAACCTGCACGCTTTGGCGGCGCGCTGGGATCCGACCACCATGGACGTGCTGCTGCTCGTCGCCGCCGCTGCCACCAGCGTCGGCGTGGACTGGCCGGGCGACTTCACCCTGCTTCCCGACGGGCAGCTCGTGCGCCGGGAGGAGCGCGGCGTCGCCCCGTTCGTTTACGCCGGCGTGGGCATCATCAAGCCGGAACTGTTCGAAGCCTGCCCCGAGGGTCCTGTCCGCCTCGCCCCGTACTTCTTCGACGCCGCCGAGCGGGGCCGGCTGTTCGGCCAGCGCCTCGACGGCCAATGGCTGCACGTCGGCACCCCCGAGGCGATCGCCCAGGCCGAGGACACCATCAAGCGCTCGGTCTACTGAAGGTCGCTTCAGGTGGGCGGGGTTCGTGGCCCCGCGCGACGGCCACCAGTGCCCTGATATCGCGCCGCATCGGATGAACCTGAAACCCGCTACGCCCTTTTCGGTCCGACGCTCGACCCCATCGCATCGATCGGCGGGGCGGGCGCGTCAGGCCCGGCGCGGCGCATTCGCGCGTCGTGGTGCCACACGTAGAGGCACAGCAGCGCCACCGGCGCGCCGATCAGCGACGTGCCGATGAAGAAGCGTGGGTAGCCCAGCCCCTCGATGACGTAGCCCGAACCCATCGCGAGGAAACTGCCGGGCAGGGCGACGAGCGAGGTCATCAGCGCGAACTGGCTGGCGGCGAAGGTCTGCGCGCACAGTTTCGACATGTAGGTGATGAGAACGATCGAGGCGAAGGCGTAGGCGAAGCTGTCGAGGCTGACGGTGAAGGCGAAGAACCAGAACTCGCCGCCGCCGCGGTCGCCGTGCGCCGCCAGCCAGGCCAGGGCGAGATGCGACGTCGACCCGGCGACGGTGCCGATCAGCAGGGTCGCCATCATGCCGATGCGCGGCACCAGCACGCCGCCGAGCGCGGTGGCGCCCAGAGCCACCCAGAAGCCGAACAGCTTGGTCACGGTTGCGATGTCGGTGTTGGAATAGTGCAGATGCTTGAACAGCGGCACTTCCATCGCCGACGACACGTATCCCGACATGCGGAAGCCGCCGATGAGAAGAAGGGTTGGCAGCGCCATCCACCCCAGGCGCCGGACCAGCTCGACGACGGGGGCCGCGATCGTCGCGAACAGCGCGTGGATCGACAGGCGTGGGACGAGCTTCGCTTCAGTCGATGCCTCCGGCGATGCGGCCCGCTCGCGGTCCGCGTCGGGCTCGGGCGCCAGCCAGGCGGTCACCATGCCCGGCAGCATCAGCACGGCCATCGCGAGGTAGGCGGCGTGCCAGCCGACATGGTCGGCGAGGATCAGGGCGCCGGCGCCGCCGGCCAGGTTGCCGATCCGCCAGCCGATCTCGGCCCAGGACGACATCACGGCCTGCTTGTCCGGCGCCACCGCGATGCGCCAACCGTCGATCACCACGTCCTGCGTCGCCCCGGCGAAGCCGAGCGCCAGCGAAAAAGCGACCGTCATCGCGAGCCGGTTGGCGGGATCGCCCGTGCCGATGCCGATCAGGGTCGCCACCACCAGCAGCTGCGAGGCGAAGATCCAGCCCCGCCGCCGGCCGAGCAGCGCGCCCAGGACCGGCGGGTCGAAGCGGTCGAGAAAGGGCGCCCAAAGGAACTTCAGCTTGTAGGCGAGCGTCAGCTCGGTGAGCAGGCCGAGCGTCCTGATCGACACGCCGGCCTCGCTCAACCACGCCGATTGCGTGACGTACACGAGCAGCAGCGGCAGCCCCGACGAGAAGCCGAGCCCGGCCGCCGCGGCGACCCGCCGGTCGGCCAGCAGGGCATCGAGCAAGGCCAGGCGCGTGATCCGACGCGTTGCGGGAAGCTCCATGCGGTCCGGCTCGTGGTCGCGATGCCCGCGCTTATAGCGCGGCTGCGCGGCTGCAACACGCTCGATTTCGCTCCTGGCCGCGCTTACAAGGAGGCATGACGCCAAACAGCCAGCCGTCCGCCGCGCCCAATCCCCTCCTCGAACCCAATCCCCTGCTTGAATCCTGGACGGGGCCGTTCGGCGCGCCGCCCTTCGCCGCGATCAGGGCGGAGCATTTCCCGCCGGCCTTCGCCGAGGCGCTGGCCGCCAACGTCGCCGAGGTCGCGGCCATCGCCGACGCCCCGCAGGCGCCGAGCTTCAACAACACGGTCGAGGCCTTCGAGCTGGCCGGCGACAAGCTCGACAGGGTGTGCAGCGTCTTCTTCAACCTGGCGGCGACCGACACCACCGACGAGCTGCAGGCGATCGAGCGCGAAATGGCGCCGGTTCTGTCGCGCCATTCCTCGGCCATCTACCTCAACGCCAAGCTCTACGCCCGCATCGATGCGCTTTGGCAGCGCCGCGGCGACCTCGGCCTCGACCCCGAGCAGGCCCGGGTGCTTGATCGCTACCACACCATCTTCTCGCGCGCCGGTGCCGGCCTGCCGGCGCAGGCCAAGGACCGTCTCGCCGCCATCTCCGAGCGGCTGGCGACGCTGGGGACCCGGTTCAGCCAAAACCTGCTCGCCGACGAGAAGGGCTACGAACTGGTGCTCGACGGCCGGCATGACGGCCAGAATGACGGGAGTGGCGACCTCGCCGGCCTGCCGCCCGCGCTGGTGGATGCGGCCGCCGGTGCCGCGGCCGAGCGCGGTCATCCGGGCAAGCACGTCATCACCCTGTCGCGATCCTCCGTCGAGCCGTTCCTCACCTTCTCGTCGCGGCGCGACCTGCGCGAGCAGGCCTTCGCCGCCTGGGCCAAGCGCGGCGACAACGGCGGCGACACCGACAACCGCGCCATCGCCGCCGAAACGGTGGCGTTGCGCGCCGAGAAGGCCCGGCTGCTGGGGTTCGACAGCTTCGCCGCCTACCGCCTCGCCGACTCCATGGCCGGCACGCCGGCCGCTGCCCGCTCGCTGCTCACGGCGGTTTGGGAGCCGGCGGTGGCCCGCGCGGCGCGCGAAGAGCACGAGCTGCAACCCCTGGCCGCGGCGGAGGGCAACAACCAGCGTGTCGAACCTTGGGACTGGCGCTACCTCCAGGAAAAGCGCCGGCTCGCCCAGTTCGACCTCGACGAGGGGCAGATCAAGCCGTACTTCGGGCTCGACCGGATGATCGAGGCGGCCTTCTACACGGCCACGCGGCTGTTCGGCCTTGGCTTCGTGCCGCGCCCCGACATCGCGCTCTATCATCCCGACGCCCGCGCCTGGGAAGTCCACGACGGCGCCGGCGAGCCCATCGCACTGTTCATCGGCGATTATTTCGCCAGATCCTCCAAGCGCTCGGGCGCCTGGATGTCGTCGTTCCGCGACCAGCGCAAGCTCGGCGGCCGCGTCCTGCCGGTGATCGTCAACGTGATGAACTTCGCCAAGGGGGCATCAAAGGGAGCGTCGGGAGGGGCGCCGGAGGGCGAAGCGAGCCTGCTGTCCTTCGACGACGCGCGAACCCTGTTTCACGAGTTCGGCCACGCGCTGCACGGCCTCCTGTCCGATGTCACCCATCCCCTGCTGTCGGGCACCGGCGTCGTCCGCGACTTCGTGGAGTTCCCCTCGCAGCTCTTCGAGCACTGGCTGCAGCAGCCCGACCTTCTGCGCCGCTTCGCCCGGCACAAGGACACCGGCGAACCGATGCCCGAAGCGCTGCTCGATCGCCTGCTCGCCGCGCGCAACGCCAACCAGGGCTTCGCTTCGGTGGAATACACCGCCTCCGCCCTGGTCGACCTCGATCTCCACGCCAGCGCCGGCGAAAGCCCGGTCGACGTCGTCGCCTTTGAACAGGCCACGCTCGCCAAGCTCGGCATGCCCCACGGCATCATCATGCGGCACCGGACCCCGCACTTCGGGCACGTCTTCGCCGGCGACGGCTATTCGTCGGCCTATTACTCCTACATGTGGTCGGAGGTGCTCGACGCCGACGGCTTCGACGCCTTCCTGGAGACCGGCGACATCTTCGATCCCGCCACCGCCCAGCGCCTGCGCGACTACGTCTACGCAGCCGGCAACACCCGCGACGCTGACGCCGCTTACCGGGCGTTCCGCGGCCGCGACCCTTCGCCCGCCGCCCTGTTGAAGAAGCGCGGGCTGGTGGACGCATGAGGGCCGCGCGCCTTATCGCCCTTGTTGCTCTCGCCTTCGCCTTGCCCCCCGGCATGGCGGAAGCGCAATCCGGCCTGGCAGGGCCGGTGCAGTGCTCGAAGTTCCTGCACAACGCCGACGGCAGCTGGTCGTCGTTCTGGAACGGCGACGTGCTGGGCAGCTACGGCCCGGTCGTCATCCACCCCGGCGAGCGCTTTCGCCGCGGCGGCGACAAGCGCCGGGACGACATCGCCCGCATCCTCGACGGCCTGTGCCGGGACGACGGGTAGGCAGCGGGGCCTGACCGCTGCGCAGCCTTGCGTGGCTTGCGAAAGCCTGCTTGGCGCGCTCCGCGAGGGGGCGCTGAACCGCCGCGCCGCGAAACCCTCGGCGCGTGCTTAACTCGGATAATGGAATCCTCGCGCGAACGGAGAATTGGCATGGCACCCCTTGGCTTCGCACCGCTCGGCTTGGCTTTCGTCGCGGTGACGGCTCTTTGGACGGCGCTGTCGCTCTACGTTTCGCTGCGCCAGAGCCGCTTCGTCGCCGCGCACCGAACGCGGGTGCCGACGGCCTTTGCCGGCACGGTTACCCCCGACGAGCATGCCCGCGCGGCCGACTACACGCTGGCGCGCGAGCGGGTGACGCGGGTCGAGCTGGTCGTCGATGCCCTCGTCACGATCGGATGGGCGCTGGGCGGCATCGGCGTCTTGTATGGGGCGCTCGGCTTCGTGCACGCGCCGCTGGCGCGCGGCGTCGCCTTTCTTCTCGCCACCGGGATCGTGGGCACGCTTGTCGGCCTGCCCTTCGCCATCTACCGAACCTTCGTGCTGGAGCACCGCTTCGGCTTCAACAACACGGATGCGCGCACCTTCGTCGGCGACAGGCTGAAGGGCGCCGTCATCTCGCTCGCCGTCGCCGTGCCGCTGCTCACCGTTCTTCTTCTGGTGATGCGCGAACTCACCGGCCTGTGGTGGCTGTGGGCGTGGTTCGGGCTGCTCGCGCTGATGGCGCTGGCACCGACGGTGTTCATGCGCTTCATCGCGCCGCGCTTCAACACCTTCGCGCCGCTGGCCGACACGTCCTTGCGCGAGCGCATCGAGGGGCTGCTCGCCCGCGCCGGCTATACTTCATCGGGCCTGTTCACCATGGATGCGTCGCGGCGGACGTCGCACGGCAACGCCTTCTTCATCGGTTTCGGCCGCTCCAAGCGCATCGTGATGTTCGACACGCTGCTGCAGCGCTGCGCTCCCGACGAGGTCGAGGCGGTGGTGGCGCACGAGCTCGGGCACTACCTGCACCGTCATGTGCTCTTCGGCCTGCTGCGCGGCGCGCTCACCTCGCTTCTCGCGCTGGCCGCCTTCGGCTGGCTCGCCAAGCAGCCCTGGCTGCTGCCGGGTTTCGGCGTCGATGCCGGGGCCAGCGGCGAGGCGGTGGCGCTCTTCATCTGCCTGCTGCTCGCCTCGATGATCGGGCCGCTGGGCGGGCTCGCCGGCAACTGGATCTCGCGGCGCAACGAGTATCAGGCCGATGCCTATGCCGGGCGCACCGTCGGCGTCGCCCCGATGGTGTCGGCGCTGACCAACCTCGCCCGCGACAACGCCTCCACCCTGACGCCCGACCCGCTTTATTCGCTGCTGCACCATTCCCACCCCACGGTGCCGCTGCGGGTGCAGCACCTGCGCGGGTTGGGGAACGCCGGCCCGTCGCTCGATGGCGCGGGCGCACCGGCGTGAGGGCGGCCGTTCTTTGCCGCGCGTTCACGATACGACCGAGCGGCGTTTGCCGGCCGGTGCCGGCGCGGCTATCTTCGGGTGCTGCCGCGCGCCAAGGCGCGGCGGTGCGTGCCGGTCGCCTCGCGGCCGATGGAGTTCGAGATGGGTGAGGAGCGTCAGGTGGCTTGCGACCAGAACAGCGCCGGCGCGGCTCCCTCCGACAGGATCGCGTCCGGCAAGACTCCCCTCGAACTGGCGCAGCGGCTCGCCGAGAAGAACCGCAGCCGGGAGGCCCAGTGCGGGACGTGGCGGCGGGACACGTTCACGCTGCCGCGCCACGAGGCCCGCGCCAAGGCACACGAATGGCTCGACGCCTTTCCCAAGGCCGCCTACATGACCGAGATCGAGTTCTGGCGCGAATTGTCGGACGGGCAGATCGAGTTCACCATCCGGCGCCTGCCGACGGCGGACTGAGCGCGATCCCGAAAAGTCGCGGACGTTTGCGCATCGGCTGACGGGTCAAAGCTTTCGTGTCGCCTCGGCCAGCCAGCGTCTGGCGTCGGCCGGCAGCAGCGGACCGATCTCGCGGCGCACGCGGGCGTGGTAGCCGTCCACCCAGGCCCGCTCGCCGACATCGAGCAGCCTGGTGTCGATCAGCGTCCGGTCGTAGGGCGCCAGCGTGATCGTGGCGAAGCCGAGCATCGGGCGCTCGGCCCCGGCGATGTCGCGCGGCTCCACCACCAGCAGGTTCTCGATGCGGATCCCGTAGTGTCCGTCCTTGTAGTAGCCGGGCTCGTTGGACAGGATCATGCCGGGTTCCAGCGCCACGGTGCCGATCTTGGAGATGCGCTGCGGTCCTTCGTGCACGCTCAGGTAGACGCCGACGCCGTGACCGGTGCCGTGATCGAAGTCGAGCCCGGCCCGCCACAGCGGCTCGCGCGCCAGCGCATCGATCTGCGCCCCCGACGTGGCCTTGGGGAACACCGCCCGCGAGATGGCGATGTGGCCCTTCAGCACCCGGGTGAAGCGGTCGCGCTGCTCGGCGCCGGGGCGTCCGATCGCCAGCGTGCGGGTGATGTCGGTCGTGCCGTCCTCGTACTGCGCCCCGGAGTCGACGAGGAAGATGCCGCGCTCGAGCTTCCGGTTGGAACCGGCGGTGACGCGGTAATGCGGGATCGCGGAGTTCGGCCCGGCCGCCGAGATGGTCGGGAACGAAAGGTCCTTGAGCAGGCCGGTCTCGTGGCGGAACCCTTCCAGCGCTTCGGCGGCGTCGATCTCGAACAGTTGGCCGGGGCGGCCGTGCACCGCCATCCAGTGCAGGAAGCGGGTCACGGCCGCGCCGTCGCGCCGGTGCGCCTCGCGCGTGCCCTCCAGTTCGGCCGCATTCTTGCGCGCCTTCATCAGCGCGATCGGGTCGCGGCCGACCCGCGCCGTGCCGCCGGCGGCGTCCAGCGCCTGAACCAGCCGCGCCGGCGCGGTGGTGGCGTCGAACAGCACCGTCCGGCCGGCTGCGCCCAGCGCGCCCAGCGCGGCCTCGACGGCGGAGGGTTCGGCGAGCGTCGCCAGCGTCGCCAGTGCCTTGCGCCCGCGCGCGCCGAGCTTGGCCGTCGCCAGGAACAGGGTCGGCCCGTCGGCCTCCGCCCGGGCCCGCACCACGGCGCAGCCCCGCGGCCGCGGGGTGTGGTTGACGTCGCCGCCGCGCAGGTTGAAGGCCCATGCCATCGCGTGCG
Source organism: uncultured Beijerinckiaceae bacterium (assembly GCA_937863205.1). The sequence continues at coordinate 5,069 of CALMGA010000054.1, read as the reverse complement.
GGTCGGACACGAGCAGCGCGTCGACGCCCCTGTACTCGTTCTGCGCGAGCGCATCCCGGATTCGGGCGAGCTTTCCCGCCGCCGGTTCGCCGGCGAGCCGGGCGCTCCGCAGGGTGACGGCGGCGCACGGCGGCTTCGGGCGTGCCGCGCCCCAAACCGCGTCGACCGGGTTGTTCTCGACGGCGACGAGTTCGCCGCCGGTCGCCTCGACAGCCCTGCGCAGCCGCGCGACCTGATCGGGCGTCGCCAGCCACGGATCGTAGCCGAGCCGGCCGGCGGCGAAATGGACGCGCAGCCAGGCTTCGGGCGTCGTCTCCGCGATGGCGACCGGCGTCACCACCGTCGTGTCGACCTGTTCGCGCACGGCAAGGGTGTAGCGCCCGTCGACGAAGATCGCCGCCTCGGCCGCCAGCACGATCGCCAGCCCGGCCGAGCCGGAAAAGCCCGTGAGCCAAGCCAAGCGCTCTTCCGAGGGCGGCACGTATTCGCCCTGATGCCGGTCGGCGCGCGGCACCACGAAGCCGTCGAGCTTCCGCCGCGCCAGTTCGGCACGCAACGCCGCGATGCGCCCGGCGCTTTCGTCCCGGTCGGCCGGCTCGTTGAAGGATTGGAACTGGCTTTCGAACATCGGGGACGATTAAAGCACCGGATCGAAACGTGCGCAGCGGTTTTCGGATGAAGCCGATGCGGGACAGCAGGTGGAGCATCCGAGCGCATTTGGAGCGCGCGCTTGACGTTCGATCCGACGCGCCAGCGTGCGACCGCGTCGGGTGCAGCCACTTTCTGCCGCCGCGCTCCCGCCCGCAAGGCTTTTGCCGTCCACCGCTCGCTGCGATGTCAACATCGGCCTTGCGAAGCCGGACGGAAACAACACCTTCCAGGTCACCACTTGTCAGGTCACCACTTGTCAGGTCAGCACTTCGAGGTTGCCGCTTCGAAGTCACCCCAGCGGAGGAGCGCTATGATGAGATCGACGGTCAGGCTGGCCCAAGTCGCGGCGGCAGCCCTTGTGACCACCATTTCGCCGATGCCGGCCTCGTCCCAGGATGCGCAGCTGTTCCAGCGCCTCGGCGGCAGCTGGGCTGGCGCCGGCAGCGTGCGCCTACCGACCGGCGTCGAGCGGATCCGCTGCCGCGGCAGCTATTCCCCGGCCGGCGCCGCCCAGCTTCGCATCAACCTGGCCTGCGCCAGCGACAGCTTCAAAGTGCAGATCGTCAGCAACATCGTCCGGCAGGGCGAGCGGCTTGGCGGTTCGTGGAGCGAGGCGGACTCCGGCGTCGGGGGCAACCTCAACGGCACCGTGCGCGGCGACCGCCTCGACGCCGGCTTTTCCGGGGCGGGCGTGAACGGGCGGCTGTCGATCGCGCTGCACGGCAACACCCAGGCCGTGACCCTTGTGTCGCAGAGCGTGGTATCCGGCTCGGCTTCGGTGACGCTGCACCGGGATTAAGCCAACGCTCAGGGGTGAACCGGCGCCCTCTCGCAAGGCCAGCGTTCGCCGAGGTCGCGCATCTGCGCTTCCAGGCACTCAACCGTGAGCCTCAGGGCGGCGCCGCCCGAGAAGGTGAGCGTCACCGTACCGGTGGGCGAGGCGTCCGACGCTCCCTCGGCGGCGTCCTGGCCGGCGAACTCGATGGCGAGGAGGTTGAGCTGGCGCTCGCCGTCGCCCTGCGCGAAGCCGTGGCGCGCCACGGCGTGCACCCAATCGAAGTGCAGGCCCGTGGCGCAGCGCTCGCAGCCGCCAACCGCCGCCTTGACCCAGTCGAAGCGCTTGCCGACGAGGGCGAAGCGTCGCTGCGTGGGGAGATAGGCGAGGTCGCCGACGGCGACACGCATGTCCTGCAGGTGCGCCGACAGGATCGCGAGGTCGTCGGCGTCCATCGCCGCCAGCTGGAGCAGGGGCGGCGGGACCGTCGTCTGGTTGGCTGAAACGCTGGCCGTGGGGATCTTGCCTGCGGGCGTGTTGCCCGCCGGGGCTGGCGGGCTGGCGGTCTGGTCGGGGATCATGGGCGGGATCACGGCTGCCTGGAATGCCGGTCAACGCGTCGGAGGCCGCTCGCGTTCAGCCGGGATTGGACAGCCGCTGCACCACGGCGCCGCAGCGGCCGAGCTTTTCCTCAAGATGCTCGAAGCCGCGGTCGAGGTGGTACACGCGGTTCACCGTGGTTTCACCTTCCGCCGCCAGCGCCGCAATGACCAGCGACACGGAGGCGCGCAGGTCGGTGGCCATCACCGGGGCGCCCTGCAGCGCCCTGACCCCGTCCACCGTGGCGATGTCGCCGTCGAGCCGGATGCGAGCACCCAGGCGCGCCAATTCCTGCACGTGCATGAAGCGGTTCTCGAAGATGGTCTCGGTGATGCGCGAGGCGCCCTTGGCCTTGGTCATCAGCGCCATGAACTGCGCTTGCAGATCGGTCGGGAAGCCGGGAAAGGGCGCGGTGGAGACGTCCACCGGACTGATGCCGGCGCCGTTGCGCTTGATGCGGATGCCCTCGTTGGTTTCGCTGACGCTGGCGCCGGCCTGCGAAAGGATGTCGAGGGCGGCGCGCAGGTCGTCGGATCGGGCGCCTTCCAGCAGCACGTCGCCGCCGGTCATCGCCGCCGCCATCGCATAGGTGCCGGCCTCGATGCGGTCGGGCAGCACGTTGTGGTAGGCGCCGTGCAGCGAGCCAACCCCCTCGATGTCGATCGTGGCCGTTCCCGCGCCCTTGATCCGCGCGCCCATGCTGCCCAGGCACAGCGCGAGGTCGGCGACCTCCGGCTCGCGGGCGGCGTTGGTCAGGCGGGTGTGCCCGTCGGCCAGCACGGCCGCCATCAGCGCCGTGTGAGTGCCCCCCACCGTTACCTTGGGGAAGTGGATCTCCGCACCCTTCAGGCCGCGCGGGGCGCGGGCGTGGGCGTAGCCGGCCTCGATGGTGATGTCGGCGCCGAGCTTTTCCAGCGCCATCAGCAGCAGGTCGACCGGCCGGGTGCCGATGGCGCAGCCACCCGGCAGCGACACCCGCGCCTCGCCCAGGCGGGCGAGAAGGGGAGCGATCACCCAGAACGAGGCGCGCATCCGCGACACCAGTTCATAGGGCGCGGTGATGTCGACGATGTCGCGGGCGCACAGGTGGATGGGGCGGGGCGCACGGGGGTTGTCGCCGGCGCGACGGCCGTTCTGCGAATAATCGACCCCGTGATGGCTGAGGATGCGCACCAGCATGCGCACGTCGGCGAGGTTGGGGACGTTGTTGAGAGTCAGCGTTTCGCGGGTGAGCAGCGAAGCGATCATCAGGGGCAGGGCGGCGTTCTTGGCGCCCGAGATCGGGATGGTGCCGCGAAGCTCCTGGCCTCCGACGATACGAATGCGATCCATGGCCGCTCCCTTCAGGTCCTGTCGGCTGCCCCATCGGCAGCCTGGCCGGCCCTCAACCGTTGCGGTCGGGGCCGTCCGTTTCACCAGCGGCGGTCCGTTCCCCCTCGGGCGGTTCCCGCGTCGGCATCGTCGTCTGGGCGGCCGGAGTCTGGGCGGCCGGAGTCTGGGCGGCCGAGCCGGCGGGTTCGCCCGCGCGGTCTGCCGCCGCCTTGCGGCGCTTCAGGTTCTCCCGCAGCGCCGTCGCCAGCCGCGTCGCACGAGCCGCCCGCTCGTCAGCCAACCCGCCCTGCCTTTCCCCTTGCCCGTATCCTCAAGCCCGTGCCTCGGCGCCCCTTGACGACGCGGTTACCATGGCGAAGCTGTCACAGGGAACCTGGAGCTTTAAAAAACGGTTTATGCAGCGATGGGGATGAACGGATGATGGGTACCGACGCGCAGGCACTGGCCGGCCGCGACTACAGGGTCGGGCAGGATCGGCGGGGACGCTGGCTGGTGATGGAACGCGAGGGTCGCGGCGGCGGCATGTTCGCCTCCCGCGAAGCGGCGCTGCGCTACGCCCATTCCGAAAGCGCGCTGTACGACGGGGCAGTGGTTTTGGCCAAAGAGCCGATCGGCTTCGTTTAGGCCGGGCACGGCAGCGAGCTTGGCTGGTTGCCTGGGAAGCGTCGCAGTGTGCTTTGCGGTGATGAGGCCGCCGTCACGATTGGGTTGGTCCGGCTGCGCAGGCGCGCCTCGCGCTCCTTCCGCCTGCTCGGCAGCGTTCCGTTGATCCATTGCACACCGTCATCGTTGGCCTGCGCCGCGGCGCTCTCAGCGCACCGGACGTCGCAGGCGACGGACCGCGCCGCCTTCGACCTCAGGGCCGAAACGCAACTGGTCCAGACCCTGAGCGGACGCGGCCTGCGAGTGTGGCGCATCGGACCGGATACCGGGTCCGGTTCGACGCTTCAGATCAATGGCTCCTCCCGCCACTCCTGCAGACATCCAGCCGCGACATGCGACGCATCCTTTATGGAAGATGGCAGGTACATTGGGGCTTCTACGCCGCTTCGGTTCCAAGACCGCCGTCGCCTTTGTTCAGCTCTCCAAGGCGCCGGCCGAGAAAGCTATCGATCAATCCATTGGCGCGCTCGATAGACCCAAGCAGGTTCGGCCACCGACAGCGCCGTTGCAGATCATGCGCTTCGGCCTGAATCTTCGTGCAAACTTCGAGCACCTCTGAAAATCCCAGCATTCCCGCGACCGAGCGGAGATCATGCAATTCGGGCAGAACCTCTTCGCGAGGCGCCGATGTCAGCAGCAGTCCTCGGACGTTGGTCAGCCGGTCGAGGAGCCCGGCGAGGAAGCCGGACATCCGTTCCCCACCCAGGCGTCGGGCGAGGTGGACATAAGCGCTGCGATCCCAAACGGGGTGCGCGCCGCTCCCCGAACGCTCGGTCGCAAGCGCGCTCCTCACCGCGGCCAGGAGATCGGGCAGACCCGCCGGGTGCGTGATCGTCGCGTCCATGCCTGCGCTTGCTGCGCGACAGCGAAGCCACCGGAAGTCTGATCGCCAGAGCATCGGACCGAAAAGCGCGCAGCGATTTTCGGGCGGATCCGATCCGAGGTCCGACGCCTTGCACCATCGAACGACGATACCTGGTCTAGCAGGTCGCCGAAAAAGGGGCAGCTTCCGGCCTGGACTGTCGGTTTCGCGTGGTTTTCGCGGGCG
>CALMGA010000053.1 GCA_937863205.1 uncultured Beijerinckiaceae bacterium | reverse complement strand
CCCCCGGCCGGCAGGCCGGGCCGGCGCAGCTGCGGCACGATCAGGGGCGGGCCGCGCGCGGGCGGCAGCGGCGCCGGCTCGGCCTCGGCGGTGGTCGCGGCAAGCGCCGCTTCGGCTCGCTGCAGCGCGGTCCAGGCCGACGGCGGCCGGGTCTCGTCGGGGATCTGGAACAGCCCGTGGCGGCGCGCCCATAGCCCGAGATCGCGGCGGCTCGACCAGACGGCGAACGGCACGCCCAGGATCAGGCCCGGCGCGAGAAGAACCGCCGGCAGCGGCGCGGCGGGGGCGATCAACGCCACCGCGGCCAGCGCCCCCGCGAGCGGCGGTCCCATCACCCGCCATGCCTGCCGCCAGTCGAGGGCGCGGTCGCCGCGCCCTTGCGCGTCCCAGCGCACGCCGCGCCCGGCCAGCGCGGCGGCGAGGAACAGCGCGTGAAAGGTGACCAGCACGGGGTAGCAGAGGGCGTCGACCAGCGCGTCCAGCGCCGCGCTGGTGGTCAGCCCGGCCGCGCCGCCGAAGCCCGACGCATCGGTGAGCAGCGCTTCCGCCAGCCCGATCAGCCGGCGCGCGAGCAACAGGCTTCCGACCAGGATGAGGAGCGCGCGGTCGCAGCCCGGCGCGGGGTGGCGGTCGACCGTCGCGTACAGGATCAGCCAGGCAAGGAAGGGAACCGTGTAGAGGTAGTGCAGCAGCCCGCGGGTGAGATGGTAATACGAGGCGAGCCGGAGGCCGGAGGCGCGCAGCACCTGCATGTGCTGCAGGTTGCCCTGGCACCAGCGGCGGTCGCGGCCGAGGTTGTCGACGAGGTTGGTCGGCGTTTCCTCCCAGGAGCCGTGCCCGTTGCCGTCGTGGCACCTGCCGGGGCTGTCCGGCAGCATCCACGCATCGTAGCCGGCGCGCAGCATCAGGGCCGCTTCCACCGTGTCGTGACTCATGATCTCGCCGCCGAAGGGCGGCGGCCCCGGCAGCACCGGCAGGCCGCAGGCGCCCGCGAAGGCGCCCGCGCGCAGGATGGCGTTGTGCCCCCAATAATTGCCTCGCGGCCCCTGCCAGAAGGCGACGCCGCGCTGGAAGGCGGGACCGTGCAGCCGGGCGCCGAACTGCTGCAGGCGGGCGAACAGGGTCGAGCGCCCCAGCGGATAACACATCGCCTGGATCAGCCCGGCACCGGGGTTGGCCTCCATCGCGCCGATCAGGCGGGCGATCGCCTCGCCCGACATCAGGCTGTCGGCGTCGAGCACGACCAGGAAGTCGTAGGACGCGCCCCAGCGGGCGCAGAATTCGGCGATGTTGCCGGCCTTGCGGCCGGTGTTCTCGATCCGGCGACGATAGAACACGGGCGGCCTGCCATCCGCTGCGCCGATGGCGGCGAGGCGGCGGGCGACCCGCTCCTCCTGCGCCGCGCCGGCGATCGAGCGGGTGTCGCTGAGCACGAAGATGTCGACGACGCCGAGGCGCTGACCGACCCGCTCACCGGCCTTCTGCCGCGCGGCGAGCGCGTCGGCGGTCACGGCGGCCAGGGCGAAGACGCGCGTCGCGTCCTCCTCGTGGACCGGCAGCAGCACCGCCGTGCGTGCGCGCCCGGTCGGCGGGCGCAGGATCGGGGCATCCGCGAGCGCCGGCCGGCGTCCCAGGTGTCGGGCGGCCCGATCCCGGCAGGCGACGGCGGCGCCGAGCACGCTGCTCCACGTCGACAGGGCGAGCTGCCAAACGTTGAGGGCGACGGCGAGGGCGTAAAGGACCTGCAGCAGGCCGCTGAGCGACAGCGGCGGCCGAACGGGCAGCGCCAACCCCAGCGCCGCGCCGGCGAGAAGAAGCAGGCCCCCGAAGTGGCAGGCATGGCGCCACCGGGGCGTGGCGGTGGCGGGCGGGCACATCGGCCGAGAAGAAACAGGCCCGTTCATTCATTCCCCGAAACGATCAACGCCCGGTCCCTTACATCATCGGCCGCGATCGCGCGCAGCGGTTTCCGCATCCCGCCGATGCGGCATTGCTGCTTAACTCGTTTCGCGTCGCCCGCGCCCGGGACTCGGGTTTCGCGACCCGTCCATTGGTTGGATCGGGAGGGAGAAGGACGGGATGGCCGCAACCGAATCGCGACACGCGACATTGGTCAGTCGAGAACGAAGGGGCAAACGACGGTGCGGGTCAGTGCCCGATTTGCCCGCAGCCCGCCACGGCCGACGTCCAGGTCGGGGATGCGCCTGCGAAGTGGGATCAGGCTTTCCGCGAAATCAGGCGCGAGGCTTGGAAAAAGGCGCGGGGCTTGGAGCGCGAGCGGACTCCGGGACCGCGCTCAACTCTTTCGCGCCGCCGATCGGCTCCAGGGAGCTGCTGAAGGATCGGCCAGGGATCAACGATGACATCGGCGTTGGGCGGGTCTGCCATCGAGGGCGGCACCCGCGAGATCGAGACCCTCAGGGCCGAAGTCGAGAACCTGCGCGCGCGCCTCGCCGGCGAGCGCCGATCCGGCGAAGCGCTGAAGGAAACGGAAGCGCTGCTGCGGCGCGCGCAGGAGGTCGGCGGCGTCGGCATGTTCCATGTCGACCTCCACGACATGCTGCTCCATGCCACTCCCGAATTCTGCCACCTCTTCGGCCTGCCGGTACGACCCTGCTTCCCCATGCGCGCGATCGAGGATCTCGTTCACCCCGACGACGGCGCCCTGGTCTGGGACGAGGCGGCGTGGCGGCGCCGCGACGGCGCGAATGGAACCGAGCGCGGCACGCTTGACGTCACCTGCCGCATCAAACGCGCCGATACCGGCGACGAACGCTGGATCGCCCGCAAGAGCGGGGTGGAGCGCGATGCGACCGGTCAGCCGGCCCGCGTCGTCGGCACCGCCCACGACATCACCGGGCAGGTGCTGGCGCAACGCCAGCTCGCCCTCGAACGCGAACAGCTCGCGCAGCTGTTCGAGCAGGCGCCGAGCTTCATGGCCTTCCTGGAAGGGCCGGGACACCGCTTCGCCCGCGTCAACCCCGCCTACCTCCGGCTCATCGGCGGCCGCGACGTCGTCGGTCAACCGTTCGCCGAAGCCCTTCCGGAGGCGGTCGAGCAAGGCATCGTCGCCCGGCTCGACGCCGTGTTGCGCAGCGGCGCGCCCTTCGTCGCCTCCGCCGCGCGCTTCGTTGTCGGGGTTCCGCCGATCGAGCACATCATCGATTACGTCGCCCAGCCGATCCGCGGCGCCGACGGCGCCATCTCCGGCATCTTCATGGAAGGCGTGGACGTCACCGCCCGCACCCTGGCCGATGCCGAGCTGCGCGAGGTTGGGCGCCGCCGCCGGGCGCTGCTTCGACTCGCCGACATCATCAACGACGTCGCCGACCCGGCCGAGCTTGCCTTCGCGTCCTCGCGCCTGCTCGGCGAAGCCCTGGGTGTGGCCCGCGTCGGCTACGGCGCCGTGGACCGGGCCATCGAAACAGTCACCATCGCGCGGGAATGGAACGCGCCGGGCAGCCGCGGCCTCGCCGGCACGCTCCGCTTCCGCGATTACGGATCCTACGACGAGGAGCTGAAGCGCGGCGCCACGGTGGCGGTGGGGGATGTCGAGGCCGACGAGCGCACGCGGGGCACCGCCGCCGCCCTGCGGGCGATCGGGGCCGGCGCCTTCCTCAACATGCCGCTGGTGGAGCACGGCCGGGTGGTGGCGATGCTTTACCTGACCCAGGCCGAACCGCGCCGCTGGAGCGAGGGCGACCTGCGTTTCGTTCGCGACGTCGGCGAGCGCGTCCGGGTTGCCAGCGAACGGCTGCGCTCGGAGCAGGCGCTGCGCAACAGCGAGGCGCAGTTCCGCGCCTTCGCCCAGGCCATGCCCAATCACGTCTGGGCCAGCCGGCCCGACGGCTACCTCGATTGGTTCAATCACCAGGTCTACGCCTATGCCGGCAAGGAGCCGGGCTCGATGGACGGCACCGCCGTTTGGGCGGACGTGGTCCACCCCGACGATCTTCCGGCGGCCGGCGAGGCGTGGGCGAAGGCGCTGACGACCGGCACGGTCTACGAGACCGAGTTCCGCATCCGCCGCGCCGACGGGGCCTACCGCTGGTTCCTGGTGCGTGCCGAGCCGGTGCGCGACGGCGAAGGCCGCATCACCCGCTGGGTCGGCAGCAACACCGACATCGACGACCGGCGCCGGCAGGCGGCGGAGCTGGCCGCGCTCAATGCCGACCTCGCCGCCCTCAACGCCGATCTGGAACAGGCCGTGGAAACGCGCACCCGCGAGCGCGACCGGGTGTGGACGGCGACCAGCGACCTGATGGGCGTCGCCGGCCTCGACGGCTTCCTCAAGCAGGTCAACCCCGCCTGGACGCGGATGCTCGGCTGGAGCGAGGCGGAGCTGACCACGAGGCCTTTCCTCGACTTCATCGACCGGGACGATCACGCGGAAACGGCAGAAGTTGTCGGCCGGCTCGCCGCCGGCGAAACCGTGACCGACTTCGTGGACCACGTCGTCCAGGCCGACGGAGGCACCCGCACCATCATGTGGGACGCGACCCCCGACGGCGAACTGTTCCACATCGTCGGGCGCGACATCACCGCCCTGCGCCGCACCGAGGAGCAGCTGCGCCAGTCGCAGAAGATGGAAGCCGTGGGCCAGCTCACCGGCGGCTTGGCGCACGATTTCAACAACCTGCTCACCGGCATCACCGGCAGCCTCGACCTGATGAGCGCGCGCATCGCGCAAGGCCGCAGCAAGGACATCGAGCGCTACGTGGCGGCGGCGCAGGGCGCGGCCAAGCGCGCCGCCTCGCTGACCCACCGCCTGCTCGCCTTTTCGCGCCGGCAAACGCTCGATCCCAGGCCCACCGACGTCAACCGCCTCGTCGCCGGCATGGAGGAGCTGATCCGCCGCACCGTTGGCCCGGGCGTCGCCGTCGAGGTGGTCGCGGCCGGCGGTCTGTGGTCGACCCTCGTCGATCCGCCGCAGCTGGAGAACGCCCTGCTCAACCTGTGCATCAACGCCCGCGACGCGATGCCCGACGGCGGCCGGCTGACGGTGGAAACCGGCAACCGCTGGCTCGACGTCCGCGCCGCCCGCGAGCGCGAGCTGCCGCCGGGCCAGTACGTTTCGCTTTCCGCATCCGACACCGGCATCGGCATGACGTCCGATGTGATCGCCAGGGCCTTCGACCCCTTCTTCACCACCAAGCCGGTGGGCCAGGGCACCGGCCTGGGCCTGAGCATGATCTACGGCTTCGCCCGGCAGTCGGGCGGGCAGGCTCGCATCTATTCCGAGCCGGGCGAAGGGACGATGGTGCGCCTTTACCTGCCCCGCCATTTCGGCGCGGCCGAGCAGGCGGATCCCCCGCCGGAGCCGGGCGGGGTGTCGCGCACCGGCGCGGGCGAGACCGTTCTCGTGGTCGACGACGAGCCAATCGTGCGCATGCTGGTCGGCGAGGTGCTGGAAGACCTCGGCTATGCCGCCATCGAGGCGGCGGATGGCCCGTCCGGCCTCAAGGTGCTGCAATCGGACGCGCGCATCGACCTGCTGGTGAGCGACGTCGGCCTGCCCGGCGGCATGAACGGGCGGCAGATGGTGGACCTCGCCCGCCTCGCCCGGCCCAAACTGCGCGTGCTGTTCATCACCGGCTTCGCCGAGAACGCCGCGATCGGCGCCGGGCGCCTGGAGGCTGGCATGCACGTGATGACGAAGCCTTTCGCGATGGACGAACTGGCCGCGCGCATCCGCGACCTCATCGCCGCACCGCCGCCCTAGAGCATCGAACCCTCAACCGAATCCGGTCCGATGCTCTCACTTGTCGTGTCGCATCGCTGAGACGCAAGGTGCCGGGATCCGCCGCCTGTCTTCCCCTGCGACGGAGCACGGAGCTGTCGCAGTCCTTCGCGAGATCGCCACGGCCTGTCACCCTGTTCCCGCGTCCGGGCTGGCGTGGCCGCAGTCCCCTCCACCCTGCCGTGCAGGATCTTCTGCCCGACGAAGCGAAGGACGGATCCTGCGCCTCCTTCGTCCGCGACGCCGCCGATTGCAGCCGCGCGACCTTGCTTTTTCCGAGCGAAATCAAGGCGGCTCCCAATTGCGGGACGGGTTGCGGACGCCAGCCCGGCCCCGCAACCCGCCGGGTTCAACTGACGCCGGCTTCCGCCGCGGAAACGTCGGGGCAGAACAAATTCCGGCAAGACTTGAGGCGGAGCAGGAGAAGAAGCGCGGCCGACTGCAGGGAATAATAGCTCAACGAAGCGGCGATCCGACATTTCTTCAAGCGCTGGACGCTTGTCTGACGTTCCCCTTGCCCAGACTTTCGCCAGAGGGCCGGAGGTGGGGATGCCCGTCGAGGGTTGGGCTTGCCGCGCCGACTCCTCAACCTGTATACGAGCGGCAGCGGCGGATGCGGATCGGTCCCGATCAGGACGAGGGGGCGCGCGGTCGCTCGCGGGATCGGCCGCGGTGTGGCCGGCCGCGACACAACCCACCGCGGGGCAATGGCGCCCCGCAACCACTGCGAGCTTGAGGAATCACGGTCAGGGCCATGCAGAGCGCTCATGGCGGCCCCCGTCTGCTGCTCCGCCGGCTTCGCGAGGTGATGGCGGAGCCGGTCAGCGCGCAGACGCGCCTCGACCGCATCGTCGTCCACATCGCCGCCAACATGGTCGCCGAGGTGTGCTCGGTCTACGTGCTGCGCGCCGACGCCAAGCTTGAGCTCTACGCCACCGAGGGGCTGAACCGCGAAGCGGTGCACCTCACCGCCATGCACGCCGACGAGGGCCTCGTCGGGCTGATCGCGCAAACGGCGGAAAGCCTGGCGCTGGCCGACGCGCAGCGCCACCCATCCTTCTCCTACCGCCCGGAAACGGGCGAGGAGGCCTACTCCTCCTTCCTCGGCGTGCCCATCCTGCGCGGCGGCAACACCTTGGGCGTGCTGGTCGTGCAGAACAAGGCGCGCCGCCTGTACAACGACGAGGAAGTCGAAGTTCTGCAAACCACGGCGATGCTGCTCGCCGAGATGATCGCGTCGGGCGAGCTGCAATCGCTGGCCGCCTCCGCCGGCGACCTCGCCACCCGCCGTCCCCTGTCGCTGGCGGGTACGCCGATCACGGAAGGGATCGGCCTCGGCTACGCCGTCCTGCACGAGCCGCGCATCGTGGTGCACCGCATCGTCGCCGAGAACGTTGGGGCCGAGATCGCCCGGCTCGATGCGGCGGTGGAGGCGATGCGCCTGTCCATCGACCGGCTGATCGACCGGGGCCAGAGCATCGAAGGCAGCAGCAGCGGCGAAACCCGCGACATCATGGAAACCTTCCGCGCCATCGCCAACGACCGCGGCTGGCTGCGCCGCCTGCGCGAGGCGATCACCGGCGGGCTGACGGCGGAAGCGGCGGTGGAGCGGGTGCAGAACGACGCCCGCGCCAAGATGCAGCGGCAGACCGACCCCTATCTGCGCGAGCGACTGCACGACCTCGACGACCTCGCCAACCGGCTGCTGCACCAGCTCGTCGGGCGCTCCATCGTCGCCGACCACGCCAACCTGCCCGACAACGCCATCCTTGTCGCCCGCTCGATGGGGCCGGCCGCCCTGCTCGACTACGACCGCACCAAGCTGCGCGGCCTGGTGCTGGAAGACGGCGGGGCGCAGAGCCACGTCGCCATCGTCGCCCGCGCGCTGGGCATCCCGGCCGTGGGCAACGTCGCCAACGTCATCAACCTCGCCGAGCAGGGCGACGCGATGATCGTTGACGGATCCACCGGCGACGTCCACGTGCGCCCGACCTCGGACGTCGAGAATTCTTATGGCGAGAAGGCGCGCTTCCGCGCCCGCCGGCAGGAGCAGTACCGGGCCCTGCGCGACGTTCCCTGCCGCACCCGCGACGGCGTCGCCGTGGATCTTCACCTCAACGCCGGCCTGATCGTCGACCTGCAGCATCTGGAGGAGACCGGCGCGGTGTCGGTCGGCCTGTTCCGCACCGAGATCCAGTTCATGGTGGCGCACCGCTTCCCCCGGATGCGCGAGCAGGAGGGGCTGTACCGCTCGATCTTCGCGGCGGCGGGCGAGCGTCCCGTCACCGTTCGCACCCTCGACATCGGCTCGGACAAGATCCTGCCCTACATGGAGAAGGTCGAGGAGGAGAACCCGGCGCTGGGCTGGCGCGCCATCCGCATCGGGCTCGACCGGCCGGCGCTGCTGCGCTCGCAACTGCGCGCCCTGCTGCGCGCCGGCTCCGGGCGGCGGTTGCGCATCATGTTCCCGATGGTCGCGACCGTGGAGGAGTTCCTGCAGGCCAAGGCCGTGGTCGACGGAGAGGTGGCCTACCTCCGCCGCTACGACCATGCCCTGCCGAGCGAGCTGCAGCTCGGCGTGATGCTGGAAGTGCCCTCCATGCTGTGGCAGCTCGACGAGATCTGCCGGGCGGCCGATTTCGTGTCGGTCGGCTCCAACGACCTCGTGCAGTACCTGTTCGCCGCCGACCGCGACAACATCCGTGTCGCCACCCGCTTCGATACGCTGACGCCGCCGGTGCTGCGGGCCTTGAAGATGGTCGCCGACAAGGCGGCCGAGCACGGCACGCCGCTCACGCTCTGCGGCGAGATGGGCGGCAAGCCCTTGGAGGCGATGGTACTCGTCGCGCTGGGCTACCGCGGCCTGTCGATGGCGCCGGCGGCGATCGGGCCGGTCAAGGCGGCGGTGCTCGCCACCGACCTTGCCGCGGTGGGCGAATTCGTGAACGAGCTCGTCACCCGCATCGACGGCGGGCATTCGCTGCGCGAGCCGATCCGCGCCTTCGCCGAAGCGCAGGGGATCCCGCTGGGCTGAGACCCTGGTGGTTGATGGAGCGCTTGAGCGTCGAGCGGCGCCGTGTCCGCGCCGAGAACCGGTGCGGCGGCTATTTCGCGCAGATCCTGGCGCGCGCGTTGGTCCAGCAGGCGCCGTGCTGCCGGACCGTGCCGAGCGGGCTCTGCGCCTTCTTGATCCCGGCATCCTCGTTCCAGAAGGCCTCGGCTGTGCCGTCGTCGTTCTTGTTGACGTAGGCGAAGAAGGGCGTCGCATGCGCTTCGTCGCCGGTGCCGATGGAAAAGCTGCCATCCTTCTCCGGCGAGAAGTTGCAGGGACCGTCGAGGTAGGTCTTGCCCTCGACTTCGATGACGCAGGATACGATCCGGTCGCGCGCCACCGCCGGGCTGGGAAGCAAAGCCGACGTCGACACGAGGACCTGCGAGGCGAACAGGACGAGGAGGGCGGTTTGGCTCAGTCGCATGGCCCACCATGACAGGTCGCGGCGGCGGCGCAACACGTCCGCGACCGTCGGCTGCACCTTCCACACGCTGCCGCACCGTGCCGAACGGCAGTGCTTTCCCGCCGCCGCGCCTGCCCCAACTTGATGAGGGCGTCGCATCGGGCGACAAGCGAAGGATGTCACCTCCTGCGATCCACGGTCCTGGCCCGCGCCGTCGCACTCCTCGCGGCCGGACCGACCTATGCCGGAGACGGGCACCGGCCTTGCCATCGGGCGTGCCGACCGCCGCGGCGCAGGATGGATCGAGCGTGGCCGGTGAGGGCGCCGCCGCTCAGGAGATGAACTCGCACGACGTCAACGTGTCCAAGCAGGACAAGATGGGCGATCCCCACAAGCAGGCGAACTGATCGCCCTGCCGGCCGGAGGCCGAGGCGGCGCAACGTCGACTTGGCGTCCGGTTCGGGCGATCGACGGCTTTGCCGCATCGGCACCGGTCCAAAAATCGCTGGGCGTCGATCGGCCCGAAACGCAATCCGCCAATCCGGAGGCCCCCATGTCGGAAGAGTTCAAGTTCGGCATCGAGGAAGAATACTTCCTCGCCGACGGGCAGACCGGCCATTCGCCGGCCGCCGCCGCGCTCGACGGCTTCCACGAGGCGGCGGCGGCCAAGGTCGAGCCGGCCTCCCACGAGCTGCTGAAAGGGCAGGTCGAGGTGCAGAGCGAGCCGGGCACGAGCCTTGATGCGGCGCACGACGCGCTCGCCCGCATGCGTGCCGACCTGTCGAAGATCGCCGCCGACCACGGCCTGCGGATGTTCGCCGCCGGCAGCCATCCGCTGGGACGCGAAGGCGAGCAGCACACCACGGAAAAGGAGCGGTACCGCCAGCTGGAAGCGGAATTCGGCCTCATCGCCGCCCGCTCGATGGTGTGCGCCATGCACATCCACGTCGAGGTGCCCGATCCCGGCAGGCGCATCGACCTGATGAACCGGGTCACCCCCTTCCTGCCGCTGTTCTATGCTTTATCGACCTCCTCGCCGTTCTGGCAGGGCAGCGACAGCCGGCTGAAGGGCTTCCGCCTCGCCGCCTTCTCGGAATGGCCGCGCATGGGCCTGCCCGAGCTGTTCGCCGACCAGGGGCAGTACGACCGCTTCATCGACCGGCTGGTATCGGCGCAGGTGATGGAGAACGCCAGCTTCGTGTGGTGGCTGATCCGGCCCTCGAACAAGTTCCCGACGCTGGAACTGCGGGTCTGCGACAGCTGCACGCGGCTCGACGATGCGGTGGCGATCGCCGCCCTTTACCGCTCGCTGCTGCGCGCCGTGCACCGGCGCCCCGACCTCAACGCCGGCTTCGGCCCGGTGGAGCGCGGCATCGCGGCCGAGAACATCTGGCAGGCGCAGCAGGGTGGGCTCGACGCCAAGTTCGTCAACGCCGCCGAGGGCGGGGTGATCACCGTGCCGGAGGTGCTCGACGCGGCGATCGCGCTTTGCGCCGAGGATGCCGCCGCGCTCGGCGCCACCGCCTGGGTGGAAAAAACCAGGGACATCCTCAAGCGCGGCACCAGCGCCGACCGCCAGCTTCACTGCTTCCGTGACAAGGGCCAATCCGGGGGCGCGGAAGCGGCGCTGCGCGACGTGGTCCGCTCGCTGGCGGCGGAAACGGTGATCTGACGGGTTTGCGTCCGCAAGCCGCCGTTTCCGCCTTCCACACCCTCGCCATCAGCCGCCTCGCCCACGAGCTGAAGGCGGCCGGGCGCTCGGTCATCCACATGGAGTTCGGCCAGCCCTCCACCGGGGCGCCGCGCCGGGCGATCGAAGCGGCGCAGCGCGTGCTCGGCCGCGACCCGATGGGCTACTGGGACAGTCCCGCGCTGCGCGAAGCCATCGCGGCGCTGTACCGGAGCGACTACGCGCTCGCGATCGAGCCCGAGCGCATCCTGCTGACGGCGGGCGCCTCGCCGGCCCTGCTGCTGGCGCTGGCGACGCAGTTCTCGCCCGGCGACCGCATCGCCTTCGCCCGGCCGGGCTACGTCGCTTACCGCAACGTGGTGCGGGCGCTGCACATGGTGCCGGTGGAGATCGCCTGCGGGCCGGCGACGCGCTTCCAGCTCACGGCCGAAGCGCTGGCCGCGCTCGATCCACCGCCGGCCGGTGCGATCATCGCCAGCCCGGCCAATCCGACCGGCACGATCATCGCGCCGGCCGAGCTGCGGGCCATCGCCGCCCTGGCGCGGGAGCGCGGCATCCGCCTCGTGTCGGACGAGATCTACCACGGCCTGAGCTACGGCGATCCCGCGCGATCCCTGCTGGCGTTCGCGCCCGACGCGCTGGTGGTCAACAGCTTCTCGAAATATTGGAGCATGGCCGGCTGGCGGCTCGGCTGGCTGGTGTGCCCGCCCGATCAGGTCGAGCGCATCCGAGCCTACAGCGCCAACTTCTTCCTCACCCCGCCCTCGCTCGCCCAGCATGCCGCGCTGGCGGCGATGGCGGCCCGCGACGAACTCGACGGCCACGTCGAAACCTACCGGCGCAACCGTTCGCTGCTGCTCGACGCCCTGCCGCGGCTGGGCTTGGGGCAGCCGGGCATGGGCGCGATCGCGCCGCCGGACGGCGCCTTCTACCTCTACGCCGATGTCGGCCACCTCACCGACGACAGCCTCGTTTTCGCACGCCGCATCCTGACCGACACGGGCGTGGCGCTGGCGACGGGGCGCGACTTCGATCCGGTCGCCGGCCACCGGTACCTGCGCTTCTCCTTCGCCGTCACCACGGCGGAGGTGGAAGAGGCCGTGCATCGGCTGCGCGGGGCTTTTGACGGGTAGGTCGCTGGATGCGACGCGCGCGAGGACGTGGGGCCGGACAGGATCCGAGGTGGTCGGAATGCGCTATGGCTCGCTGGAATTTGCCTATGCCGAACCGTTCGCGAACGGGTTGGCAGCGGATTGCGCATTTCGAGCCTGGGTCCTGCGACGGACGAAGTTCGCATGCCATGCGCAGAACGCTTGTCTTCTCGTCGATGAGATGCGCCTGCGCAGAAGCAAGGCTTCCGCGACCTGGTGGCGCTCGCATTTCTCGGAAAAATGCCGTTGCCCCGGCTGCTCGGGACAGGAAACGGATTTGCTCGCCATCTTCGCGACGGCAAGCGGCGAGCGCTTCGCCTTGCATTTCGAAGTGAAGCAACCGACCGATCGTTTTCCTGCCGATAAAGATCAGGCCGGAAACTACGCTCTCCGAGCCAAATGCTGGTCGGTCTCGGCACCGAGGGCAGTCGTCCCGCATTCGGATGCTGCTACAGTCCTCCTTTGCAGCTCGTCGAAGCTTCAGGACTATGCTCCTCAGCTCGCGAAGTTCGGAACCGTCATCACCTTTGAAGAGGTGAGGCAAATGTTTCCAAGCGCGACCATCGCCTGCGACTGATTCCAAAATGAAACGCTCGACTGGGCCCCACGTTGACACATGATTGGCGGCGGACTAGCTGGAACCACAGCCAGACCCGCTGGCCGTAAGCGTTCACGTCAATCAACGCGCAGGATCGAATGGCTCGTCGCCTCGATCTGCGCGGCTCCATGTCCTGCAGATCGACGCTTCGGCTTCCTCGGGGACACCCATGACCTTCGTTCAAGACCAAACGGCCGAACCGCGCATCGAGCGCGTGCGCCATGCGCTGAAGATCCGCTCGCTGCGGGTCGAGAGCACCGTCCAGCTGACGCCCGGCATGCTGCGCCTCACGCTCGGGGGCGACGAGCTGGCCGACTTCACCTCGCTCGGCTTCGACGATCACGTGAAGATCCTCGCGCCGACGCCGTCGGGCGAGACCGAGCGCCGGGACTACACGCCCCGCCGGTACAATCCCGAAGCGCGGACGCTTACGATCGACTTCGCCCTGCATGGGTCTGACTCCGCGGCCGGCCCGGCGACCGCGGGGGCCCGGGACGCCCGGCCGGGCGACAGTGGGCAGGTCGGCGGCCCGAAGGGGTCGGCGGTGATCGCCTCCGACATCCGGCGCTGGCTGCTCGTCGGCGACGAAACGGCGCTGCCCGCCAGCGGCCGCCGCATCGAGGAGGCCGGGGCCGGCACGCGGATCACCAGCGTCGTCGCCGTGACCAGGCCGCGGGAACAGCAGGTGTTCGAGACATCAGCGGAGCTGACGGCCCTGTGGGCGCATCGTCCCGCCGCGGCCGCCGACGATCCCACCGCGCTGCTGTCAGCCCTCCGCTTGATCGAGCTGCAACCCGAAACCTTCGTCTGGATCGCCGCCGAGGCGGCGGTCGCGCACGCCATCCGCGCTCACTTCAACGCGTTGAACCATCCGCCGGGCTGGATGAAGGCCGGCGGCTATTGGCGCAAGGGCGAGGCGGACGCCCACGAAAAGATGTCGTAAGGGCGGCTTCGCCCTTCACGCGCCGGCCGGTTCATGCGGACATGGCGGAGGCGCTACGCCCCCGCGCGCGCCTTCATCGCATGGCCGGCCAGAGTCTTGCCGAGGCTCCACACGGCGCCGGGCACCCTGTGGGCGTCGGCCACCACGTCCTCGAAGGCGCTCTCGATCCAATCGCAATCGGTGTCCGTGATGGTGAGTGGCGGCAACAGCTTGATGACGTTGAGCCCGTGGCCGGCGACCTGCACGACGATCTTATGGTCCTTGAAGATCGGGATCACGATGATCTGGGAGAACAGGCCGGCGTTGGCGGTTTCCAAGAGCGACCACGCCGCCTTGAGCTTGAGCGAGCGCGGGCTGCCGAACTCCAGCCCGATCATCAGCCCCTTGCCGCGCACCGTCTTCACGAACTCGTAGCGCTCCGCCATCTCGCGGAACGCCGCCATCAGCCGCTCGCCCCGGCTTGCGGCGTTGGCAACCAGCCCCTCGCTCTCGATCACCTCCAGCGTGGCGAGGCCGGCGGCCATCGCCATGTCGTTCTTGGAAAAGGTGGAGCCGTGCACCACCGCCTTGTCCATGCGCGAGAACACCTTGGCGAACACCTGCTTGCGCGTCAGCACCGCGCCGACCGGCACGTGGCCGCCCGAGAGCGCCTTGGCGATCAGCACCATGTCGGGTTCGACGCCCCAGTGCTCGATCGCGAGGAACTTGCCGGTGCGCCCGAGCCCGGTCTGGATCTCGTCGGCGACGAACAGCGTGCCGTGTTTGCGGCACAGGGCCTGGACGCCGGCGAGGTAGTCGTCATCGGGAATGTTGACGCCCTTGCCCTGGATCGGCTCGACGATGAAGGCGGCGACCTGCTTGGTGCGCAGCTTGGCGTCCAGCGCGGCAAGGTCGTTGAACGGCACTTCGGTGCAGCCCGGCAGCAGCGCGCCGAAGCCGTTGCGGAACTGCGGGTCGCCGGTCAGCGACAGGGCGCCGTAGGACAGGCCGTGGAAGGCGTGGTCGGCGTAGACGATCTCGCCGCGGCCGGTGGCGCAGCGGGCGAACTTGATCGCCGCCTCTACCGCTTCGGCGCCGGAGTTGGAGAAGAACACCTTATCGAGCCAGGGCGTGTAGGCGAGCAGCCGCTCGGCGAGCACGCCCGAGAGCACGCTGACGTCCATCTGGATGAGGTTGGGCAGGTCGGAGCCGAGCACGGCCTTGAGCGCGTCGCGCAGCACGGGATGGTTGCGGCCGATGCCGAACACGCCCCAGCCCGACAGGAGGTCGAGGTAGCGGTCGCCCTTGCGGTCGAACAGGTATTGCCCCTGGCCCGCGCGGAAACCGACGTCGTAGCCGATGGTCTGCAGAACCCGCACCATCTGCTCGTTCATGTGGGCGGTGTGCAGGGCGTAGCGCTCGGGTTCGCGCTCGGCGAGAAGGGTGCCGATGTCGAAGGGCGCTCTCGATCCGGCTTGGGTCGTTTCGGGCTGGCTCATGGAAAAAGGCTAGCGGAGGCCGGCGCGTGAAACAAGCCGAGCCCGATGGCTTGCGATCGGGTGTGTCCTCGCGCCGACGGTCCGCAGGGGCAATGTCAGGAAATTAAGCGGGGTCAGGAAATCAGGCGGGAACGGCGTCCGCCGCCGGGCGCGCCCGGAGTTTGCAGCGACAGGAGGAGCGCGACCAGCGCCGACTGGCGATGCGTTTGCGTTTTCCCGAACACGCTCTTCAGGTGGCTGCGCACGGTCGGCACGGCGATCCCGCGCGCGGCGGCGATTTCGCGCAACGTCTGCCCGGCGGCGATCCCCAGCGCGACGCCGGCCTCGCTCGCCGTCAGCGCGAAGGCGCTCTGCAGGAGGGTGGCATCGGGAAGCACGCACGACCCTGGGTCCAGGAACGTCAGCACGGCGACCACTTGGGGCAAGACGAAGCCGTCGCAAACCCGTCGCCCGCGCACGACCAGCGCCGTCCCGGTCGCCGAAGGCAGGAACGTGAGTTCGTTTCGGCTCGTCGGTTCGCAGCCGAGCAGGCCATCCAGCATCCGGCCCATCCGCCGGCTCACGTCCCGCGTCCGGCCGACCAGCCGCCGGTTCTCGATGTTGAGCGTCAGGGCGAAGATCGGATGCTCGTCCCCGCTCATCTCGATGACCCGTTCGATCGGGCCGGACCGCGCCATCGCTTCCATCTTCGGCCTGCCCTCCAACGCCCCGCTCCTCAAGCTTGACAGGGTGCGGCGCGGCGACGGCATTCCGCTGTCCGACGAACTCGCCTGGTACAACCTCACCGCCGTTCCCGAACTGGCCACCGTCGACACCGACGGGTCGGTCTACGCCTCGCTCAGCCGATTCGGCACACGGCTCACCTCCTGCGAGCAGTCGATCGAGGCGACCATGCCGACGCCCGACGAATGCGCGATCTTCGGCTTCAAGGTTCCCCACCCCTGCCTCCTCATCAAACGCCGATCCTATGACGAGCGTGGGCGGATGATCGAGTACGTGGAAGGGCTGTTTCGCGGCGACAGCTACGCCTATCGCCTGCGCCTGGGAGTGTGAGGGTTCACGGCCCCGCCGCCTCGCGTCCAGGAGTGCGAGCCGGCCGGCGGGCGCGCAAGCCGGCACATCCAAGGGCGGCTCTCGGCCCTCGGGCGAGCGTCGCATCCGTTCTGCCGACATATGGCAAGTTGGCCGATGCGGCCTGGAGATCGCCGCCCTAAAGAACGAGATGTCCGAGATCGCCGATCTGGTGGTCGCCGGGCAGCAGGCCGCGGGCCCGGGCGACGATGGTCGCCGATGCTCCCGCGCCCTCGATGGCGAACAGGTGGTAGCCCGCGCGGTTGCACAGCCGCCCCTTGACCGCGGAAGCAGACGGGACGCCGACGACCGGCACGGGCCTGCGCGGCCCGAGCATGCGGTCGACGAAGAGCTTGTGGTTGTGGCCGTGGATGATCAGTTCGGCGCCGTGCCGGCGGATCGCCTTGGCGAAGCCGAGATGGTCGCTGAGGCCGCGCCCGATATGGCCGCCGGGGTCGGAAATGCGCGGGGGATGGTGCAGCATCACGACCCGCGTGAAACCTTCGCGCCCGCTGTCGGCGAGCATCTGCTCCAACCGCTCGCGCTGCTGGTGGCCGAGCCGGCCCGAGGCGATGAAGGGCGCGCGCGGCACGCCCGAACACAGGCCGATCAGCGCCACGCCGTCGCGCTTCTTGAGATAGGGATAGCCGGGCTGGCCGCTGTCGTCGGAGCGGGTCCAGGGGGCAAAGGTGCGCGCCAGGGTCGGCAGCGAGCCGCGCGTGTAGGCATCGTGGTTGCCGGCGACGAAGCTCACCTGCGCGCCCGGCTCGCCGAGCGTCCGCAGCCACGCCTCAGCCAGCGGGAATTCGCCGGGCAGGCAAAGGTTGAGGATATCGCCGGTCATCGCAACGTGGCTCGGGTTCTGGTCGCGCAGGTCGGTCACCAGGGCGGCCAGAACCTCCATCGAATGGGCCGTCGAGCGGCCGCGGTGCCAGTTGATGTAGCCGGTGATGCGCTTGCCGATGAGGTCGCG
>CALMGA010000052.1 GCA_937863205.1 uncultured Beijerinckiaceae bacterium | reverse complement strand
AGCCTGTCCACGGCGCCCGACGGCAGCCTCCGCGACCTGTCGGGCGCCGTGGACAGGCTGGTGGCGACCGAGGCGGCGGTGATCGTGGCCGATTTCAAGACCGGCCGCCCGGCCGCGGACGTGCCGCCAGCCTACTGCGAGCAGCTTGCCCTGTACCGCCGCATGCTGATGCCGCTGTGGCCGGGGCGTCCGGTGCGAGCGCTGCTGGTGTGGACGCGCGGCCCCACCATCGTCGAGCTGGATCCACAGGCACTTGAGGCCGCGGCGGAGGCCGCCCTGTCGCAAGCTTGACCCTGCCGCGCAGCCTTCCTACGTTCCCGCCAACGATCTGTCGCAATCACAATCCAAGGTCACGCAATGAGCACGGTCAAGGTTACCGACGACAGCTTCCAGGACGATGTTCTGGGTGCCAGCGTCCCGGTGGTGGTGGACTTCTGGGCGGAATGGTGCGGCCCCTGCAAGATGATCGGTCCCTCGCTGGAGGAGATCGCGCGCGAGTTCGAGGGCAAGGTCAAGATCGCCAAGGTCAACGTGGACGAGAACCCCGGCATCGCCGGCAAGCTCGGCATCCGCTCGATCCCGACGCTGATGCTCTACAAGGACGGCAAGGTCGCCTCGCAGAAGGTCGGCGCCGCGCCCAAGGGCGAACTCAAGAAGTGGATCGACGCCGCGATCTGAAGCGCGTCACGAGCGTTTCCGAAAGGCTCCCGCGCGGAGCCTTTTCACGTCTGGTTCATGGTTGGCGCACGAGGCGTGCGGTGGACGCGCCCGGTCACGCTGCCGCACATCCCTTTCCGTGCGCAGCTCGGAAGGATCGAGCGCCTGGCGAACGCCTCGTGGACGGAGCCGTCGTCCAGATGATCGAAGCGCTCAATGAGTTTTGGCGCTGAGAGAATAAATTTGAAGCGTCGCGACGGCATTTTCGCGGCATCCCATCGACGGGTTGCGCATTATGCGGGCACCTTTCCTGTTCGGAGTGTCCGATGACCGCTCGTTTCCGTTCCGCTTTCTACGGGCCCTCCGGCTTCGTGGCGGCAAAGCAGCCGGCTCGGCTCACCACACCGGCCCACTGCGTTCGGCCGGGTGAGCGTCCGCAGACTGCCACCTCCGGCAAGCGCTCCGGTCGTTCCAATGCGCAGCCGCAGAAGGCATTGCAGACCAGCGCGGCCTGATCGTCGCATCCGTGAAAACGTCATCACCCGGCTCCAGACGGAGCCGGGTTTTTCGCGCGTCAGCACAGCAGGAGACGACGATGAAATCCCGCATGGTGAACCTTTGGAGCAAACCCGGTGTCGGGTGCCGAGCGCTAGCCGCCGCGGTTGTGATCGGCTTGGCCGCATCGGTGGCCTATGCCGAGCCTGCGGCGGATCCCAAGCCGACCAACGACGTCAAGCCGGCGGGTGAAGCCAAGCCGGCTGAGAAAAAGCATAGCAAGGCGGAAATCGAGGCGTTTCTCACCAAATGCTCGCAGGAGGCTGACGAGAAGGGTCTCGACGTCAAGAAAGGCAAGGGCGCTGAACGCAAGGCTTTTCGTCGCGAATGCATGCACAAGTTCGGCGTCGATCCCAAATGAGCGGTCGCCGGTAATTGGTTCGACGCGGTCGGCCGGAGCCCGAAGCCGTCGCCCGGAACCTCCGGGCGGGTGAATTATTGAGCCAAACTTCGCGACGACGTGTTCGGAGCAGCCATGGCCACCGCGACGACCCACCTCAAGCCGCCGCTGAGCGCGCAGCAACAGAGCTTTCCCGGCCGAAGCTCGCTGATGAGTCCCCGGCCCGATCACGGCGAGAACAGCTACAAGGGTTCCGGCCGCCTCGCCGGCAAGCGGGCGATCATCACCGGCGGCGACAGCGGCATCGGGGCGGCGGTGGCCATCGCCTTCGCCCGCGAGGGAGCGGACGTGCTGATCGCCTATCTCGACGAGCATGAGGACGCCAACGAGATCAAAGGTCACGTCGAGGCGGCCGGGCGCAGCTGCGTGCTCGTACCCGGCGATATCCGTTCGGCCCAACACTGCCGGCAGATCGTCGAGACGGCGGTCACGGCGTTCGGCGGCCTCGACATCCTGGTCAACAACGCCGCCTACCAGCAGGTCCACAAGACCTTCGAGGAAATCACGATCGACGAATGGGACAAGACCTTCCAGGTCAACATCAACGCCCTGTTCTACCTCACCAAGTTCGCCGTGCCGCGCATGGGACGGGGCGGCGCGATCGTGAACACTTCGTCCGTCAACGCCAAGAAGCCGATGGCCTCGCTGCTGCCCTATTCCGCGACCAAGGCGGCGATCGCCAACTTCACGCTCGGCCTGGCGCAGTCGCTGGCCGGCGACGGGATCCGCGTCAACGCCGTGCTGCCCGGCCCGATCTGGACGCCCTTCATCCCGGCCGGCATGGACGAGGATCAGGTCAAGTCGTTCGGCGGGGAAACGCCGATGGGGCGGCCCGGCCAGCCGGCGGAGCTGGCATCGGCCTACGTGATGCTGGCCTCCGACGAGGCGAGCTACACCTCCGGCGCCCTCGTCGTGGTGGCCGGCGGGATGCCTCTTTACTGAACGCAGCGAGATCTCCGAGTGGGCCTGCCCGACCCCGTCATCACGCCCGAGCCCGAGCGCCAGCCGCCCCCGGACCCGACCCCGCGCGAGCGGCCGGGCGAAACACCGGCAACGCCGGGGCCGGCGCGGCCCACTCCCGAAA
>CALMGA010000051.1 GCA_937863205.1 uncultured Beijerinckiaceae bacterium | reverse complement strand
CGACACCGCTGGCATTAGGTACCATTCGCATGAGGCATAAAACTGCCATTATCGACCCCATTAGCCTAACCGATGAAACGTCGGTTCCAATCGACATTACAGTTTAGTCAGGCACTCAGGAAGCCTTACGCGGCCTGGTCGGGTGTCAATCAGCGGCCAAAGTTGACCCCGGATCGGCGTGCAACTTTGCCCCCCTGAGAGCCTGGGCGTGAGCGACCGCCCGGCGGAGCTGGCCGGGGTTGCGCAGGCGGGCGGTCGCGGGCCGGATCAGGCGCGGTTCTTGAAGCGCCAGCTTTCGTTGCCGGTCTCGACGATGTCGCAGTGGTGGGTGAGGCGGTCGAGCAGCGCGGTGGTCATCTTGGCGTCGCCGAAGACGCTGGGCCATTCGCCGAAGGCCAGGTTGGTGGTGACGATGACGGAGGTCTGCTCGTAAAGGCGGCTGACGAGATGGAACAGCAGCTGCCCGCCCGACTGGGCGAAGGGCAGGTATCCGAGTTCGTCGAGCACAACGAAGTTCATGCGCGACAGGTAGTCGGCCAGGCGCCCTTGGCGGCCCGCGCGAGTCTCGGCCTCGAGCCGGTTGACGAGGTCGACGACGTTGAAGAAGCGGCCACGGGCGCCGCCGCGGATGCAGGCGCGGGCGATCGCGATGGCGAGGTGGGTCTTGCCCGTGCCGGTGCCACCGATCAGCACCACATTGCGCTCGTGTGCCAGGAACTCGCCGCTGGCGAGATCATGCACGAGCATCTCGTTGATGGGCGTGCCGCTGAAGCTGAAGTCCGCGATGTCCTTGGCGAGCGGCAGCTTGGCGATCGTCATCTGGTAGCGGATCGAGCGCGCGTGCTTCTCGGTGATCTCGGCCTCCAGCAGATCGCCGACGATGCGCTGCGGTTCGTGCTGGCGCTTCACCGCCGTGGTGACGATCTCGTCAAAGGCGGCCTTCATGCCGAAGAGCTTCAGGTCCACCATGGTGGCCAGGATCTCGGAACGCTCCATCACACGGCTCTCCTCAGGCTGTCGTAGCGGGCGCAGTCGGCCATAGGCTCATGCCGAAGCCGCAGGGCGTCGGGGGTCAGGATGGTGATGGGCACCACCGTCTCGCGGCGGTGGGCCAGGATGTTGAGGATCACGTCGGCCGAGTGGACGTTGGCCCCAGCGGCTTCGGTGCAGGCGGCTTCGACCGCGGCCAGCCCGTCGCTCAGCACCGCTGCCAGGATCTCGACCATCTGCCGGTCGCCATCCGCGACGCCGGCGAGCTTGCGCCGGACCCGTTCGAGGCCCGCCGGCAGCACCCAATCCTTGAACGGCGCCCCGTTGCGCAGCGCGCCGGGCTTGCGGGCCAGGATGGGAACGTAGTGCCAGGGGTCGAACACGGTGGCGTTGCGGCCGAAGGCGCGCGCGTGCTCGCCCACGAGCCGCCCGTCCTGCCGCACCTCGATCCGTTCGGCATAGGCGCGGATCTCGACAGGACGCCCGACCGCGCTCGCCTGGACCGAGTATTTGTTGTTGTCGAAGCGCACGAGGCAGGTCTTGGAGACCGCAGCCGGCACGGCATGGAAGCCATCGAACCGGCCGGCATAGGACACGAGGCTCGGGCGCTCCGCCTCAAAGGCCTGCCACACCGTCCGGTCCCTGAACTCGGGATGGGTGTGGGCCCTGGCATAGCTGACGCACTGGTCGAGCAGCCAGCCGTTCAACTCGTCGAAGCTCCTCACCCGCAGCCGCGGCGTGAAGAAGCGCTCCCGCACCACGCCGACCTGGTTCTCGACCTGCCCCTTCTCCCACCCTGAGGCGGGCGTGCAGGCGACGGGATCGACGAGGTAGTGCCCGCACATCTGCAGGAAGCGACGGTTGTAGGCACGCTCGCGGCCGACAAAGATCGTCTCCACCGCCGTCTTCATGTTGTCGTAGATGCCGCGCCGGCACGCGCCCTTGAAGAACGCGAACGCCCGGTCGTGCGCGTCGAACACCATCTCCTGGCTCTCGCGCGGGTAGGCCCGGACAAACAGCATGCGGCTGTGGCAGAGGCGGACGTGGGCCACCTTCACGGTCACGGTGGTGCCGTTGATCAGCACGATCTCGTGGCTCCAGTCGAACTGGTAGGCCTCGCCAGGCGCGAAGCTCAGCGGCACATAGGCCTGCGCCGTCACGGCCGACCGTTCGCGCCGCCACCCGCGCGCATAGCGCCGAACGGCGTCGTAGCCGCCCTCGTACCCGAGGCCGCGCAGGGCCTCGTAGACCCGCATCAGCGTCAAGCGCTCGCGGGAAGCCTTCGCCTCGTTGGCCAGCAGCAACGTCTCGAGATCGACCCGCCACTGCCCAAGCTTCGGGAGAGGCTGCACCTCGCGCTCGTAGGCAAACGCCGTCTGCCCCGTCCGCAGCACCTTGCGCACCGTGTTGCGCGACACGTGCAACTCGCGAACGATCTCCTTGATCGACCGGCCGTGAACAAAGAACTCGCGCCGGATCCGCGCAATCGTGTCCACGCCCTTCATCCCCCGACCACCCGTCCTCGAACTCAGGACAGGCAGCGTGCTCGATCCACACCAAGGGGGGTCAATATTGGACGCCGATCCCCCTCAAAACGGGGTCAACATTCCACGCCGAGTGACAGATAATCGCCGTGGCGGCCAACACCGAAGGTCGCCGGGAGATCATCGGCCTCAAC
>CALMGA010000050.1 GCA_937863205.1 uncultured Beijerinckiaceae bacterium | reverse complement strand
CGACGCGGTGGTCGGCGAAGAGGTCGGGGGCGACCCGCATCATCACCTCGCGGTTTTCCAGCATGTAGGACACGCCCGAGGGCGTGCGGGCATTGTCTTCGAGAACGTAGAACCCGTCGCCGTCGGTGCGCACGATGTCGATGCCGGCGATGTGGACGCGGATGTCGTGCGGCGCGGGTATGCCGACCATGCCCTTGAGAAAGGCCGGATTGCTTTCGAGGAGGTCGCGCGGCACCACGCCGGCCTTGAGGATCTCCTGCGCGCCGTAGATGTCGGCGAGAAAGGTGTTGAGGGCCTTGACCCGCTGCACCAGCCCGGCTTCGAGCTTCACCCATTCGCTGCGCTGGATGATGCGGGGGATGATGTCGAAGGGGATGAGACGCTCGGTCGCGTCCTTGTCGCCGTAGACGTTGAAGGTGATGCCGATGCGGCGGAACATCAGCTCGGCATGGCCGCGGCGGGTCGTGAAGAAGTCCTTGGGCTGCTCGCGCAGCCAGCGGGCGATGCGCGCGTAGGCCTGCCGCGTGGCGCCATTCTCCTCGGTCATCTCGTCAAAGAAGCGCCGCTGTCCACCTGCCAACATCGAACTCCCTGCGAGACCCGCCGTCCCGCATATAGCGGAGCGTAAGCCCTCAGGAAGAGTGCAAGGCGCAGGCCAGCGCAGCAAACGTCGGGGATGAGCGCGGCGGCCGGCCGCGCGCCCTGCGCCGATACCGCCCCCCATGACGCATTGAAACGCCTTGCGATGCCCTCAAGGCGCCCGACTCGCTTAACCCGCGCTAAAGAGACTTGGTTTACGGCTTGTCCCGTCGCCGAGCCACGCTCGCCGGAGCCGGTCCATGAGTTTCTACAGTTTCGCCGCCGCCAACCTGACCACCGACGACGACCGCCGCCGCCGGCCGGCGGTCAGCCGCGCCCAGATCGTGCGCACGCTGGTGTTCTTCCTGACGGTCGCCGCCGCCCTGATCGTGATGGCCCACCGCCAGAGCCATGCGGCGGAAAGCGGCGGCTTCAACGGCTTCGTGGAGGGGCTGTGGCCGCAGGCCCATCGCCGCGGCGTATCCCGCGACACCTTCGAGCGCGCGTTCTCCGGCGTCACCCCTGACCCGGCCGTTCTCGCCAAGACCCACCACCAGGCCGAGTTCGTCAAGCCGATCGGCGACTACCTCGCCAGCGCCGTGTCCCAAACCCGCATCGAGACCGGCCGGGAGCGCGGCCGCGACTTCAAGACCACGCTGGAAAAGGCCGACGCGCGCTACGGCGTCGATCCCTACATCGTGCTCGGCGTGTGGGGCCTGGAATCGAACTTCGGCAACAACACCGGCGACCTCGGCACGATCCGCTGCCTCGCCACCCTCGCCTATGCCCGATACCGCGGCGACTATTTCCGGCGCGAACTGCTCGATGCCCTCGACATCCTGCAGGCCGGGCACGTTTCTCCCGAGGCGATGCGCGGATCCTGGGCCGGCGCGATGGGGCAGACGCAGTTCATGCCCTCGGCCTTCAAGCGCTTCGCCGTGGATTTCTCCGACCACGGCCGCAAGGACATCTGGCGCGACGTGCCCGATGCGCTGGGCTCGACGGCGTACTACCTGAAGAAGCACGGCTGGGTCGCCGGCGAGCCGTGGGGTTTCGAGGTCCTGGCGCCGACCCCCGCCTCGGGCGATGGCCGCACCCTGCGGCCCTTCGCCGATTGGGCGGCTGCCGGCTTCCGCCGCGCCGACGGCGGCGAACTGCCGCGCTCGGGCGAAGCAGGACTGCTGGCGCCGGCCGGCCCGGCCGGGCCGCACTTCCTGGTGACGCGCAACTTCAAGGTCATCAAGAGCTACAACAATTCAACAGCCTACGCCCTGGGCGTGGCGCTGCTGGGCGACCGCATCGCCGGCAGCGGGCCGTTGCGCGCATCCTGGCCGGATGACCGGCCGATGGCGGAGCGCTGAGCGGGATTTGGCGCCGATCCCGGCGGGATTTCGCCTCGACCCGGTCGTTTTTGCCGTGCATCCATCCCGCGCGCCATGACCCTTCGCCTCAGCCTAGCCACCTCGCAAGCTGTCCCGCAAGCCACCTCGCGGTTCACTTCGCAAGTCGCGCCACGCGTCGTTTCGGCGAGCGCTTCGGTGGTCGCCTTTGCCCTGCTGTGGGGCCCCGCGCGGGCGGAGCTGCCGGCCAAGGCGCTCGCCCCGATCCCGCCCGCCACGGTGGCACTGATGGCGGCCAAGGGGACAAGCCCCGACGCGCCGCTGGTGCTGCGATCCTACAAGAAGGAGTCGGAGATCGAAGTTTGGAAGCGCAACCGCGACGGGCGCTTCGTCTTCATCAAAAGCTTCCCGATCTGCCGCTGGTCGGGGCAACTCGGACCCAAACACCACAGCGGCGACCGGCAGACGCCCGAAGGCTTCTACCCCGTCTCCCCGCGCCAGATGAACCCGAACTCGCACTACTACCTGTCCTTCGACACAGGCTTCCCCAATGCCTACGACAGGGCGCACGGGGCATCGGGCTCGGCGGTGATGGTGCACGGCACCTGCTCGTCGATGGGCTGCTTCGCCATGACCGACCGGCAGATCGGCGAACTCTACGCCATCGCCCGCGACGCGCTCCACGGCGGCCAGCCGGCCTTCCAGCTCCAGGCCTACCCCTTCCACATGAGCGCCAAGAACATGGCTCTCTACCGCAACGATCCCAACATCGATTTCTGGCGCCAGCTGAAGGAAGGGTCGGACCGCTTCGAGGCCACCGGCGAGATCCTGCAGGCGGGCGTCGTGGCCGGACGCTACAGCTTCGCCCCCTCGACCGATCCGGCGAGGGAGCAGGCGGCGCAGGCCCGCCATCTCACCGAAACGGCGGCCGTCGCCGATCTCGTGCGCGAGGGCGCTGCGGCGGTGCGCACGACCTATTCCGACGGCGGACAGAACGCCATCTTCGCCGCCCTGCTGAAGAAGGGCGCCGACCTTGGCACGGTGAGCCGGCCGGAAGCGCTGGCCTATGCCGGCATCGACGTCACCCTGGTGCCCGCCCGCCGGCATCCGCGGCCGGCCTCCCAAACAGTGGCCGTCAAGCCGGTCGAGACCGTGCTCGTCGCCGAGACGCCGACCCGCAGCACCCCCGTGCTCAGGAGCCATCCCGCCGGGATCCCGGCCGCGCTCGACCCGGCCGCGCTCGGCCCGACGCCGATGCACTACGGCCTTTACAAGCCGCCCCACGTCGTCAGCCTGATCGCCGGCGCGATGCCGATGCGCCTGCCGGTCTGGACGAATTGAGCGGCGAGCGACACGCGCTGGCCATCGCCCGCGACCTGATCCGCTGTCCGTCCGTGACGCCGGCCGACGCGGGGGCGCTCGATTGCCTGCAGGCGCTGCTCGCGGGCGGCGGCTTCGCGACCCACAGGGTGCCCTTCGCAGAGCCGGGCCAGCCGACGATCGACAACCTTTACGCCCGCATCGGGGCCGAACCGCCCTACCTGCTGTTCGCCGGGCACACCGACGTGGTGCCGCCCGGGCGCGAAACCGGGTGGCGGCATCGCCCTTTCGCGGGCACGGTCGAGGACGGCATGCTCTATGGGCGCGGCGCGCAGGACATGAAGGGCGGCATCGCCGCCTTCACAGCCGCCGTTCTCGCCCATCTCGGCGCCAACGGTCGGCCACGCGGCTCGATCGGCCTCCTCATCACCGGCGACGAGGAAGGGCCGGCGGTCAACGGCACGGTCAAGCTGCTGGACTGGACGCAGGCGAGGGGCGAGCGCTTCGACCATTGCATCGTCGGCGAGCCGACGAGCCGCCACACGCTCGGCGATACGCTGAAGATCGGCCGGCGCGGGTCGCTCAACGCACGCCTCACGGTCAGCGGACGCCAGGGCCACGTCGCCTATCCCGCGAAGGCGGCCAACCCGATCCCGGTGCTGCTGCGCGCGCTCGACGCCCTGCTCCGCCCGCTCGACGGGGGAACCACGCATTTCGACGCCAGCAACCTCGAAGTCACCACGATCGACGTCGGCAACGGCGCCACCAACGTCATTCCGGCGCAAGCGACCGCCGCCTTCAACATCCGCTTCAACGACCTGTGGACTGCCGACAGCCTCGCCGCCGAACTCGAACGGCGCCTCGCCGGGGCGGATGCGGACATACGGCTCGACTTCCTGCCCTGCAACGCACCGGCCTTCCGCACCCCCGCCTCGCCCTTCACCGACCTCGTCGCCGATGCGGTGGAGGCGGAAACGGGACGGCGCCCGGCGCTGTCGACCTCGGGGGGCACGTCGGATGCGCGCTTCATCCAGCGGCACTGTCCCGTGGTCGAGCTGGGCCTCGTCGGCGACACCATGCACATGGTGGACGAGCGCGTGCCGGTCGCCGACCTCCACCGGCTCGCCGCCGTCTACGGCCGCATCCTGGATCGCTACTTCGCCTGACCGGCGGCCGCGCCGGTGTAGAACCGCCGCGGTTCAGAAATCCCCGTCGAGGGTGGCGATCACCTCGCCGAGTTCGGTGCGCAGCGCCGCGATCTCGCGATCCGTCATCTTGAGCTGGCGCACGATCTCGCTGCGCACGCCGAGCGCCCGCTCGCGCAGGGCCCGGCCCTCCGGCCTGAGGCCGATCTCCACCTCGCGCTCGTCCTTGACGCGACGGGTGCGGCTGATCAGCCCCGAGGCTTCCAGCCGCTTCAGGACGGGCGTCAACGTGCCCGAGTCGAGGCGAAGGCGCTGGCCGATCTCGGACACCTTGAGGTTGTCCGTCCTCCACAGCACGATCAGGATCAGGTACTGGGGATAGGTCAGGTTGAGATCTTCGAGAAGCGGCCGGTAAGCCTTCTTGATGGCGTTCGCCGCCGCGTAGAGGGCGAAGCAAAGCTGGTTGTCGAGGCTGAGCGGGTCGGCGGGTCTGTTGTCGAGCGCAGCATCCATCGTCATCGACCTACCACCATTGTTCCCGCCGATCCGGGCCTTCGGCCACTCAAGCACAGGCCGCTCGCGCGGCAAAAGCCCACGAGGGACGCTTGCTTATCTACAAGCAAAGTCAATTCGCGATCCACCAAAGCGCCGCGTACCGGACGAAGCGTCCGCGCCGTGCCGTCGAGTGCTCGTCGGCGCCCGCGTCTCTGCGCGCAGCAGGGGGAGGGCGACCCGCTGCGGACCCTTCGTCGGCATCGATGGGCTCAAGCATTGATGAGCTCAAGCGCGGCCATCGACGCGATCTGGTCGCGGAAGCCGGCCTCGTCCTGCAGCGTGCGCAGGTCGAGCAGGAAGGCGCCGCCGGCGACGCGGCCGATCACCGGCACGGTTAAGCGGCGGAAGCGGTCGGCCAGCGCCTGCAACCAGCGCCCGTCGCCCTTGCCGTACCCCTTGCCGGACCCCGCTCCGACCCTGGCCGGCCTCAGCGACACGGCCGCCGAGGGCAGCACGTCGACGGGCAGGGCCCCGCTGCCGATCTGGCTGGCGCACTCCACCACGGTGACGAGGGCATCGGGACAGGCCGCCGCCAGCGCCGGCGCCAGCCGCTCGGCCAAGGCGCGGATCTCGGCCTGCGGGCGGGTCAGCAGCCTCAGCGTCGGCAGGCGCTCGCGCAGGCGATCGGGATCGAGGTAGAGGCGCAGGATGGCCTCCATCGCCGCGAACGTCATCTTGTCGACGCGCAGCGCCCGCTTGAGGGGATGCTTGCGCACCTTGGCGATCAGGTCGCGGCGCCCGGCGATGAGACCGCACTGCACCCCGCCGAGCAGCTTGTCGCCGGAAAAGGTGACCACATCGGCGTGGGCCACCGCCGCCTGCACGGTCGGCTCGGCCGGCAGGTTGTAGGCGGCGAAGTCGATGAGATTGCCGGAGCCGAGGTCGTCCAGCATCAGGATACCGCGCTCGCGGCACAGCTTGCCGAGGTCGGCATCGGCGACGGCGGCCGTGAAGCCCTGGATGGCGTAGTTCGACTGGTGGACCTTCATCGCGGCGACCGTGCGCGGGCCGATGGCGTCGGCGTAGTCGCGCAGGTGGGTTCGGTTGGTGGTGCCGACCTCCTTGAGCCGGCAGCCCGCCCGCGCCATCACGTCGGGCACGCGGAAGGCGCCGCCGATCTCGACCAGCTCGCCGCGCGACACCAGCACCTCCTTCTTCGGCGCCAGCGCCGCCAGCACCAGCAGCACGGCGGCGGCGTTGTTGTTGACGATCGTCGCCGCTTCCGCCCCCGTGAGACGGCAGATCAGCGCCTCGATGTGGTCGTCGCGCTCGCCGCGCCTGCCGGAGGCAAGGTCGTATTCGAGATTGGATGCTTCCGTGAGCACGCGGGCGACCGCCTCGGCTGCTTCGCGTGGCAGGGGGGCGCGGCCAAGATTGGTGTGCAGCACGGTGCCGGTCAGGTTGAACACCGGGCGCAGCGAGGGCTGGAACAGCTTGGCGAGTTGCCCCTCCGCGACATCAAGGAGCGCCGCCTCGCCGGGTGGGGCGACGTCGCCGGCCTGCAGCAGGGTGCGGGCGCAGGCCAGGCTGTCGCGCACCGCCGCGAGCGTCGCCGTGCGCCCGAAGCGCTCGACCAGTGCCACCGCGTGGGCGCTTGACAGCAGCCGGTCGACGGACGGCAGGCGGCTGCGGCCGGAGGCGGACGGCGGCTCGGCAAGGTGTCGTGCGGGCTCGGCGCTCATGATCTCTTCAGCGCGAATTCTGCGCTGTCGCGAGGGACGACGGCTGGGACGAACGATGGCGGAAGAGAGTGGGAGTCGAACCCACCAAAGACCGCCTTGCAGCCCCTCCCGGATTTGAAGTCCGGACGCCCCACCGGGGAACGCATCTCCTCCATCCCGCGCACAAAAACCTAGTGCGCGAGCTTTCGCAAGTCCCCGATCGCTGCGGGAACCGATCCATCGGGTCACGGCCGTTCGCCCGGAAACGCCGCGCTTCCTCCAGGATGCGCGTTGCGCCGACCCGTCAAACCTCGAACACCGCCGTCACCGGCACGTGGTCGGACGGCCGTTCCCAGGCGCGGCTCTCCTTGTGGATCGTGAGGTCGCCGAAGGTGTCCCCGAGGCTCGAACTCGCCCAGATGTGGTCGAGCCGGCGGCCGCGGTCGGCCTTGGCCCAGTCCGGCGAGCGATAGCTCCACCAGGTATAGCACTTCTCGTGCGGCGGGATGGCGCGGCGCATCACGTCGACGAAGGCGCCGGCCGCCTGGACGCGGCCGAACAGTTCGACCTCGACGGGGGTGTGGCAGACCACGTTGAGCAGCGCCTTGTGGCTCCACACGTCGTGCTCGCCCGGCGAAACGTTGAGGTCGCCAACCAGCACGGCATCGCCGCGCGCCACCTCCTCCTCGGCGATCCAGCCGGCCATCTCGTTGAGGAAATCCAGCTTGTGGGCGAACTTCGGGTTGATCGCCGGGTCGGGCTCGTCGCCGCCGGCCGGGACGTAAAGGTTGTGCACGGCGATCGCACGCTCGCCGGCGATCACGCTCGCCGCGACGTGGCGGGCGTCGTTCTTGCCGCAGAAGCCTCGCCGCTCGATGCGGGCGAAAGGCAGCCGCGAGGCGATGGCGACCCCGTGGTATCCCTTCTGCCCGTTGATGGCGAGGTGCCCGTAGCCGGCTCGGTGGAACGCCGCGACGGGAAAATCGGCATCGCAGCACTTGGTCTCCTGCAGGCAGAGCACGTCCGGGCACTGTTCGGCCAGGAAGCGCTCGACGAGGCCGAGGCGCAGGCGCACGGAGTTGATGTTCCAGGTCGACAGGCTCAGCCGCACGATCCCTCCCCCGGCCGAGACGCTGCCGATGAGCCTACGACTGGCCGCCGCCGACCGCCGTCACCGCGCGACGGTTCTGCGACCAGCAGGAGATGTCGTTGCACACCGCCACCGGGCGCTCCTTGCCGTAGGAGATGGTGCGGATGCGCGAGGCCGGCACACCGTGGGCGACGAGGTACTGCTTGGTGGTCTCCGCCCGGCGGGCGCCCAGCGCGAAGTTGTACTCGCGGGTGCCGCGCTCGTCGGCGTGCCCTTCCACGGTGAAGGCGGTCCGCTCGAAGCGCTGCAACCAGGCCGCCTGCCGGTCAAGGGTCGC
Source organism: uncultured Beijerinckiaceae bacterium (assembly GCA_937863205.1). Next base: position 2,934 of record CALMGA010000050.1, on the reverse strand, counting down.
CTGCGACTTCTCGGTGAGGTCGCTCGAATCGGACTCGAAGAACACGCGGTCGCCGACGTTCTGCGCGAAGTCCTCCGGGCTGCCCGGCACAGCCGACCCGCCGCGGCCGCGACGTCCGGCCCCGTCGGCGGCGGCAAGGTCGCTGCGGCCGTAGCCGTCCCGGCGCCCGCCACCGTCGGGTCCCGGGCCGTAGCCGGCCGGGCGGCTGGTGCCGCCAAGACCGGCCAGACCTTCCTCGCCCGGCGTACGGGCGCAGGCCGCGATCGACAGGCCGATGCAAAGCACGGCCGCGATCCTGGAGCCGGCGGCGATCCGGCCGGCTGCGAACATCCCGAGGCTCATGGCCCCACCTCCTCAACTCGACCCGTTCCAAGCCTGGAATAGCGCGAGAGCGTTAAGCGGAGGTGTTTCGTCAACCTTGCCGAGGTGTTGATGAGGCCGGTCGGCGACCGGCCCGTCGAAACATGGTGAAGGGATCGCTAACGCCGTCGGATCAGGCGGCCGCCTGCTCCAGATGCGTGGCGAGCTTGCTGGCGTATTCGTCGCTCTTGTAGATGCTCGCCACCAGCGACTTCAGCTTCGCTTCATCGTCCGGGCGGCCCAGCGCCTTGGCATAGGCGGCGGCCGAACCGAAGCCGGCGATGCCGTAGTGCGACATGCGCTGGTATTGCGCGATGATCTCGATGTCCTGAAGGACGCCGACGGTCGGGGCTTCCTTGATGCAATGCTTGATCGCTTCCGTCACCAGCCCTTCCATGCCCTTGCAGTGGTCGGGCTTGGGCGTGCCGCCGCTCGCCTCGATCAGGCCCTTGACCGTGCCGCTGTGCTCCCTGATGCCCGTGATGGAATGTTCAAGCATCTGCTTGAGCTTGGCATCGTGCACGTGGCCGGCGAGTTCGGTCACCGTCCGGCTCATCTGGTCGTTGGCCGACCACAAGTCCTGCATCTCCTCGTGGTAGAGTTCCATCAGCGTGCTGGGTTCCGACATCTGCGCTCCTCGTGCTTTGCCGTTTGGACCCGATCAATCGACCTTGAGGCGAAAGGTTCTGGCGCGGGGCGTGACGTACTGCCACCGCCCCGGGGTTCGGGGGTGGGCGTTCCGCGGGGGATGGATTGCCCGAACGTCGGGCCGTAAGCTCGGTCGCCGCGAGCCGGCCGAGAATCGACCCAGAGATCGAGCCAAAGATCGAACCATGCGCATCGCCGTTCTCGACGACTACCAGTCCGTGGCCCTGACGCTTGCCGACTGGACGCCGCTCGACGGCAAGGCCGCGGTGACGGTGTTCACCGACCACCTCGCCGACGAGGCGGAACTGGCCGAGCGGCTGGCCCCCTTCGAGATCGTCCTCGTCATGCGCGAGCGCACGCCGTTCGGGCGCAGCCTGATCGAGCGGCTGCCCAAACTGAAGCTGATCGCCTCCACCGGCCCGCGCAACGCCGCCATCGACGAGGCGGCCGCGGGCGAGCGCGGCATCGCCGTCCGCCACACCGGCTATTCCAGCGCCCCGACGATCGAGATGACCTGGGCGCTGATCCTGGCGAGCCAGCGCCACCTTGTGAGCGAAACGACGTCGCTGCGCGCCGGCGGCTGGCAGCGCGCCATCGGCGGCGACCTCAAGGGGCGCACCCTCGGCCTGCTCGGCCTCGGCAACATCGGCGGCGCGGTGGCCGGCATCGGCCGCGCCTTCGGCATGAACGTCATCGGCTGGAGCCAGAACCTCACGCCGGAGAAGGCCGCCGCGGTGGGCGCCGTCGCCGTGGGACGGGAAGGGCTGTTCGCGGATGCCGACATCCTCAGCATCCACCTCGTGCTGAGCCGGCGGACCCGCGGCCTCGTCGATGCCGCCCTGCTGGCGCGGATGAAGCCGACGGCGTGGCTGGTCAACACCTCGCGCGGGCCCATCGCCGACGAAGCGGCGGTGTTGGACGCGCTGCGGCAGCAGCGCATCGCCGGATATGCGGTGGACGTGTTCGCCGACGAGCCGCTGCCGGTCGACCACCCCTTCCGCTCGCAGCCCAACGTGCTCGCCACGCCGCACATCGGCTATGTCACGCACAGCCTGTACCGGACCTTCTACGCCGACAGCGTGCGCAACATCGTGGACTGGCTCGACGGGGCGCACGGCTGAGCCGGGCGGACGACGTGAAGGCGACCTTCGGCGCAGGCGCCGCCGGGAACACCTTCGGGCACCGCCTCGCCGGGCGGGCACGGGCGGCGGCGAACCGCCTCGCGTCCCACGCGCCGGGGTGGACCAACCTCGGCTTCGCCCTTTACACCTCGCTCACCGCCTTGGCGGCGCTTTGGCTGGCGATGTTTCTGCAGCTCGACGCCCCGTACTGGGCCGGCTCCACCGTTCTCATCACCGCGCAGGCGACGCGGGCGCAGGGACTGCTCAAGGGCGTCAACCGCCTGATCGGCACCGCGGTGGGCACCACCGTCGGCGTCGCCCTGATCGCCCTCTACCCCCAGGGCTGGTGGAGCTATCTCGGCGCGCATACGGCGTGGCTGGTGACGTGCACCTTCGTGTCCTGCCTGCTGCGCGAGTTGCAGAGCTATGCGGCGGCGCTGTCGGGCTACACCACGCTGATCATCGCCTTCGACGCCTTCGGCCAGCCCGAGCACGCCTTCGATGTCGCCCTGTCGCGCGGCAGCGCCGTGGCGCTGGGCGTCACCATGTTCCTGCTGGCAACCCAGCTCATCAGCCCGCGCAACGAGGCAGGCACCCTTCACCGGACCTTCACCTCGTGGGTCGACGAAGGCTTCGCCCTCGCGGCCGCCCTGCTGCGGGGCGAGGCCGGCGAGGGCGAGGTCGCCCGCTTCCTGCCGCGCATGGCCGACCTCGACTCCCTGATCGAGAACGGGGCCACCGATGCGCCGTGGATCGGGCCGGGCAAGCCGGTGCTGCGTGGGGCGATGCTGTCGCTGGCCGAATG
>CALMGA010000049.1 GCA_937863205.1 uncultured Beijerinckiaceae bacterium | reverse complement strand
GCGCGCCGGCGTGCGCGTCGGCGGCGTGGTGCTGAACCGCGTGGCGAGCGAGCGTCACCGCCGCCTCGCCGCCGAGGCCCTGGCCGCCGCCGGCTTCGCGGTGGTGGGGGCGCTACCCCGCGCGCCGGCGCTCGCACTGCCCGAGCGCCACCTCGGGCTGGTGCAGGCCGGCGAGCTGCCGCGCCTCGCTGCGATCCTCGACGCCATCGCGGACTTCGTGACCGAACACGTCGACCTCGCCGCCGTGCGCGCGCTGGCGCGACCGCTCATCCTCGGCGACCACGTCCCGGCGGCGGCGATCCGGCCGCCGGGGCAGCGCATCGCGATCGCCCGCGACGCGGCCTTCTCCTTCCTCTACCCCCACCTGCTCGAAGGCTGGCGGCGGGCCGGGGCGGCCGTGGCCTTCTTCTCGCCCCTCGCCGACGAGCCGCCGCCGAACACCTGCGACACCTGCTGGCTGCCCGGCGGCTACCCCGAACTCCATGCCGCCCGCCTCGCCGCCGCGACGCGCGCCCTGGACGGCCTGCGCGGCTTCGCGCGAACGCGGCCCGTCCACGGCGAGTGCGGCGGCTACATGGTGCTGGGCCAAAGCCTCACCGACGCCGACGGCGTGGCCCATCCGATGGCCGGCCTGCTGGGCGCGTCCTTCTCCTTCGCCACGCGCAAGATGAACCTCGGCTACCGCGAGGTGACGCTCGCCGCCGATGGATGCCTCGGCCGACGCGGCACCCGCCTGCGCGGCCACGAGTTCCATTACGCCACGATGAGCGAGGGCGAACGGCCCGATCCGCCGCTGGTTCTCGCCCGCGACGCTTCGGGCAGCCCGCCGCGCGAGGCCGGCAGCCGCCGCGCGAACGTGAGTGGCGGCTTCTTCCACCTGATCGCCGAGTGCCCGGCCCGCTGACGCGCAACGGCCTCGGGCATTGGCTTCTCCTCCGTCGCGAAGCGGGGAGGACGTTGTCGCGGCTACAGCTTGAACAGGACCAGCCAGTCGGCGACGAGCGCCGGCCTGTCGCTGCCTTCGACCTCGGCCGTGGCCTGCGTCGTGACCAGCAGGCCGCCCGCCTTCGGCTCGACGGACTTGAGCGTCTGGTGCAGGCGGATCCGCGCCCCGGCCGGCACGGCGCCGGTGAAGCGCAGCCGGTCGAAGCCGTAGTTGATGGCGCTGGCCACGCCCTCGACCCGCCAGATCTGCTGCGCCATCGCCGAGATCAGCGAAAGGCTGAGGAAGCCGTGGGCGATCGTGCCGCCGAGGGCGGCGGTGGCACGCTCCACGTCGACGTGGATCCATTGCCGGTCGCCGCACAGATCCGCGAAGGCGTCGATGAGCGGCTGGTCGACGCGCAGCCACTCCGATCGGCCGAGGTCCTGCCCGACCAGCTTCGGCAGATCGGCGGCCTGGATCACCCGTGTCATCACCATTCCCTCCGCTCGCGCGATCCGGCAGGTCCGCTCTGCCGCCACGGCCGGGCGATCGTTCTCGACCGGGTCCTGGCCATCGAGGGCATCGCCCGGCACTATCCCGCCCCCGGCGGGCGGACCACCACCATCTCCGCCGATCTCCGGCTCAAGCTCGGGCGCGGCGAGTTCGTCTGCACCAACGCTGCTGTCCGCGCCACCCTCCGCTGCGCCGGCTCAACGAGGAGGCGGCCTCGATCGCGGCGGTCCAGCCGGAAGCACGACGGGCACAGGGCTTGTCCCCGTGCGCAGCGGGGGAGGATATCGCTTCAGCTCGCGGCGATCCGCTCCGCCCCGAAGGCCTGCTTGATCCGCTCGGCATCCCTGCGCACGTCCGCCCGGTTGCCCTCGCTCATCCGACCGAGCGTGCGGTATGGCATCGCCATCCGCCCGTTGCCGGCGAGCACCTTCTCGTTGCGGATCATGAAGTCCCAGTACAGGGCGTTGAACGGGCAGGCGTCCGCGCCCGTGCGCTTGCCGACGTCGTAGCGGCAGCGCCCGCAATAATCGCTCATGCGGTTGATGTAGGCTCCCGATGCCGCGTAGGGCTTCGAGCCGATGAGGCCGCCGTCGGCGAAGGTCGCCATGCCCCGCACGTTGGGCAGTTCCACCCATTCATAGGCGTCGGCGTAGACAACCATGTACCATTCGTCGATGGCGTCGGGGTGGACGCCGATCAGCATGGCGAGGTTGCCGGTCACCATCAGGCGCTGGATGTGGTGGGCGTAGGCGTTGTCGCGCGTGGTCGCGACGGCGTCGCGCACGCAGACCATGTCGGTCTCGCCCGACCAGTAGAAGGACGGCAGCTGGCGGTCGGCGTTGAGCGCGTTCAGCGCCTTGAAGCCGGGCATGCACAGCCAGTACATGCCGCGCATGTACTCGCGCCAGCCCAGGATCTGGCGGATGAAGCCCTCGACCGCGTTCAACGGCGCGCGGCCGTCACGGTATTCGGCTTCGGCGCGGCGGCACACGTCGAGCGGGTCGATCAGGCCGAGGTTCATCGCGGCCGAGATGATGGAGTGCCACATCCACGGCTCGTCCTTGACCATCGCGTCCTGGTAGTCGCCGAAGCCCGGCAGGATGTGGGCGATGAAGTCGGCGACGATCACCTCCGCCTCGCCGGGCGTGGTGGCGAAGCCGAAGCCGTCGAGCGAGCCGAAGTGATCGGGAAACAGCCGGGCGACGTCGGCGATCGCGCCCCGCGTCACCGGGTTGGGCGCCACGAAGCGGTGGTTGGGCGGGCGCAGGCGCCGGGGCATCGCCTTGCGGTTTTCCTTGTCGAGGTTCCACGCCCCGCCGACCGGCTTGTCGCCGTCCATCAGCAGGCCGTGGCGCTTGCGCATGTCGCGGTAGAAGAACTCCATGCGCAGCTGGCGCTTGCCGTCGGCCCAGTTGGCGAAGTCGCCCCGGCTGCAAAGGTAGCGGTCGTCCTCGCGCAGTTCGACCGGCACGTTGGACCGGGCGGCGAAATCGGCGAACTCGGTCATCAGCCGGTGCTCGCCCGGCTCGGTCAGCACCACGCGGTCGAAGCCGCCTTCGGCCAGCGCCCGGCGCACTTCGCCGGTGAGCGAGCCGGCGTTGTCCGCATCCTCGAAGCCGATGTAGCGGACGTCGACGCCGCGCGCCCGCAGCCGCTCGGCGAAGCCGCGCATGCCGGCGAACACCAGGGCGATCTTCTTCTTGTGGTGGCGGACGTAGCCGGTCTCGCTGCGCACCTCGGCCAGCAGCACGTTATCGTGACGCGGATCGAGGTCGCGCAGGGACGACAGGCGATCATCGGAGATCTGGTCGCCGAGAACGAGGCGAAGGGTACGGGACAAGCGGGCCTCCCGCGCGCGCAGGGATGCGCGGCGCCGTGAAACGCAGGTGCAACGCGTGAAGCGGCCGGAAACGATTGCGACCCTTTGTTCGGGTTGGTGGACCGTAGTGACGGTCCGCGCCTGTGACACGGCGGGCACGCCTGGGCCTCCACTTCGCCTGCGCCCGGCATATACGGCGACGTGACCGGGCGCCGTCACGGTTTGGCCGCGATGCCTCGCCTGAAACCTACGATGAGTTTCAGCGACCGACGCAGGTCCGCCAGGACGACACGGCGATTGCGACGGGCAGCGCGGGTTGGTGCGTCGGTGGGTGCGGACACGATCGAACGAGGCACGAGCCGGCCTCCGGCGAGCCGGCGCCGGGCGGCGGGGTGCGCGGCCCTGCTGGCGGCCGGTCTGCTCGGCGGCTGCATCCCGAACGCCGTCGTGCCCGACATCGCCATCGACGTGCCCGGCTCGTACCGCTACGGCTCGGCCAACGGCCGGCTGTTTGATCATGCGATCGACTGGTGGACGCAGTTCCGCTCGCCCGAGCTGACCCGGTTCATGGAAGAAACGGAGGTCGCCAACTTCTCCATCGCCGCCGCGATCGGCCAGCTCGAACAGGCCGACGCGCTGGCGCGGCAGTCCGGCGCGGCCCTGTTCCCGACGCTGAGCGCGTCCAATTCGGTGACGCAATCGGGGGCGGGCGGAAGCGGCGGCGGCATTGGCGCGGCAGGATTTGGGGGCGGGACCAGCGCGCTTGCCAGCGGCATCGGGACGGGCATCGGGACGGGCGGAAGCTCCTTGTCCTCCGTGCAAAACTTCAACGCCACCTTCGCGGCGAGCTACCAGCTCGATTTCTGGGGCCGCAACAGGGCGACCTACAAGGCGGCGCAGGAGAACGCCACCGCGAGCCGCTGGAACCGGCAAACGGTGCAGCTGACCCAGCTGGCGACAACGGCGACGACCTTCTTCAACGTGCTGGCCGCCCGCGAGCGCGTCACCTTCGCGAGGCAGGACGTCACCGATTCCAGCCGCATCCTCAAGCTGATCGAGGATCGCGAAAAGGCCGGCACGGCGACGGCGCTCGACGTGGCGCAGCAGGCGGCGCTGGTTGCCAACCTCAGGGCCTCGATCCCGCCGCTGCAGGTCACGGCCAACCAGAACGAGACGATGCTCGGCATCCTGCTCGGGCGCACGCCGCAGCGGGTCACGGTGAACGGCCGCAGCGTCCTCAACAGCCCGGTGCCGCGCGTCGCGCCGGGCATCCCCTCCGAGGTGCTGACGCAGCGCCCCGACGTGGAGTTCGCGGAGTCGAACCTCGCCTCGGCCCATGCCAACCTGGTCGCGGCGCGGGCGGCGTTCTTTCCCACGATCTCGCTCACCGGCAACGCCGGCTTCTCGTCGACGGCGCTGAGCACGCTGTTCTCGCCGGCCTCGTTCTTCTACCAGGCGGCCTACAGCCTGGCGCAGCCGATCTTCGACGGCGGCCTGTTGCGCGCGCAATTCGACCAGCAGAAGGGCGTGCAGGACCAACTCGTCGCCAACTACAAGCTCGCGGTGGTCACCGCCTTTTCCGACGTCGACCGGGCGCTCACCGCCCTGAAGCTCTACGCCGAACAAGAAGAGTTGACCCGCGAGTCCCTTGCGGCATCGCGCAAGGCCCTGCAGCTATCCGAGGACAGGTTGAAGCAGGGCGTTCTCGACGTCGTAACATTGCTGCAAACGGAGCAGACCTTATTTACGACCCAGGATACGCTGGTGCAGGTGCGCCTGTCGCGCCTCACCGAGGCGATCGCCCTGTATCAGGCTCTTGGCGGCGCTTATGCCGGCAGAAGCAGGATCTAGCCGCGGCGAGCGGCCAGTTCGAGGCGGTCAAGTCGGGGCGGACGAGTCGGCGCGGGCAGTTCGAGGCGGACGAGACGCGGGGTTGTTGACCCGATCGAGGAAAGACGGCCATGAAACGGTTCTGGCGGCTCGTGGCCTGGGTTGCGGGGTTGGCGGTGGTGGTCGCCCTGGTGACGCCCCTGTTCACCACGAGTCTGCCCAACAGCCCGAAGAACGGACAGCAGGCCGCGGGCGAGGCCGGCAAGGGCTCGGGAAAAGGCGGCGGCCGTCGCGGCGGCCACGGTGAGGACGGGCCGACGCCCGTGCTCGTCGCCAAGTCGCACCGGGCCGACGTCCCCGTCTACGTCGAAGGGGTCGGCACCGGGCAGGCTCTGAACTCCGTGCTGATCCGGTCCCAGGTCGATGGCGTGCTCAACGCCTTGAACTTCACGGAAGGACAAACCGTCAAGGCCGGCGACATCATCGCCAAGATCGACCCGCGCCTGTATCAGGCGACGCTGGACCAGAACGTCGCCAAGAAGAAGCTCGACGAGGCGACGCTGGCCAACGCCTACCGCGACCTCGACCGCTACAAGAAACTCTCGGCCACCAAGGCCGTGACGCAGCAGCAGCTCGACACCCAGGTCGCCACCGTGGCGCAGAGCGAGGCGCAGGTCGCCATCGATCAGGCGACCATCGACAGCGCCCGCACCACGCTGTCCTACACCGACGTCGTCTCACCCATCGCCGGGCGCACCGGCATCCGCAACGTCGACGTCGGCAACCTCATCCACGCCACCGACACCACCGGCATCGTCACCGTGTCGCAGATCCAGCCGATCTCGGTCATCTTCAACATACCGCAGCAGGAACTGCCGCGCATCAACAAGGCGAGCCTGCTCAACCAACTCGACGTCCAGGCGCTCGACGGCTCGGGCAAGACCGTGGTCGACCACGGCGTGCTGGCGGTGGTCAACAACACCATCGATTCCACAACCGGCACGGTGAAGCTCAAGGCGAACTTCGACAATCCGCAGCTGCAGCTCTGGCCGGGCATCTTCACCAACGTGCGGCTGCGCGTGGAAACGCTCAAGGGTGCCGTGATGGTGCCGGTCGCCGCCCTGCAGCGCGGACCCAACGGCACCTTCGTGTTCCTGGCCACCGCCGACAACAAGGCCAAGATGCGTCCCGTCACCGTCGGCCAGCAGGATGACACGGAGGCGGTGATCACCGCCGGCCTCGCCGCCGACGAGCCGGTGATCACCTCGGGCTTCCAGAAGCTGACCGATGGCGGCGCCATCAAGCCGGGCCCCGACACGGCGGCCGAGGCGGCGGACAAGGCGCCCGGCCTCCACCAGCCCGGCCTGTCGCCGGTGCCAAGCGACGGCAAGACCGGCGAGCCGCATTCCGACGCGCAACCGGGCGCCCCCGCCAACTCGCCGCGACGGCGCGGCGGACGTCGCCAGAGCGCGAGCGAATGAACGTTTCCGCCCTCTTCATCCAGCGCCCGGTCGCGACCTTCCTGCTCGCCGTCGCGGTGCTGCTGGGAGGCATGCTTGGCTATTCCTACCTGCCGGTCTCGGCGCTGCCGCAGGTGGATTTCCCAACCATCCAGGTGACGACGCAGCTGCCGGGCGCCAACCCCGACACGATGGCGGAACTCGTCACCGCTCCCCTGGAGCGCCAGCTCGGCCAGATCCCGTCGCTGCAGACGATGACCTCGTCCTCGGCCTTCGGCCTGTCGGCGGTGACGCTGCAGTTCTCGCTCGACCGCGACATCGACGGCGCCGCCCAGGACGTGCAGGCGGCGATCAACGCCGCCGCCTCGACCCTGCCCAAGAACCTCCCCTACCCGCCCGTCTACTCCAAGGTGAACCCGGCCGACACCGCGGTGATCGAGGTGGCGCTCACCTCCAAGACGCACACCATCCGGGAAATGTCCGACCTCGCCGACACGCTGATCGGGCAGCGCCTCAGCGAGCTGACCGGCGTCGGCCACGTCGGCATCCTGGGCGGGCTGAAGCCGGCGGTGCGCATCCATGCCGACCTGTCGCGCCTCGCCGACTACGGCATCGTCATGGAGGACCTGCGCAACGCCATTTCCAACGCCAACACCAACGGCGCCAAGGGCTCGCTCGACGGCGCCAAGCAGTCCTACGCCATCGCCGCCAACGACCAGCTCGAAGCCGCGAACGCCTACCGTTCGGTGGTCATCACCTACCGCAACAACGCCCCCGTCCTGATGAGCGACGTCGCCGACGTCGTCGACGGGCTGGAGAACACCCACGTCGCCGGCTGGTACCAGGGCGAGCCGGCCGTCATCATCGACGTGCAGCGCCAGCCCGGCGCCAACGTCGTCGCCACCGTAGTCCGCATCAAGAACGAGCTGAAGAAGCTGGGTGCCTCGCTTCCCGCCGGCGTCGACATGAAGATCGTGAGCGACCGCACCGGCACCATCAAGGCGTCCATCGCCGACGTGCAGTTCACGCTGGTGCTGTCCGTGGTGCTGGTGGTGCTGGTAGTGCTGGTGTTCCTGCGCTCGTTGCGCGCCACCCTGATCGCCGGCGTGGCCCTGCCGCTGTCGCTCATCGCCACCTTCGGCGCGATGTACTTCTGCGGCTTCTCCCTCGACAACCTCAGCCTGATGGCGCTGACCATCGGCACCGGCTTCGTGGTCGACGACGCCATCGTGATGATCGAGAACATCGTCCGCCACCTCGAACTGGGCGAGCGCCCGATCGAGGCGGCGCTGGCGGGCGCCCGCGAGATCGGCTTCACCGTGATCTCGCTGACGGTGTCGCTGGTCGCCGTGTTCATCCCGCTGCTGTTCATGACCGGCATCGTTGGCCGCATGTTCCGCGAGTTCGCCCTGGTGCTGACGATCGCCGTGGTCGCCTCGGCGCTGGTGTCGCTGACGCTGACCCCGATGATGTGCGGGCAACTGCTGCGGCACCGCAACGAGGATCTGTCGAAGCCGCCGGGCCGCCTGGCCCGCCTCGGCGACGCGCTGAGCCGGCGCTACCGCGGCAGCCTGGAATGGGTGCTCGCCAATCAGGCGCTGATGCTGCTCGTCATCCTCGGCACGCTGGGCGGAACGATCGCGCTTTATTCCACCATTTCCAAGGGGTTCCTGCCGCCGCAGGACACCGGCCTCGTCACGGCCGTCACCAACGCCGACTCCACCGTGTCCTTCGATGAAATGTCCCGCCTTCAGGAGCAGGTGGCGGCGGTGATCCGGCAGGATCCGGCGGTGGCCGGCATCACCTCGGTGGTCGGCGTCGGCACGGTCAACGCGACCCCCAACGCCGGCAAGCTGTCGGTGGTGCTGACCCCGCGCGACGGCGGCCGCGACGGCGTCAACGCCATCATCGCCAGGCTGCAGGCCAAGCTCGCCGACATGCCGAAGATCTCGGTCAGCTTCCAAAGCGTGCAGGACATCCAGATCACCGCCCAGTCGAGCCGCGCCCAGTACCAGTACACGCTGAACGGCACCGGCACGAAGGAGGTTTCGGACTGGTCGAACAAGCTGGTGACCGCCATGCGCAAGTCGCCGGTGCTGCGCGACGTCTCCTCCGAAGCGCAGGACGGCGGCCTCAGGCTCTACGTCAACATCGACCGCCAGCTCGCCGGCCGCCTCGGCATTTCCGTGCAAACCGTGCAGGACACGCTCTACGACGCCTTCGGCCAGCGCCAGGTTTCGACCATCTACGGGCAAACCAACCAGTACCGGGTCATCCTGGAAGCGCAGCCGCGCTACCTCGCCGACTCCAACTCGCTGAAGACGCTCTACGTGTCCAACAGCACCGCCGCCCAGGTCCCGCTCTCGACCTTTACCGGCCTGACGCGGGACACGGCGCCGTTGTCGGTGCAGCACACCGAACAGTTCCCGGCGGTGACGCTCAGCTTCAACATCGCGCCCGGCGACTCGCTCGGCAACGCCGTGGAGGCGATCAAGGCGGCAAGCCAGGCGATCGGCATGCCCGACCAGATCACCGGCACCTTCTCCGGCGATGCGGCGGAGTTCGCCTCCTCGCTCGCCAACGAGCCCTGGCTCATCCTGGCGGCGGCGATCACCATCTACATCGTGCTCGGCGTCCTCTACGAAAGCGCGATCCACCCCATCACCATCCTGTCGACGCTGCCCTCGGCCGGCGTCGGCGCGCTGCTCGCGCTGATGGTGTTCAGAATGGACCTGTCGCTGATCGCGCTGATCGGCATCGTGCTGCTGATGGGCATCGTCAAGAAGAACGCGATCCTCATCATCGATTTCGCGCTCGAAGCCGAGCGCGAGGAGAACATGTCGCCCCACGAGGCGATCATCCAGGCCTCGCTGCTGCGCTTCCGCCCGATCATGATGACGACGCTCGCCGCCTTGTTCGGCGCCCTGCCGCTGGCCTTCGCCACCGGCACCGGCTCGGAGCTGCGCAATCCGCTCGGCATTTCCATCGTCGGCGGGTTGCTGCTCTCCCAGCTCATCACGCTGTACACCACGCCGGTGATCTACGTGGCGATGGAGTCCCTGCGCGCCCGCTTCTTCCGCCGCGCCGGTGCCGAACTGCCGGCGCTGGAAGAACCGGACGAGTTCCGCCCCTCGCGGGCGGCCGAATGATGGGAACGCTCGCCGGCCTGCCCCGCCCGCGGCGGTCCCCCTCGCCCGCTTGGCGAGGGAAAACAGGCTCACCCCGGCTCGTTCCCCCGCCTCACCGCTTCGGCCGGAGGGCCTCGGCCCCGTGAACGTTTCCGCGCTGTTCATCCGCCGGCCGATCGGCACCATCCTGCTCGCCATCGGCGTGTTCCTGGTCGGCGCGGTCGCCTACTTCCGGCTGCCGGTGGCGAGCCTGCCCTCGATCGACTTCCCGGCCGTGTTCATCATCACGCAATACCCCGGCGCCAGCCCGGAAACCATGGCGGCGACGGTGGCCGCCCCGATCGAGCGCCATGTCGGCGAGATTCCCGGCGTCACCGAGCTGACCTCCGTTTCCTCGCTCGGCAACACGGTCATCATCTCGCTGTTCGACCTCGGCCGCAACGTCGACGGCGCCGCCCGCGACGTGCAGGCCGCTCTGAACGCGGCCGCGATCGACCTGCCGGCCGGCCTGCCCAACGTGCCGATCTTCCGCAAGGCCAACCCCAACAACGCGCCGATCCTGATCCTGGCGCTGACCTCCGACCAGTTGCCCTCCTCGGCGGTGTACGACGCCGCCGACACGGTGCTGCTGCAACGCATTTCGCAGGTGTCCGGCGTCGCCCAGGCCGACGTCGCCGGCGCCGACCAGCCGGCGATCCGCATCCGCGCCGATCCCGCCCGCCTGTCGTCGATGGGGCTGAGCCTGGACGACATCCGCACGGCCATCGTCAACGCCAACGCCGTGTCGCCGACCGGCGCCATCGACGGCGACATCTTCGGCCGCGCCATCTCCACCAACGATCAGCTCAAGACGCTGGACGACTACAAGAGCCTCGTCCTGAAGAACGACAGCGGCACGACCGCCCTGCTGTCGGACGTCGCCGCGGTCACCAACTCGACCCGCAATAACCGCTCGCAGGCAAGCTTCAACGGCAAGCCGGCCGTGCTGATCTACGTGCGCAAGCAGGCCAACGCCAACGTCATCGAAACGGTCGATCACATCAAGTCGCTGCTTCCCGAACTGCAGCGCTTCCTCCCGGCCGGCGTCGACATTTCCGTCCTCAACGATCGCACGACCACCATCCGCGCCAGCATCGGCGACATGATCTGGACGCTGGGCGCCACCATCGTGCTGGTGATGATGGTCGTGTTCGTCTTCCTGCGGCGGCTCACGCCCACGATGGCCGCGGGCGTGACGGTGCCGCTCGCCCTGGCCGGCACCTGCGCCTGCATGTACGCCGCCCATTTCTCGATCGACAACATCTCGCTGATGGCGCTCGCAACGAGCGTCGGCTTCGTGGTCGACGATGCCATCGTGATGATCGAGAACATCGACAAGAACCGCGAAGCCGGGCTGTCGCCGCTGCAGGCCGCCCTCGTCGGCTCGCGCCAGATCGGCTTCACCGTGATCTCCATCTCCGTGTCGCTGATGGCCGCCTTCCTGCCGCTGCTGCTGCTGGGGGGCGCGGCGGGCCTGCTGTTCCGCGAGTTCTCGGTGACGCTCGCCTTCGCCATCATCATCTCGACCGTGGCCTCGCTGACGATCACGCCGATGATCAGCGCGAACTTTTCGAGCGCGAAGCCGCCGCGCCGGCCCAACATCTTCGATCGCGCGGTCGAGGGTGTGCTGGAGCGCGTGGTCGGCTTCTACGCGCGCACGCTGCGCGTCGTGCTGCGCCACCGTTTCCTGACCATCCTGGTGATGTTGGGCACGATCGCGCTGACGGTTTTCATGTTCAAGGTCGTGCCCAAAGGCTTCTTTCCCGAGGACGAGACCGACCTCATCCAGGCGACCACCGAAGCGCCACCGGCCATCTCCTACCAGGCGCTCGTTCCCCTGCAGAAGCGCATCGCCGACCTGGCGCTGGCCGACCCGGCGGTGCAGAATGTCGGCTCCTCCGTCGGCAGTTCCGGCAACGGGCCGCAGCAGCAGTCGATCAACCAGGGCAAGCTGTTCATCTCGCTGAAGCCGCTCGACCAGCGCCCCAAGGAGTCGGTCAACAAGGTCATCGACCGGCTGCGGCAGAGCTTCCGCAAGGTGGTTGGCATCGACACATTCCTGGTGGCGCAGCAGGACCTCAAGTTCGGCGGGCGCGACACGAAGTCGTCGCAGCAGTTCACCCTGTCGGACAACAACTATCCCGAGCTGACGGAGTGGTTTCCCAAGGTGCTGGCGGTGATGAAGGCGATCCCGCTGCTCACCGACGTCACCACCGACCATGAGGCAGGCGGGCTGCAGGTCAACGTCAGCGTCGACCGGACGGTCGCCTCCCGTCTCGGCGTGACGATGGCCAACGTCGACAACGCGCTCAACAACAGCTTCGCCCAGCGCCAGATCTCGACCCTCTACTCGCCGCGCAACCAGTACCGCGTCGTCCTGGAGTCGCCCTCCGGCGAGATCCGCGAGCCGACCGATCTGCTCGGCGTCTACGTTCCCGCCGGCGTCAGCCTGCAGAGTTCGACGGGGCTGGGCGGCGGCGGCGTCGAGACGTCACTCAACAATTCGAGCAACAACGGGCAAACCACATCGACCAGCACGGCCTCGACGATGCCCTCGACGACGGCCGCCTCGTCCTCGTCCACCACCACGCCCACCGTGACCGGGCGCACGGCCGGCGCCGTCGCCTCGTCGAGCGCCAATGCGCAAAGCTCCACCCAGTCGGCAACGCCGAGCGGGCAGATCCGGCTGGAGTCGATGGCCAAGGTCGATGTCGGCTTCGCTCCGCTCACCGTCAACCACCAGGGGCAGTTCCCCGAGGTGACGATCTCCTACAACCTGAAGCCGGGCGTGGTGCAGCAGAACGCCAACGACGCGATCCTGAAGGCGGTCGCCGACATGCACCTTCCCGATACGCTGCACGCCGAATTCACCGGCGACACCAAGCTGTTCCAGGCCAGTGCCGGCTCGCAGGCGCTGCTGCTCTACGCCGCCCTGATCTCCGTCTACATCGTGCTGGGCGTGCTCTACGAAAGCCTCGCCCACCCCATCACCATCATCTCCACGCTGCCCTCGGCCGGGCTCGGCGCCCTGTTGGCCCTGGAGATCACCGGCACCGAACTGTCGCTGATCGCCTTCATCGGCATCGTTCTGCTGATCGGCATCGTGAAGAAGAACGGCATCATGCTGGTCGACTTCGCGCTGGGTGCCGAGCGGCAGCGCGGCCTGCCGGCGGCGGAGGCGATCTATGAGGCCTGCATCGAGCGCTTCCGGCCGATCCTGATGACGACGCTGGCCGCCCTGCTCGGCGCGGTGCCGCTGATCCTGGCCAGCGGTCCGGGATCGGCGCTGCGCCGCCCGCTCGGCATCACCATCGCAGGCGGCCTGCTGGTGAGCCAGGTGCTCACGCTCTACACCACGCCGGTGATCTACCTCTACCTCGACCGGCTGCACGCCCGGCTCAAACGGCTGGGCAGCCGGGCCACGCCGCGCCGCCGCGCGCCCGCGCCGGCGGAATGAGCTACTTCAGCAGCGCCAGCAGGGCCGGCTGCACCGCTTCGTTGCCGCAGCACACCGAGCCCTTGGCCATCATCTCCTGCCCGCCGTCGCAATCGCTGACGAAGCCTCCCGCTTCGCGCACCATCACGAGGCCGGCCGCCATGTCCCAGCTCTTGATGTCGCGCTCCCAATAGCCGTCGTAGCGGCCGGCGGCGACGTAGCACAGGTCGAGGGCCGCGGCGCCGAGCCGGCGCAGGTTGGATACCTGCCCCATCATCGCCTGCGTTTCGATGAGGAAGCGGTTGTGCCCGCCGCGCTTGCCGAGGTGAGGCACGCCGCAGCCGATGACGCAGTCGCCGAGCGAGCGGCGGTTGGCGACGCGCAGGCGGCGGTTGTTGAGGTAGGCGCCCTGCCCGCGCTCGGCGACGAACATGTCGTCCACGGCCGGGTTGTAGACCACGCCGGCGACGATCTGCCCTTCCCGCGCCAGCGCCACCGACACGCCGAAGATCGGGATGCCGTGGAGGAAGTTGGTGGTGCCGTCGAGCGGATCGACGTGCCAGGTGTGGGTCTTGTCCGAGCCCTCGACGGCGCCGCTTTCTTCCATCACGAAGCCGTAGCCCGGACGGGCGCGGCTCAGTTCCTCGAAGACGGTCTTCTCCGCCCGGCGGTCGGCGGCGGTGACGAAGTCGCCCGGTCCTTTGACAGACACCTGCAGGTTCTCGACCTCGCCAAAGTCGCGCTTCAGTCCGCGCCCGGCCTTGAGGACGGCGGCGGTCATGACGTTCATCAGGGCGGAGCGGATCATCAGCGGCCTCTTGCGGAGAGGGGTGATGCACGTCCGCTTCCCCCGACGCAAGCCGGCGTCGCGCCCAAGCCCGCGCCCGAAGCCAGCCTACGCTGCGAGTCCGGAGCAAGCCTGGTCCGCCTTGGAAACGAGTGGTGAAGTCCGGCGAACGCCGCGCAAGGTTGCCCAGCGCGAATGGCGGCTGCCGAACCGTTCAGGACAGGTCGGCGGCGTGAGCCTTGAGATCGGCGAGCGCGCAATGGGAGAGCGCACCTTCGTGGGTCGCCGTCAGCTTGACGCGCGGGGCCTTGCCGGCCTCCAGCGCTTCCCGCCAGCGCGGTGCGCACAGGCACCAGCTATCGCCGGCCTTGAGCCCGGGGAAACCGTGGGACGGCATCGGCGTGGTGAGATCGTTGCCGCGCGCCTTGGAGAAGGCCAGGAACTCGTCGGTGACGATCGCGCAGACGGTATGGCTGCCACGATCCTCGGCGCTCGTGTTGCAGCAGCCGTCGCGAAAGAACCCGGTCATCGGCGATGTCGAGCAGGGCTGCAGCACGTCACCAAGGACGTTGCGGGCCGACCGCCCCTCGCCGCCGGTTCTCCCGATCTCGTCGCGATACATCGCCCTGTCCCTGCATCCTGTGCCGGTCGGCCAGCGCGACCGGAATCGTTGGTCCGCTATCGGCCGAACGGAGGCCGTGCCGCTGATCCGACGTTCCCGGCTCGATGCTTCCCGAGTGGTGTGTCGGCCGTGTCACAGACTCTTTGGCCGCCCCCTGCTATCAAACCTTCAGGCACTGACGGCTGACGAAGCTTCTTCGGGGGAAAAAGCTTCCATGACCCGGCAGGGTTCGAGGGGTAAAAGGCCCGGCTCCGTCCGCCTTGCGGCGATAGAGCCGGGTCTTTTTGCTTTACTTTCCCCACGCTCCCGAGTGATCAGGCTCTAACTTGCCAGGATGCGTGATCGGCGGGGCTCACCTGGAGTCAACGCAAGCTCCGTACTGCCGCGACAGGGCGAGGCGACCAACGCTCCTGAAATCCATAGCGGGCCGAAGATCCAGTCAGACTTCCAAGGCCACCATGCCGCACCGCTTCGTCCGGAAAGCCGATGCACGCCTTTCCGCCTGAAGTTCTACAGGCGCCCGACGTAGGCCGGCGGTGGCGAGGCCGGCTGCGTCGTGCCTACCTGAGTCGAGGGAAAATCGAAGCGGACCACCGCACCCAGCATCACGGCCGCAAGCGCGACCACCGCGACGAGGACGATGGACAAATTGAGCTGGCGGCGTGCCGTGCCCGCGTCATAGTCGCGAATGAAGCGCGAATCCGGTGCTTGTTCGAAGTGATCAGCGATCGACATGCTCAACCCCACCCTGCCTTGCGGCACCCGGTCAGCTTCACCGCCAAAGCCGAACGTCGTGTTGCCGAAACAGCTTCCGTTGGTAAAAACACACAATGCGGCAAATCGGAAACAGTTTCAGAAAAAGTTAACCAACCGCCTGGAAAATACCCGGCCGACTTGATCGAGGCTTCCGGGTCACGGTTTTTCGAAAGGCGGCGTCTGCCAGCGGCAGGATTTCAATGCCGGCCTCTCGCCATTCCGGGCAGGCATCCCGCTGGCGATGCGAGGCGGACCGATCTTTTCGCCTTGCCTCCGTCGTTCCGCAAACCTATGGTCCGCGCCGCGCGGATACGCCTTGACCGGTGGGGGACGCCGGGGAGATCGGAGCGAAGCGTCTCCGGTCGTCTTCGGTTCAAGCCGATGCGGCACATGATGCGAGGCAGTGGGCGGATGCCCTAAGCAGGTTTCGCGGAAGTGCCCCGCGGTTTTGCGACTCAAACCTGTGGCGTAGCAAAGGGCTCTCAGCAGGCCGGTCACCGCGTGTTTGCCCGCAGCACCAGCATGGCCGTCTTGCGGCGATGCTTCGAAGAGGATCACCATGTCCATCGTGTCCGACGCGCTCTTGCGCGTGAAGCCCTCCGCGACGGTTGCCGCCACCCAGAAGGCGCGCGACCTCAAGGCCCAGGGCCGCACGATCATCCCGCTGACCATCGGCGAGCCGGACTTCGATACGCCCGACAACGTCAAGCAGGCGGCGATCGCGGCCATCCAGCGCGGTGAAACCAAGTACACGCCCGTCGCCGGCATCGAGCCGCTGCGCCAAGCCATCGTCGACAAGTTCGCCCGCGAGAACGAGCTCAGCTACAAGCCGAACCAGGTCATCGTCGGCACCGGCGCCAAGCACATCCTGTTCAACGCCTTTCTCGCAACGATCAATCCCGGCGACGAGGTGATCGTGCCGGCGCCCTTCTGGGTGAGCTACCCCGACATGGTGGCGATCGCCGACGGCAAGTGCGTTCAAGTGCCGACCCGCATGGCCGACGGCTTCAAGCTCACGGCGCAAGCGCTGGAGCGTGCGATCACGCCCCGAACCAAGTGGCTGCTGCTGAACTCGCCCTCCAACCCGTCGGGGGCCGCCTACACCCGCACCGAGCTCAAGGCGCTCACCGATGTGCTCGTGCGCAACCCCCATGTTTGGGTGATGACCGACGACATCTACGAGCACCTCGTCTACGGCGACTTCGAGTTCACAACCCCCGCGCAGGTCGAGCCGGCGCTGATCGACCGCACGCTGACCATCAACGGCGTGTCGAAGAGCTATGCGATGACCGGCTGGCGCATCGGCTACGCGGCCGGGCCGGTCGGGCTCATCAAGGCGATGGACATGCTGCAGGGGCAGCAGACGTCGGGAGCCTGCTCCATCGCGCAATGGGCGGCGGTGGAGGCGCTCAACGGCACCCAGGCTTTCATTCCCCAGAGCCGCAAGGTGTTCGAGGGTCGGCGCGACCTCGTCGTGTCCATGCTCAACCAGACCAAGTACCTGGCGTGCCCGACGCCGGAGGGTGCCTTCTACGTTTATCCATCCGTCGCCGAGGCTCTGGGGCGGCGCACGCCGGAGGGCAAGGTGATCGAGACGGACGGCGACTTCGTCGAAGCCCTGCTGGACACGGAGGGCGTGGCGGTGGTGCAGGGTACGGCCTTCGGTCTTGGCCCGAACTTCCGGCTCTCCTATGCAACCGCGACGCCGGTGCTGGAGGAGGCCTGCGGCAAGATTCAGCGCTTCTGCGCGTCGCTGGCGTGAGTGGGCTGGACTGAAGGGAAGGTCGCCCTTCGTCGAAGACTGCGGCAGCCGGGCCGGCGAGACGATAAATTCCAACGAACCGGGAGCGGGATCCCGGGCTGCGCGTTGGTCTCGCGTCGGCGTCATCCAAGGGCGCCCGCGAGGTGACCGTGATGCGTGCCGCTATGCTGGCCTCCTGCGCCCTTCTCGCTTTGTCCTGGCCATTGATCCTGCAAAGTCGATCGGTGGTGGCGCAGGACGCGAGCGTCGACAAATCCGGCGCCGCTCAGGCGCCGGCTGGGACCATCGGGCGGGAACCGGGCCGACCCGTTGCGCCGCCGCCACGCGCGGCGGAGACCCCTGACCGAAACGCCGGCCGGGTCGGTTCGCTCAGTCCCGACGAGGAACGCCGCGCCGCAAGGGGACGCGAACGTGCCGCCACGGCGGCGAAGGCTGCCCAAGGCCAGCCCGAGCGTACCCAACCCGAGCGTACCCAACCCGAAATCTCCAGACCCGAGCATGTCCAAGCCGATGGACGTGGCATCACGGCGGTGCCTCATCCTGTCGTGACGGCCCGCCGGGCCATTGCGGATAAGGATGGTCCCGCGCTTCGCAAGCCGCGGAAGCCGAAGGATCATGTCATCCGCAGCGCGCGGGTCGAGCCGATGGCGCCCAGGCGAGCGGATGGCCCGATCCGGCGTCGCCGGCTGGCCGGCGATCCCGGGCGCGCTCCGAGGATCGGGGACGTCGTGCCCGACGACGTGCCCCTTAGCCAGCTTCCGCCCGGCGCGCGTCCGGACCTGATCGGGGGGCAGCGCGTCGCTGCGGCAGCGGGAGCGCCGCGCGGGCCCTGGTTCTACCGGCCGTATCTTCCGGCCTATCTGCCTTATCCCGTCAATTCCTATCCCGCTCCGATGCTCCTGGTCCCCTGAGCTTAGGGCCGGTCGGGGCGCGTCCCTGACCCATTGATCGCCTGCCACCCGCGACGGACCCACGGAACCCGCATGGCCTTCGCTGTGCACGCGCTCGACCACCTCGTCCTCAACGTTCGCGACGTCGAAGTCTCGGCCGCCTGGTTCACTCGGGTACTCGGCGTTTCGCGGGAGGACTTCGACCCCGGCCAGGGCAAGCCACGGCGCATATCGATCCGCTTCGGCGATCAGAAGATCAATCTGCGGCCGTTCGAGGCCGACGAGGTCGTCTGGTTCACCGGGCAGCGGCCGACGCCGGGCAGCGACGACCTCTGCTTCCTGACCGCGCAGGCACCGGACGCGGTGGTGGCGCACCTCAACCGCCTCGCCGTGCCCATCGAGGAAGGGCCGGTCACCAAGCAGGGCGCGCGAGGGCCGATCCGCTCGGTGTACTGCCGCGACCCCGACGGCAACCTGATCGAGATCGCATCCTACCCGGCATCCGGCTGATAGCCGCGTCGGCGGCCCGGCGCGCGCCGACGCCTTCGACCAAAGTGCTGACATCAACGGAGCCCCTTTCCCGGTCGCGATCGCGTTTACAAAGTGATGCAGGGCGCCTCCGGCTGCCCGCCGATCGGGAAGGACCGACGATGTCAGTCAGCATCACCGCCGTGAACCAGGACGAACTGTACCGCTCGATCGCATCGGGAGGCCGGGTCGTTTACTTCCCCCTTCTGCGTGTCGATCCTCATATTGAGCTTCAAGCGCAACTCCGGGCTTCGACTCGTTCCGGCGGGCGAGTCCCCGGCCTTTGCCGCCCTGTCGTGGGTGCTGGTCACCCTTCTGTGTGGATGGTGGGGTTTCCTTGGGGGCCGATCTGGAGCTTGCAGTGCCTGTACCGCAACCTGCGCGGGGGCTGCGATGTCACCGAGCAGATGATGGCGCCGCGGTAATCCGGGCAGGTTCGCGTCGGCAGGCCGACGCTTCACCTGCCCAGCGCCTTGGCTCGTCGCAGGTTTCGCGAAACCGCGGGGCGCTTTCGCGAAACCCGCTGAGCTCATGGCCCCGCATCGGAAGATCCCGGGAGATCGCTGCGCACCTTTCGGTGGGCTTCACCTGTCGGAGCGACCGTCGGTGACGCCGCCGATCAGGTTGCTCCCTATCAGCTGGTCGAGGCTGGGCCGTTGCCGCAGCGGCGCGACGCGCCCGCCCACCGCCGCCACGCGGTTCTCCAGTTCGATCAGGACCCGGGCCGCCTCGGCCGGGCCGACCGCAGCGAAGCGCAGGGCGTCGCCCGGCCGGAGCTGGGCGAGCCGGCCGATGTCGGCGCGGATGACGTGGGCGATCTTGGCGTAGCCCCCGGTTGGCTGGCGATCGGCCATCAGCACCATCGGCTGGCCGTCGCCGGCGACCTGCACCGCGCCGAGCGCGACGCCGTCCGACACGATGTTGTAGTCGCGCGCGTGGGCGATCGGCGGCCCGTCGAGCTTGTAGGCCATGCGGTCGGCTTGGCCGGTCAAGGTCCAGCGCGCGCCCAGGAAACTTGCAACCGCGTCGGAGGTGAAATGGTCGTCCTGCGGGCCGAGCACGACGCGGATGGGAGCCTCGTCGCTAAGGTCCAGCCATGGCGCCTCGATCACCCCGTCGTCGGGCGCCGCGCCGCATTTCGCCGCCGCGAGCCGGTCGCCGGCCCGTAGCGCCCTGCCCTCCAGGCCGCCGAGGCCCGAGCGGATGTGCGTGGACCGGCTGTTCATCACCGGCGGCACGTCGAGGCCGCCCGGCACGGCGAGGTAGCTGAAAGCTCCGGCGCGGCCGGCGCGGGCGCTCAGGACTTCGCCGGGATGCAGCAGCACCCTGGCGGCCGCCGGCAGATCGGGCCCGGCGGGATCGCGCGGGGACCGGCGGCTCCAGCGAAAGGCGCCGCCGGCGAAGGCGAGGGGCATCGCGGTCGCGACCGACACGGCGAGGCCGCCCGGCCCGATCTCGACCACCGCCGCGCCGGGATCGTTGCCGAGCGCCGTGTTGGCCGTGCGCAGCGCCGCCCAGTCCATCGGTCCGGCCGGCGTCACCCCGAAGCGCAGCCAGCCGAAGCGGCCGGCATCCTGGATCGTGGCGCCGGGGCCGGCCGACTCGATCAGCAGCGAGCCTGGAGCCCCAACCTCACACGGCACCTCAGCCGGCCCGGCGCAGCACGTCGCCGGCTCCTTCGCCGGCCAGCGCGTCGAAGCCGGCCACGTCGATCCGCTCGAAAGCCACCTCGTCGCCGACGGCGAGGGGAAAGACGGGATCGCGGGTGAGGTCGAAGGTCCGCGCCGGGGTCCGGCCGAGGACGTACCAGCCGGTCGGCATCGCGATCGAGGCGATCAGCGCCTGGCCGTTGGCGATCGTCAGGGCGCCGGGCTTGGCCGGCGGGCGCGGAGTCGGGCGCCGCGGCAGTTTCAGCTCCTGAGGCAGACCGTCCAGGAAGACGAAGCCGGGGGCGAAGCCGTACATCACCACCCGGTACGAAGCGCCGGCGTGGAGCGAGGCGACGCGCTCGGGCGTCAGGCCGAGCAGGCGGGCCGTTTCGGCCAGATCCTCGCCGTGCGGATCCTCGTAGCAGACCGGGAGGCACCAGCGCCGCACAGCTGCCCGCGGTCCCTCGCCGGGCGCGCCGATGCCCGTCGCGGTTGCGATCAGCGCGGCGGCCAGAGCCTCGGCCGTCACGGCGCGGGGATCGAAATGAACGGTCAGGGATCGGTAGGTCGGCACCGTTTCGGTGACGCCGGTCATCGCCGCCGTCGTCAGCGCGGCATCGAGGGCGCGGACGCGGTCGTGGTGAACGCGCTCGGCCGTGCTGCCGAACTCGACGACGAGGGCGCTTTCGCCGGCGGGAAGGATGCGGGGCGGGGCGTTCACCTCAGGCGGCGGCGAAGGAGCACAGCGTGACGTCGGCCGCTTCCAGCGCGGTCCGCACAGCCCTGGCCATCGCGACCGCGCCCGGCGTGTCGCCGTGGACGCAGATGGAGTCGATCGCCACCGGCACCCTGCGGCCGCCCAGCGACACCACCGCGCCCTCGCGCACCATGGCGGCGGCGCGCGCGGCGGCGGCCTCCGCCTCGTGCAGCACGGCGCCCTCCGCACCGCGCGGCGCGAGGTGGCCCTCATCGGTGTAGCCGCGATCGGAGTAGATCTCGTGAAAGGTCCGCAAACACTCCACCTCGCCGGCGCGCGCCAGGGCGGTGCCGGCGACGGCGAGAAAGGCGAGGTCGCGGTCGACCGCCCGGCTGCCGCGGGCGATCGCGCGGGCGGTCGCCTCGTCGCTCATCGCGATGTTGCTCAGGGCGCCGTGCGGCTTGACGTGGGTGAGGCGGTGCCCGGCCAGCGCGGCGAGCGCCTGCGCCGCGCCGACCTGATAGGCGACGAGGCGCTCGACCGCCTCGCTGCTCATCGCCAGCGGGCGGCGGCCGAAGCCGGCGCGGTCGTCGAAGCCGGGGTGGGCGCCGACGGCCACGCCGCGCGCGTGCGCCAGGGCGAAGGTCGCGGCCATGATGTCGGGATCCCCGGCATGGAAGCCGCAGGCGACGTTGGCCGACGTCACGATGTCCAGCATCGCCCGGTCGTCGCCCATGCGCCAAGCGCCGAAGCCCTCGCCGCAGTCGCAGTTCAGGTCGATGCGACGCGGACCGGGATGATGCCGGCCTTGGCCGGACACCGTCAGCGCCGTTCCAAGGCCCCGCTCGGCCGGTTGCCGACGAGGGCGCGCAGCCGCTCGACGGTTCGCCGCGCCAAGCTCCTGGCCCCGTCGCGGACGTCCATGGCCACGCGCCACACGGCGGTGCCGCGGAACCAGCCGAAGACGTGATCCTTGATCACCATGATCCAGTTGTAGGACCAGGCGAACCAGGGGATTGTCATCAGCTTGGGCTTGCCGGCGTGAAGGATGCGCTCGCACACGAAGATCGACACGACGTAGGCCGAGATGAAGATGGTCATGCCCGTGTGGAAGTGGCCCTCGCTCATCCAGAAGATGGCGAACACCTTGGCGAATTCGGCGATGATGAAGGGCACCACCATGATCACCAGGATCACGTAGGCCGGCAGCGCGTTGATGGCACGCTCCAGCCGCTGCACGATCTGCAAGCTCGACAGGAAGCGCATGACCGGGCGAAACAGCAGCGACACCGCCGCGTCGGCGACCACGTAGACGGCAACGACGACCTCGACCAGGATGCGCAGGGCATGCCGGGCGAGACTGGGATTCTCCTCTGACACGGAACACCTCGGCTCGGGGGATTGCCGTTTCTCGACCGACGCCGGCGATGGCGTCAAGCGTCCGGTAATAGGCTCTTGGTAGAACGCAGCCGGGGCAAGGTCAATTTGCCTGATGCGCGGCGCGCCCCTGCACATCGGCCGGCCTCGGGCGACGCCGGCCGGGGATGGGGATGCGCACCATGACATTCGTGCCCCACGGGCTGCCGCAAGTGCTGCGCAGCAACCGCTTCCGCGTCGGGGGATTGTCGGTGCCGGCCGCCGTGCTGCTGCCGGCGCTCGTCGCCTTGGCCACGGCGGCGACGCTGGCGTTGAGCTGGCCGTTGGTGCGCGCCGTGCTCGCCGGCGGCTTCACCGATCCCGACGACGCCATGCGCCTCGTCGAGGTGCGCGACCTCGCGGCCGGTCAGGGCTGGTTCGACGTCACAGCGCTGCGGCTCGACCCGCCGGCCGGCGCGTCCATGCACTGGTCGCGGCTCGTTGACCTGCCCAACGCGCTGCTGATCCGCCTGTTCGGCCTTTTCACCGCCCATGCCGAGGCATGGGACCGAATCGTCCTGCCGACCCTGCTGCTCGCGGCCTTGTACGCCGGCGTCGTTCGGCTGGCCGGCGTGCTGCTCGACGCGCCGGGGCGCGACCCGACGGTGAGCGGCCCGGCCCTCGTCGGCACCTTTCTCACCGGCGTCACGCTGGCGCAGGTACAGCCCGGCCGCATCGGGCACCACGGCCCGGAAACCGTGGCGCTGGTTTGGGCGGTCGCCTCGGCCCTGGCCAGCCTTGGCGGCCGGGCGCGGCAGGCGGCGCTGGCCGGAGGCCTCGTCGCGCTGTGCCTGGCGATGAGCCTGGAAACCCTGCCGTTCGTCGGCGCGCTT
>CALMGA010000048.1:641-2272 GCA_937863205.1 uncultured Beijerinckiaceae bacterium | reverse complement strand
GTCCGCAACAGCGTGATGGTATTCGATGCCGCGCCTGACCCCAACGCGGTACCGCTGGAGAGCTGGATAGCGGTCGGCCGTCAGTGCATCGACATCGCGTTCCCCACCTATATCGCTGCTAAGCTGTTCTTGAAGCGCGCTGCAGTCGCTCTCGAACGGCTGCTAGACAAGTCGTCCATCCGCATTAATTTGGAGATTGGCGGGGAAAGGCCAGCGAGGTTTTCGCTCCGGGCTGACTACAAAGGAGCTAAGGCTGCGATTGAGCAAAAGGCCGACGAGGAGGAATAGCCTAACCATGCGGCTGAACCTCTACCAACGCGCAGGCGTCGTGCTTACCGTGCTATGGGTTGGCGGCTATTGGTTCTATCTGCAGCGCTCAGACAACATGCAGCGCTATTACGCCGGCAGCTCGGCCTACAACCTGTGCGATCACAGGCCGAGCACGATGCCGGCGGACTGCTCGGCCGAGTTCACTAAGGCGGCCGACGCGATGGTGCCGGCTGTGCACACCTGGCTGCATCTTGGCTGGGCTATGACGTCGGCAGTTCTGATCTGGCTGCTCGTCTACGGCGTGCTAGCTGTGATCCGATGGGTGCTCGCCGGTCGCCACGCATCCCTGCGGCGTGACGCGCCCGGGCCGTAGCGGCTCCCCAGATAGCCGGCGAAGGGGCGGGGGCTACGCGACATGGCCCTGATCAACGCCAGCTGACTGCAGCTCCCTAGTCGCATTATCGGCGCTGTGTTGAGGGGTCGCCGGGCGTCTTCGAGGCGGATTAAGCGATCCTCGACGCCACCCTCTCGCACAAACTCTCCTGCGTGGGAGACATGGTTCAGGGCTGATGGATGCGCTCAGACAAAAAGAACACGCCCTGCAAGGTGGTCACAAGCAGGCTGGCGAAGAGGTAAGCGATCGGCACCAACCCAAACAGCCGGATGACAGCCCATAGGAGCGTACCATGAGGTTGGCCCAGCAATCCGACCTTCCAGAACCCGATGGTACCAAGCGCTGCATTCAGCCCCAGCAGAAGGAAACATAGTAGCAGAGCCAGGAATACGAGATATGAGAACAGATACGACAAGTACTGCCTGCGGGTCAGCTTGTTGGTGACGCGTTGACCGGCCACTACGATCTCGATCTCCGGAGCCGGCGCTGGCATTTCGCGATCCATGTAGGCGTTCGAGAACGTCGCGACTGCGGCCAGACCCGCGAAATAAAATCCAGGAAGCGTCGAAAGGACCGACATAGCGCCGGCGAAAAGCCCGTCTTTTCCCAACAACACGGGACGAACAGGAAGGCTCAGCAGCGCTACTAGCATCGCTGCAGCGATCGCCGCCGGAAGCCAGTCTGTGAACAGGCGCGCATTGGGGTGCCGTATCTGCCTGTACGCCAGGCCACGGCCGAGTTCGTCTCTCAAAACGGCCAGCATCTACACGGTCCGATGCGCGAGAAGCTGGGGGATTGCGAGGTCCCTCAGGTGGAGAACAATATTTCGTGCGGATTGCGCCAGGAATGGGAATATATTGGTCAGCTCGAAGTTCTTGATGTACCCGTCACTCAGCATCGCTCCTGTCGCCGCATCAATTTCGACCGACACTTGTCTTCTACTTCCGGGGAGTTGGAAGCTCAGCTT
>CALMGA010000048.1:0-631 GCA_937863205.1 uncultured Beijerinckiaceae bacterium | reverse complement strand
CCTCAGACCATTCCAGAGATTGGCTGGCAGATTCCGATGATCAATGGTGAGCATAAGCTCGGACCTACTCTTAACGAGATACGCGGCTCCCCCGATGGGTTGCACCGCTTCCGCATGCACGAGAGTCACACCGGTAAGCCGGCCGTTATTCAAGTCTGCCGTGAAGGCATCGGACGGTCGTGCTCGCATCTCAATGTGGGGGCAACATCTGTCCATCCGCATGTTACCCTGGCGATCCTGTCCACCGCCTGCATGTGGATACTGGAAGGAGGTGGCAACCTCATTGAACTCGAAGCTAAGGAGCTTAGAAAGAAGACGACGGACGTAGTCGGGTGACAGACCGATGATCCTCTCGACCGCGCAGGTGTATACGTTCGGCTGCGCGGCCTCCGGCGAGAGAGAAACTAGCACATGACATCCGAAGTCTGCGCCTTGATTGCCTACCTTGAGGTGCTCGTTAAACTGACCTAATTGCGGATCGGAGTAGACGCTGTTAGGAGCCGACTTGTTTGACAATCTAACGAGCAGGGTTAGAACGTCGCGCCTAATATCTATGTCTACCCCGCCGAGTAGCATTACGCCGTCGCCGGACATCACCTCATAGGTTCTGCCGGCTTGCGCCATTCTGGAC
>CALMGA010000047.1 GCA_937863205.1 uncultured Beijerinckiaceae bacterium | reverse complement strand
CACGCTGGTCGCCTACAAGGTGGACGGATACTACCACAAGGCCGCCGAAGCCGGTCTGCGCTGGGACGACCCCGAGATCGGGATCGAATGGCCGATCCCGCCGGGCGAGGTGGTGGTGTCGGCCAAGGACGCGGAGCTGCCCTTTCTGCGCGACGCCGCCACCCCCTTCGATTTCGCGGGCTGAACCGTGCCGGATCCAACGCGCTCGCAGCCCGCCCAACCCTTGCCCGTCCGACCCTTGCCCGTCCGACCCTTGCGGATTTTGGTGACCGGCGGCGCCGGCTTCATCGGCTCGGCCGTCGTGCGCCACCTCGTCAGCGACACGCCCCACGAGGTCCTCAACCTCGACAAGCTGACCTACGCCGGCAACCTCGACAATCTCGCGCCGGTCGCGGCCGACCCGCGCTATCGCTTCCTCCACGCCGACATCTGCGACGCGGCGGCGGTCGGCGCGGCCTTCGCTTCGTTTCGGCCCGACATCGTGATGCATCTCGCCGCCGAAAGCCACGTCGACCGCTCGATCGATGGTCCCGCGGCCTTCATCCACACCAACGTGACCGGCACCTTCACCCTGCTGGAGGCGGCACGGCGGCACCACGCCGGGCTCCGCGGCGAGTCGAGGGATCGCTTCCGCTTTCACCACATCTCCACCGACGAGGTGTTCGGGTCGCTGGAACGCGACGGCTTCTTCCGCGAAGACACACCCTACCAGCCGAACTCGCCCTATTCCGCCTCCAAGGCCGGCTCGGACCATCTGGTGAGGGCGTGGAACCACACCTACGGCCTGCCGACGGTCGCCTCGAACTGTTCCAACAACTACGGCCCCTACCACTTTCCCGAGAAGCTGATCCCGCTCGTCATCCTGAACGCGCTGGAAGGCAAGCCGCTTCCCGTCTACGGCCGGGGCTTGAACGTGCGCGACTGGCTCTACGTCGAGGATCACGCCCGCGCCCTGGTGGTGATCGCCACCCGTGGCGTCATCGGGGAAAGCTACAACGTCGGCGGCTGGAACGAGCGCCGCAACCTCGACGTGGTGCGCGCGATCTGCGAACTGGTCGACGAGGCCGTGCCTTCGGCGGCGATCGGCCGGCGCGAGGACCTCATCACCTTCGTCGCCGACCGGCCCGGCCACGACGCGCGCTACGCCATCGACGCCGGCAAGATCAAGCGCGAACTCGGCTGGGAGCCGCGGGAAACCTTCGAAACGGGCCTGCGCAAGACCGTGCGCTGGTATCTCGATCATCCCGACTGGTGGGGCCGCATCCGCTCGGGCGTGTACCGCGGCGAGCGGCTGGGCGTCGCCACGCCCGGCAAGGACGGATCATGAAAGGCCCTCTGCTGGTCTTCGGCGCCGCCGGCCAGGTCGGGCAGGAACTGCTGGCGACGGCCGCAGCCCGCGACATCGCCGCCGTCGCGATCACCCGCGCCACCGCCGACATCACCAATGCGGCGGCGGTGGCGGCGCTGGTCGACGCGCATCGTCCGAGGCTGGTCGTCAACGCGGCCGCTTACACGGCCGTCGACAGGGCCGAGAGCGAACCGGAGCTGGCCCACGCCGTCAACGCGGTCGGCCCCGGCGTGCTCGCCCAGGCGGCGGCACGGGCCGGCGTGCCGATCGTGCAGCTGTCCACCGACTACGTCTTCGATGGCAGCAAGTCCGGCGCCTACACCGAGGACGACGCGATCTCGCCGCTCGGCGCCTATGGTCGCAGCAAGGCCGCCGGGGAAGCGGCCGTGCGCGCCGCCACTCCCCACCACCTGATCCTGCGCACGGCGTGGGTGTACGGCCGCTACGGGCATAATTTCCTGAAGACGATGCTGCGGTTGGCCGCCGAGCGCGACCGGTTGCGCGTCGTCGCCGACCAGCGCGGCTGCCCGACGTCGACCGTCGACATCGCCGAGGCGATCCTCGCCGCCGACGCCGGCCTGATGCGCGATCCCGCCCTCGCCGGCACCTACCACTTCGCCGGCAGCGGCGTCACCACCTGGCACGGCTTCGCGGAGGCGATCGTGGCGGCTCAGGCGAAGCTGAGCGGCCGCACGCCCGTGGTGGACGCCATCGCCACCGCCGACTATCCGACGCCGGCGAGGCGACCGAACAATTCCGAACTCAATTCCGCGCGCTTCGCCGAGCGCTTCGGCATCCGGGCCGAAGCGTGGCAGACCCGCACGAAGGAGATCGTCGGGCTCCTCGCCAGCCAGCGGGGCTGAGGCCTCACCCAGGCGGGATCCTCACCAACGCAGCGCGTCGCGTGCCTCGATCGAGCAGCCGCCACTCGAGAGCAGGTCGGCTTCCATGCTCATAACCAGTGCGTCGCTTGGTTGGACGACGGCGCCGCCGCACGGCTCGGTGGCGACCTGCCGCCAAACCTCTTGGGCCAGCCGGCCAAGCTTCTCCTCGGTCGCGAAATCCATGACAATCTCACGCGATCAACGAATGAAGATTGCGCGTGATGATTTAACGGACGGTAAACGGGCCGGCCGATCGACCGTCATCGGCCCGGAAGCGAGTGTGACCAAGGCGAGATCGACCGGCGGCTCGGGCGGACCAAACCTTCAAGCGCTGGTGCTGCGAGAGAGGATTGAACTCTCGACCTCTCCCTTACCAAGGGAGTGCTCTACCACTGAGCTACCGCAGCTTGCGCCACCGATCGGCGAGGCGCCGGCCTTGTGCCACACGGGCTCCGGGGAGACAAGGGCGCGGGCAGGTCCCGCAAGATCGCATCCTCAGCCCAGCGGCGCGTTGAGGATCCAGCGATGGCCGAAGGGGTCGCGGAAGGTCGCGAGCCGTGTGCCCCAGAACGAGTTGGTCGGCGCCGTTTCCGCCTTGCCGCCCAGGCCCGTCGCCTTGCTGAAGATCTCGTCGACCTGCTTGGAAGCGGGCAGTTCGAGGCTGATGGAGACGGTGACCGCTTCGCCGGGGATGCCGATGCGGGTCTGGCCGAACTCGGGAAAGGCGTCGGCGAGCATCAGCGAGCCGCCGTTGATCTTCAGTTCGCAGTGCATGATGCGCATGCCGTCGAGCGCCGGCATGAACGCCACCTGCTCGGCCCCGAACACGTTCTTGTAGAAGCCGATCGCGGCGAGGGCTGGGGAAACCGTGAGATAAGGCGCAACGGCCGGGCGCATCGGATGGCAGTCCCTAAACGACGGGTTGAGGTCGCGTGGGCGTTGCGCAGCCCAAAACCATGACGCAAGTGCACGAGGCCGCACGGCGGTGCGCAGCCGCATCCATCGCAGATCGGGTTTGCCTTGAAAAGGTGCGATCGCCTGCGGCCCGCGCCGCCGCAGGCTCCCCTTTCCCCGCCGGCGGGTTGCGCGTAGGACGGTGCCGCCTCATCTGGAGGCCAGCCGAGACGACCGGAACGCGATCCATGGGACTGCCGCGCACGCTCTACGACAAGATCTGGGACGACCACGTGGTCGAGCAGCAGGCCGACGGCACAGCCCTCCTCTACATCGACCGTCACCTCGTCCACGAGGTGACGAGTCCGCAGGCCTTCGCGGGCCTGCGCACGGCCGGGCGCCGCGTCCGTTCGCCCGAGCGCACGCTGGCCGTGGTCGATCACAACGTCCCCACCACCGACCGTTCGCAGGGGATCGAGGATGCCGAAAGCCGGTTGCAGGTCGAAACCCTGGCCCGCAACGTGGCCGAGTTCGGGCTGACCTACTTCGACCAGCACGATCGCCGTCAGGGCATCGTCCACATCATCGGGCCCGAACAGGGGTTCACCCTGCCCGGCACCACGATCGTGTGCGGCGACTCGCACACCTCCACCCACGGCGCCTTCGGCGCGCTGGCGCAGGGGATCGGCACGTCGGAGGTCGAGCACGTGCTCGCCACCCAGACCCTGCTGCAGAAGAAGGCCCGCAACATGCGTGTGACGGTGGACGGCGTCGCCGCGCCGGGCGTCACCGCCAAGGACATCATCCTCGCCGTGATCGGCGAGATCGGCACCGCCGGCGGCACCGGCCACGTCATCGAATATGCCGGCTCGGCCGTACGCGCCCTGTCGCTCGAAGGGCGGATGACCATGTGCAACATGTCCATCGAGGGTGGTGCCCGCGCCGGGCTCGTCGCGCCCGACGAGAAAACCTTCGCCTACCTGGAGGGACGCCCGCGCGCGCCCAGCGGCGGGGCCTGGGATCGCGCCGTCGCCGCCTGGTCGAGGCTGAACAGCGACGAGGGCGCGCGTTTCGACAGGGAAGTCCGCCTCGATGCCGGCAACCTGTCGCCGGTCGTCTCGTGGGGAACCAGCCCGCAGGATGTGGTGACCGTCGCCGGCCGGGTGCCGCGCAGCGAGGACGCCGCCGACGACAACAAGCGGGCGGCGATCCGCCGCGCGCTGGACTACATGGGCCTGCGCGGCGGCGAGCGGATCACCGACATCGCGCTCGACAAGGTGTTCATCGGCTCCTGCACCAACGGCCGCATCGAGGACCTGCGCGCCGCCGCCGCCGTGGTCGCGGGACGCAGGGTCGCCGAGCGGGTCGAGGCGATGGTGGTGCCGGGCTCCGGCCTGGTGAAGCGCCAGGCCGAGGCGGAAGGGCTCGACCGCGTGTTCCTCGACGCCGGCTTCGAATGGCGCGAGCCGGGGTGCTCGATGTGCCTGGGCATGAACCCCGACAAGCTCAAGCCGCAACAGCGCTGCGCTTCGACCTCCAACCGCAACTTCGAGGGGCGTCAGGGTCCGCGCGGGCGCACCCATCTGGTGTCGCCGGAGATGGCGGCGGCGGCGGCCATCGCCGGGCGCTTCGTGGATATCAGGGAGTGGCGCTGACCCCGGCGATCACCAGCCGCACCATCCGGGCCAACGGCCTCGACTTCGCGTGCGACGAATGCGGCGAGGGCGACGATGTCGCCCTGCTGCTGCACGGCTTTCCCGAGGCGCGGATCTCGTGGCGCCACCAGCTGCCCGAACTGGCCCGATTCGGCTGGCGAGCGGTGGCGCCGGACCTGCGCGGCTACGGCGACAGCAGCCGGCCGGCGGATCGCTCGGCCTACCGCCTGCACGCACTGGTCGAGGATGCGGCGACCCTGTTCGACGCGCTGGGCGCCCGCCGCCGCCTGCTGGTCGGGCACGATTGGGGGGCGGTCATCGCCTGGGCCTTCGCGATCCGGCAAGCCCGCCCTCTCGATGGCCTCGTCATCATGAACGTGCCGCACCCCGACGTGTATCGCCGGGTCATCGCCCATTCCTGGGCGCAGCGCCGGCGATCCTGGTACGTCGCCTTCTTCCAGCTGCCTTGGCTGCCGGAGCGGGTGCTGACCGCCGGCGGCGCCCGCGCAGTGGAGCGCGCCTTCACCGGCATGTCGCGCAACAGGCAGGCGTTTCCGCCAGACGTGCTCGCCCGCTACCGCGACAACGCGCTGCGCCCCGGCGCGATGACGGCGATGCTCAACTACTACCGGGCCAATGCCGCCGGCTTCCTCAAGGCGCCCTCTTCGGCGCCGATCGGGATACCGACCCTGATGGTATGGGGCGAGCACGATACGGCGCTGGGCCTGGAGTTGACGGAAGGCTACGACGGTCTCGTCGATGATTTCACCCTGCGCCGCCTGCCCGACGCTTCGCACTGGGTGCAGCAGGACGCCCCCGGGGCCGTGAACGCCGCCTTGGCCGAATGGCTGGCGCGCAAAGGCCTGACCCACGCGGTGCAAGGGTCGTCCCCGGGAGACGCAGCGCGATGACCCCCGACACCGCCCGGCAGATCGTTCTCGCTTCGCGGCCGCGGGGCAAGCCGACGCTCCACGATCTCCGCCTGGAGACAACGGCGATGCCCGCGCTGCCGCCGGGCGGCCTGCTGCTGCGCACCCTCACCTTCTCGCTCGACCCCTACATGCGCGGTCGGATGGACGACCGGACGTCCTATGCCAAGCCGGTCGCCCTCGGCGCGCCGATGCAGGCGGAGGGCGTGGCCTGCGTGATTGCCAGCGATTGCCAGAGCTTCCGCGTGGGCGACGTCGTGCTGGCGCAGACCGGCTGGAGCACCCATGCCGCGGTCGTGCCCGACGTGCGCGTGCGCAAGCTCGATCCCGCCATCGCGCCGGTCTCGACCGCGCTCGGCGTACTCGGCATGCCGGGCTTCACCGCCTGGACCGGCCTCAAGCTGATCGGCCGGCCCAAGCCCGGCGAAACGGTTGTGGTCGCGGCCGCCAGCGGCCCGGTCGGCTCGCTCGTCGGCCAGCTCGCCAAGATGTGGGGCTGCCGGGCGGTCGGTCTCGCCGGCGGTCCGGCCAAATGCCGCTACCTCTCCGACGACCTCGGCTTCGACGGAGCGATCGACCACCGCGCGCCCGACATGCCCGCGCAGCTCGCCGCCGCCTGCCCGAACGGCATCGACGTGTACTTCGAGAACGTCGGGGGCGCCGTGTGGCAGGCCGTGCAGCCCCTGCTCAATTCCTTCGCCCGGGTGCCGGTTTGCGGACTCATCGCGCAATACAGCGGCACCGTGGAGGAAGCACCCGGCCGCCTCGCCGCCGCCATGCGCGACGTCCTCATCAAGAGCCTGACGTTGCGCGGCTTCATCAACACCGAGTTCTACGCCGACCACCATGCCGCCTTTCTCGACGAGGTGGCGGCCGGCATCGCCGAGGGCCGCATCCGCTATCGCGAGGACGTGACCGACGGCCTGGAGAACGCGCCGGCCACCTTCCTCGGCATGCTGGAGGGACGCAATTTCGGCAAGACGCTGGTGCGCGTTGCCGGATAAGGTGCATCCCATGACCTCCCGACGCTTCGTCCCGCTCCTTGCCTGCCTCAGCGCTCTGGTGCTTCTCCCCGCGCTGGCGATGCAGTCCCGTTCCGCCTCGGCCGCGCTGCAGACCGGGGTAACCGCACCACCCTTCACGGTGGAGGCGGCGCAGGGCGGGCGCACCTTCACCTTCGAGCTAGCGGCGGCGCTGAAGAAGGGGCCGGTGGTCCTGTACTTCTATCCCAAAAGCTTCACCAGCGTGTGCACGGTGGAGGCGCACGACTTCGCCGACGCCATGCCGCAGTTCGCGCAGGCCGGCGCCAGCGTGATCGGCCTGTCCGCCGACAGCCTCGCCACGCAGCGGGAGTTTTCGGCCAAGGAATGCCGCGACACCTTCCCCGTCGGCGCCGATCCCAAGCTCGCCGTCGCCCGCAGCTACGGCGTCGCCCTGGCCATCCCCGGCACCAGCTTGGGGTTCGCCGAGCGGGTGTCCTACGTGATCGCGCCCGATGGCACGATCCTGTCGAGCCTCGCGGATGGCGACGCCGCGCCGCACATCCGGAACGTTCTCGACACGGTGCGGGCGTGGCGGGCCAAGCAGAAGCCGTAGGCAGCAGAGCGGGCGGGCGCGGCGTGATCGGCTCGTGCTTCGTGCGAGCCGCCGCCGTGCTTGCCGCAATGATGTTGGCCGGCACCGCGCGAGCGCAAATGCCGGCCCGGCCGACCCTGTGCGGCGCGCTGGAGGCGGCGGCTCGCCGCAACGACCTGCCCTTCGCCTTCTTCACCCGGCTGATCTGGCAGGAAAGCCGCTTCGACCCGCTGGCGCAGAGTCCGGCCGGGGCGCAGGGCGTGGCGCAGTTCATGCCGGGAACGGCGGCCGCGCGCGGCCTGCTTGATCCCTTCGAGCCGACGCGGGCGCTCGACGAATCCGCCGCCTACCTCAAGGAATTGCGGGCGCAGTTCGGCAACATCGGCCTCGCCGCAGCCGCCTACAATGCCGGCCCCGGACGGCTCGGCCGCTGGCTCGCCGGCAGCGCCGGCCTGCCGCGGGAGACGATCGAGTATGTCGCAATCGTCACCGGACACGAAATTGGGGAATGGCGTGCTTCGCCGCCCCCGGCCCTCGCCCCCGAGCCGGGCTTTTCCTGCCTCGCCTTCGCCGGCAACGCCGGCCGCCGCGCGAGCCCGCCCGCCGACGATCCCGGTGCGCCGCCGCCCAAGGCCTGGGCGGTGATCCTGGTCGGCAGCTTCAACCGGCCGGCCGTGCTGGCGGAATGGCAGCTGATCCGCGCCAAATACGCCGACACGCTCGGCGCCCTGCCCTTCGCCCTGCGCCGCCGCCGCTTCGGCGAGGCCCCCGCGCGCAAATACGTCGTGCAGATCGAGAACGACAGCCGGGCGGCGAGCGAAGGGCTGTGCCGCAAGCTTGAGCGCGGCGGCGGGAACTGCGTTGTGCTCCGCAACGTGTTGCGGTGACCCTCACCTCCGCTCGCTCGGGCGCCATCGCCTGGAGCCTCGCTCGTTCGATCGGATCGCTTCGCGAGGCGCATGCTGCCGACAAGGCTGTGCACTCGTGTGCTCGTCCTGCTTAGCGGCATGGGTTCATCAGTCAGGCGCCGTGCGTGTCTGCATCGCGAGCGCGGCCCTGCCCTGCGCCTTGAACGTTCCTCCCCCTATTGGCGGAGTTGACAACTTCTTTTATATTGCATCGCAGCACCAATTTGGTGCGCCGCATTGGAGTTTCTCATGATCGGCGCTCGTCTCACGCCCCATCACACCCACTCGCTTGCCGTACTCGTCCGTGTCGTCGCGGCAACGGTCTTCATTGCCGCCGCCGTGCTGATCCCAGTGTCGATCGTCGGCGTCGCCCTTCACCACCTCGCCGCCGGCACGGCGCTGGTCCGCATCGTCGTCGCCCTGGCTCTCTCGCTGATCGCCCTCGCCGCCGCCCGATGGCTTGATCCACTGCGGCGCTGAAGATCTGCGCCATCGCCTGCAAACGAAGGGGTCCAGCGCGGGTCTTCGTTATCGAAGCCGACGAGGCGAGTCGCTTCCACTTGCTTGGACTTCGCTTTCGATCCGATTCCGCAAAGCATCGTCCGCTGATTTCGAAACAAGAGTTCGCATCGCAGTCCGTTCTCGCTTTTTTTGGGACATGCGCTCGGCGGCGGCGGTCTCGGCCGCTTCCCAGGCTCAGCGCTTCCGCATGACTGTTGGGCTTGATCTCCATCGAGCAGAAAAATCCATTCAGGGCTTGCTGCTGATCGGCGTCAACCTGCGGCTAGCGCCTCGGATCGAAAAGTGCGCAGTGGTTTTCGGTCCGATGCTGTAGCGGCAACTTTCTCCGCCCCGTCGCGGGCACAGGATCGGGCGTCAAACGGGAGGGCGCGTGGCAGGTCGCGGTTACGCTGCGAAGTTCACGCCATCCCGTGGATGCCGGGATCGGGCAGGTCCCCTCGCCCGAACGATCTAAGCCGGCGCGGATCGCGGTGCGGCAGTTCATCCGGGATCGTTTCGCGCGGGTGCCGGTTGCCGAGCCATGCGACCGCTGCGGTTTGCGCGAAAACAAGGATACGCCGTGACGTTTGAGATCAGAAGAATGCTGCTTGTCGGCACCGGAGTGCTCGCCCTTTCGAGCTTCGCCGTGCTGGCGCCACCGGCCTCGCAAGCCGCCGGATCGGAAGGCCCGGCTGCCGGGGCAGCGGCTCCGGGCGGAGCGGGAGCGGCAGGTGCCGGACGCGCGGGCGGCGCGGGCCGGGCCGGGCCAGGCGCAGCGGCGCCGGCCGCCAGCGGAGCTCCCCGTGGCGGTGCTCCGGCGG
>CALMGA010000046.1:776-2022 GCA_937863205.1 uncultured Beijerinckiaceae bacterium | reverse complement strand
GACTTCATTGAGAACGAGACGAACTTCTACGCCTTTCATACGCCGATTGGTTTCATCTTCAACACCGGCCTTGGCGTCGGCATCTTCGTCGGCATCGTCTTCATCACGCAAGTGCTGCACGGGATGATCAACGACAATCTGAAGGAGTATGCCGTGCTGCGGGCGATCGGGTACGGCAGGCTGTTCTTCCTGACCCTTATCATCGTCATCGCTGCCATCGTGGCGATCACCGCCTACGTGCCTTCGACCGTCATTGTCTACCTTATCTACCTCGCGGTCGGTTCGATCACGAAGCTGCCGCTCGCCTTGAAGACGAGCTACCTCCTTGCCGTACTGATGCTCGTCCTCATCATGAGTCTGGCCTCGGCTCTGTTCAGCGCGAAGGAGTTGCGTCGAGCGGACCCGGTGGACCTCTTCTAGGAAGGAGCGGTAGCGCTTGGCGGATCGATCGCCCTCGATGGGATCACAGGAACCCTACATCGCACTGGCGGCCGACCTTACGCACCATCTCGGCGTGGGTGAGAACCGTACCAGGATCCTGAACGACATCAACCTGGTGGTGCCGCCCGGCGAACTGGTGATCCTGACTGGCCCCTCCGGCTCGGGGAAGACCACCCTCCTGACGCTCCTGGGGGCGCTGCGGAGTGGTCAGGCAGGAACCTTGCGTGTGCTTGGCCGCAACGTGATCGGGCTGCCCGACACGGAGCTGATCGAGTTGCGGCGCAGCATCGGCTTCATCTTCCAGCTGCATAACTTGCTCGACTCTCTGAGCGCTCTCAACAATGTCGCGATGGCGGCGCAGCTACATACGGGACGGGACGACGACGTGACGGCGCGCGCGGCGCGCATTCTGGAGCGGGTCGGGCTCGGCAAGCAGATGCATCGCCGACCCAGCGGCCTGTCGGGCGGGCAGCGCCAACGCGTCGCCGTGGCCCGCGCGCTCGTCAATGCGCCGCGTTTGATATTGGCCGACGAGCCGACGGCGGCACTCGACGCCAAATCTGGGGCAGAGGTGGTTGGCCTGTTGCAGGAGCAGGTGAAGGGCGGCAGAGCTTCATGCCTGATGGTCACGCATGACAACCGTGTCCTCGATCGCGCCGACCGCATCGTCTCGCTCGTCGATGGTCGTATCGTATCCGACGTCGCCGTGCGCGAGCAGGTCATCATCTGCGAGATGCTCTCGAAAATCGACTTCTTTTCCGGACTCAATCCTGCCGAATTAAGTCAAGTGGCCGAGAAGATGGAA
>CALMGA010000046.1:448-766 GCA_937863205.1 uncultured Beijerinckiaceae bacterium | reverse complement strand
GGCGAGCACTTCTTCCTCATCCGCGCCGGAACAGTAAAGGTTTTTGTCGGCGGAGTGGATGAGCGAAGTGTGGTCGCGACGCTTGCGGATGGCAGGTATTTCGGCGAGCGGGCTCTCATCACCGGTGACGCGCGCAATGCCACTATTATAGGCTTCAAGGACGGTATCGTCTATGTACTCGATAGGACAAGTTTTACAAAAGCGCTTGCAGCTGCTCCTTCGTTGAGTGAGCAGCTGCGCAATGCCTACTTCGCGCGCCAATAGTCGGTGCGTTGATAAGTCATGTCTGCCAGCCCCCTGGGTATGGCCCACGGCAAC
>CALMGA010000046.1:0-364 GCA_937863205.1 uncultured Beijerinckiaceae bacterium | reverse complement strand
AAAGGTTTTACGCTCGGCGGTCCGCACGTTACGGAATGCGATGCGTTTGTGACAAATTTGATGCACCGCATTAATTTGATGCGGATAGTCAACCTGTTTTTAGGCAGTGATCCAAATTACCGCGCAATTTTTATATGACGGTGTCCGTGACATATGTTCTCGACAATACCTCTCGCCACGACGGCATAACCACGGCAGCGGTTTCGCAGAGGCATTTTGCGGCGCCTTGCGGAACCTCTTTCGCTGCCTGCGCCGAGGTT
This sequence comes from uncultured Beijerinckiaceae bacterium, assembly GCA_937863205.1. The sequence continues at coordinate 104 of CALMGA010000046.1, read as the reverse complement.
TTGCGCTCGGTTCTTTTTCTTGCGCTCGCCGCCGTGCCGCTCACTTCAGCCGGCGCTGTGCGGGCGGAGACGATCTCTGCGGCGCTGGCCCGCGCCTACAGCGG
>CALMGA010000045.1 GCA_937863205.1 uncultured Beijerinckiaceae bacterium | reverse complement strand
GTCGAGCAGCGGGCCGCCCGAGTTGCCGGCCTGCACGGGGGCGGAGATCTGCAGGTAGCGGGCGTCGTCGCGCAGGCCGGCCAGGGCGGTGACGTTGCCGAGCGTGAAGTTGCCCGACGACGCCAGCAGATCGGCGTGCGGGAAGCCGAAGGCTTCCACGCCCTCGCCGAGGCGCAGGCCGGCCGGCCGCAGCGCCGCCACCACCGCCGGGCGCAGCTCGCCGACGCGCAGCAAGGCGAGGTCGTTCGCCTCGTCGGCGGCGAGCTTTTGCGCGGGGTACTGGTTGCCGTTGGCGGTCTTCACCGCGATGTCCGAACAGTCCTTGACCACGTGGGCATTGGTGACGAGGTGGCCGTCCTCGCTGACGAAGACGCCGGTGCCGGTGCTCGCCGTGTCCGTCTTGGCCGGGCTTGGGGCAGGGGGCGGAGCTTTCGGCGGGGCCGGCACCGCCGCGGGCACGGCCACCTGCCGCACGGGATCGGGCGCGGTGATCTCGGGCGGGTCGGTGAAGGGGGCGCCGGTCATCGCCGCGCGCAGCGAGCCGGACAGGATGATGGCGATGCGCTCGGCGTTGATGTTGCCGGCCGCGTTGTTCCATTCCAGCGCGAAGCCGGTCACGGCCGCGCCGTCCTGATGGTAGCGGTAGTAATGGTCGTGCCCGTCGGGCGAGGTGGCCGACACCACGAACCAACCCTCGGCGGCGTTGAACACGGGGTAATGGATGAGCCAGCCCTTGCGCGCCCAGTCGGCGAGCGAGCTGCGATAGGCCGTCTCGACGTTGGCGGCGGGATAGGACAGGATGTCGAGTTCGAGCCGGCCCTGCCGGTCCTCGTAGTGCAGGCCGCGCGGGCGGGCGACGACGTCGAGGTCGAGCCCGAGCGGCGCCCAGATCGTGACCGGCCGCGTCGGATGGGTGATGGTGCGAAAGCCCCACATCACCAGCTTCTCGTCGCTCTCGGCGGCGAGGCGGCGGATCTCGACCCGGGTGAAGCGGCCGTCGGGCGGGAAGCCGTTGGCGCCCTGGAAATTCTGCACGGCCTCGAACAGGCGCTTGCCGAGGTGCTCGATGGGCACCCCGTTGAAGTAGCCGGCGGCGATCAGGCGGATCTGCAGCTGGATGCGGAGACCGAGGCTGAACGCCTCATCGAAGCTCTGCGCAGCGGCACGCAAGCCCGGCGGCTCGGCCGCAGCCGCGCCCACCGGCATCGCCAGCGCCAACAGTATCGCCAGTATCCGTCGCATGAGCCGATCCCCGCCCTGGCGTCGACGAGTACCGCCGCCAATCTTCGCGCACAAGCTGAATGAGGCCGAAGCAAGGCTGCCGTTCGCCCGCGCCGTATCCCGCTTCAGTGCCGGCCACGGGCGCGCTGCCGCGCGGCACGATGGGCCGCGGCGACACCCAACCCGGCGCAGACGCCTTCGACGTCATGCCGGACGCCGTCCGCACCTCCGGTCAAGCCGACGCCCGCGACGTGCCGATGCCGGCAATGGTCATGGGAACCGGCAGGCCCAAGCAGGTCGACGCCTACGTCGTCGACAGGGGTAAACCGCCGTCCGATCCGGTCGGCTGGCGACTTACTCGCCCAGTCCCAGGGCCGGGATGGTGTTGCCGCAGGTATAGGCATCGATCAGGCCTTCGCGGCACAGCAGGGCGAGGTTGCTGCGCGGACGGGACAGGCGGGGCACAACCGGTTCCCTCTGGGGCAGGGCAACGACCGCCGGCGCCTCCTCGCGGGGAGTCTCGATGCGCGCGCGGGGCGATGGCGCGCGCGGAGCGGGCACGAAGGTCTCGGCGGGACGGCGCGCCCGCGGTTCCGTCAGGCGGGCCACGCGGGCACGGCGCTCGACCGGCTCGACCGGACGGGCACGGGCCACCTTGGCCTTGGCCGGTTTCTCCACGGCTGGTTTGCCCGCGGCGGTCCGCTCGGCGGCCGGTCTTTGCGCCGCGGGCTTTTCGCCGGCGGGCTTCTCTTCCCTCGGCTTCTCCAGGACCGGCTTATCCGCCGGGACCTTCGCGACCTTTTCCTTGGCGGGTTCCTTGGCGGCTGGGGGCGGACTTGCCGTGGCGAAGGCGGCGCGGCATCGCGGGGTCAACTCGGCATAGTGCGCCTTCATGCACGCCGTTGTTTTTTCCACGTTGGGAATGCTGGAAAAGCACAGCTTGAGGGCGTCGCCCGTGCAGGCCTGCCGCTGCTCGGTCGTCCCCTGCGCGCCGGCCGGCGCGGGCAGGCCGGCAACGAGCGCCAGCATGATCGGCACGGCCCGCGCACCTAGCGGCAGCGGCCTGCCAAACGGCAGATAGGGTGTCGACATCCGCGTCTCCTTGTGGCGCGATGGTGGTGGAAACCGGACGGGAAAGACCATTGCCGTCCGGGTCGGTCGATGCAGGCGTTCTACGCCGCTGCGGCGCGGGTTGGAAGCGTTACGATCGCCGATGAGTGGCCGGGGCATCGCCCGGAGCGGCGACGGCAGGATCCTCTGGCCGAGTGCATCCGTGACTGATCGGGCTTCCGCCGCCGGGCACCTCGCCTCACCGCGGCGCGGCGACGGTTTGGCGGCGCCCAGGTGTTTCCGACATCGTCATCGCGCAGGCCGCCGGAGTGACGAGGACGAGCGATGGGGAGGGTGGACGGGACGGAGCCGCCGAGCTCACGTTCGCTCCCTTGCACGACATGGGCGCGGCTCCACCGCGAGGCTCACGGCTGCGGCGGTATGACGGACGTCACCCAACAGCCAGACTGCACCTTAAGGTTCTGCAGGGTTGGCCGCTGCCGATGCCGCTCGCTCCGCCGACGGGAAGATGCCGAGGAGCGGAGTGGACGGAACGACCTCATGGCGCGTTCCGCGCAGCATCTCAGAAGGGCCGCCATGCCGTTCGCGCTGGCCTTTGCCAACCTTGGAAATCGTAGGGATCCGAGGCCCGGTTCCGCCTCGGATCCTTCTCTCCTACCGTAGAACCGCGCGCGGCGGTTCACGCGGCTTGCGGTTCGTCAGACGGCCGGGATACCGACGCGCAGTCGATACAGGATCGCAAGATGGGTCTGAATGGTCGGTATCGAAGCAACCGCAACGGCCTGCGCGCGCGGATCGAGTCCGTTCTGCGCGTAGAAGGTGCTGAGCTTGAGGGCCTCCCTGTGCGCGTTGATCTGCCCGAGTACGTAACGGCGATCAAGACGCGGACCAGGTCGCGTCGCCGCCAGGCTCGCGATGATCGCCTGCTGGTCGGGACGGGGCGGGACGGATCCCGGTGTCGCGAACAATGTCGCGGCGATCGCCGTCTGCTCGTTGATTTCCAGCTGCGCGAAATCGCGGATCGAGCGGTTGCCGGACGTTTCAAGCACCAGCCTGCTGGCCTCGATCGCGTAATCGCCATTCTGCAGCGCAGCCAGCCGGAAGCCGGCACCGGGCAGCTTGGGCACAAGATCCGTAACGCCACCGACCGTGCCGCCGACGACACCCACACCCGTGCCCACGACGGCGCCCGGAATCGTCAGGATATCGCCAATGATCGGCACACCGGCCGTCTGTGCCTTCGCTGCGACGCCGGAAACCACGAAACCGCCGAACGCAGCGAAAAACCTACGTCTATCCATGCCCAGACCTTTCTACAGAAGCTACGCCATAAAGGCACCGGAAACGTCCCGGTCTGGGCAGGAAAGCCGGTATCGACCGGGAACGCTACCTACCCCGGCCGTATTCGCCTGCGGCACGCGGTCACCTCTGCGCCGAGGCGCAGGCCGGCGCACAGACTATCGTGACCGGTGCCCGGCAAGAGGGACAGCAAACCCTGGGAGAAGGACGACATCGCTATGCGACAGCCTTCTCAAGTTGCTCCCGTGTCATCTTCGAGCGGCCAGGGATATTCTTCTGCTTGGCCTGCTTGTAGAGTTCGGCGCGTGTCGTCCCACCTCGCGAGCCGCGCTCGGGAGAAGCGGATCCGCCGGGTTTCGTCGAGGCCGATTTACCGGACGCGTGCTCGGCGGGCGTCCCCGACCCCGTCGACCGGTGGGCCTTCGTCTTGCGGGCGACATCCTTCGGCTGAGCCGAGTATTGTTTGCCGGCCTTGCTGTCGCGGCGCTTGGCATCGCTCGTGCGAGCATACTCCTTGTCGCTCAGGCTTTCCCGCGCCGCCTTGGGCAGGTAGCGCTCCCCCGTCTCTTCGCTTTCCTTGCCGGACTTGGTTCCCCAGTCCTCGTCCGTCCATTGCTGGAGATGGTTGTCGTCGGACTTCGCGCCCTTGTAACCGCCACCTTCCTTCTTGTATTCGCTCGACGCCATCTGCGCCTTGCGCGCCGACCACTGTCCCGGCTTGCCGCCGTGGTCGCCCTTCGTCACCTTCGTCTTGACCTTCTCCCACAGCTTCGGATCGGTTTTTTCCGCCGTCTTGCTCATCGTCCGTCTCCGCTTTCCGTCGTAACGGCGGTTATCGGCGAAATGTGGCTGCGACGGTCCGTCTCAGATGAGAGGAGGGTTAACGCGGTCTACTCCGCCGCTTGCGGCGTCGTTGCCCCGGTGTTGGTCATGTGCTCGGGCGTTTGAAGGTAATCGCCGGCCGTGACGCGGTTGGGTCGCCCGACCACCAGCCGCGAGCCGCGCCCGTAGGTGAAGAAGGCGTAGGCCCAGTTGGTGAACACGATCAACCTGTTGCGGAACCCGATCAGCAGCAGCAGGTGGACCAGCGACCAGGCCAGCCACGCCATCCGGCCGCTCAGCTTCATGCCGGCGAGAAGCGCGATCGCGTGGGAGCGCCCGATCACCGCCATCGTGCCGAGATTGGTGTACTTGAATGGGCCGGGATGCGCGCGACGTCCCAGCCGGCTCGCGATCACCTTGGCCACGTAGGCGCCCTGCTGCTTGGCCACCGGCGCCAAAGCCGGCAGCGTACTGCCGTCGGCCGCGCGGAAACTCGCGACATCGCCGATCACGAAGATTTCCGGATGGTCGGGAACCGAGCAGTCGTCGTTCACCACGACCCCGTTGTTCTTGGCCGCCTTCGCTCCGAGCCACTGCGCGGCCGGCTGGGCGCGGGTGCCCGCCGCCCAGAATACGTTGGCCGCCTCGATGCGCTCGCCGCCCACGATGATGCCCCGGCCATCGATGCATTCGCACGGCGCGTTGAGCTTCACCTCGACGCCGAGCTTCTCCAGCGCCTGCTTGGCGTAGGCCGACAGGCGCTCGGGAAATTCGGCGAGGATACGCGGCGCCGCGTCGACGAGCACGATGCGCGCCTTCGAAGGATCGATGTGCCGGTATTCCGCCTTCAGCGTCGCCCGTGCCAGTTCGGCGAGCGATCCCGACAGCTCGACCCCCGTGGGACCGCCGCCGACGACCACGAAGCTGGTCAGGGCGCTCACTTCCGCCGTATCTGCCCGGCTTTCCGCCCAGTCGAAGGCTTCCAGGATCCGGCGGCGGATTTCCAGCGCGTCCGGCAAGGTCTTCAGCACGGCGGCGTGCTCGGCCCATTCGTCGTGGCCGAACCAGGTGTAGGCCGAGCCGGTGGCGATGATGAGGGTGTCGTAGGCGATCGCGATGGTGTCGCGCACCCTCACCTTGCGCGCCTGCGTATCGACGCCGTCGACTTCGCCGAAGATCACAGACACGTTGGGATGCTTGCCGACGAGGCTGCGCACCGGCGAGGCGATGTCGGACGGAGCCAGGGCGGCGGTGGACACCTGGTAGAGGAGGGGTTGGAACAGGTGGTGGTTGGTTCGATCGATCAGCACCAGTTCGATGTCGAGCTTGGCGAGGTGCATCGCCGCCTGCAGTCCCCCGAACCCGCAGCCGACGATCACCACGACCGGCTTGCCCGCACCGTCGGTCGTTTCGCCGGGCTTGAAGGAGAGTGAGTCGTTCGCCATCAGTTGGAATCTCGCCTGGACCGCTCGCGCCGATGCAATCTCGGCGCGCGAAGCTCACACCATCCGGCGGCAGCCCGCAAGCGCGCTCGGCGTGGCGCGCCGCCGCCGTCCGCAGCGTGCGAGGGGCTGCGATCAGGCGGCAAGGCGGCATTGCGCCGGGCGGATGCGCGGAGGCACGGCACCGGCTGCGAGCATGGCGAGGGCTGCAACGGCCAGCAACGGGAGGCCGCACGACATCAACTGCCAGGCGAGCGGCGGCGCGATCCATGTCACGAGACGGGCCGCGCCGGCCCAGCCCTCGTTCCCCCCGCCGGCCTTTTCGTCCGCGAGCCGGCCAAGAACCATGGGGGTCAGCGCCGGGGCGAGCAGCACGAGGTCGTAGGCGTTGGCGTAGGGCAGCGCGATCACCGCCGCGAGGGCCACGGCGAGAAAGGCCGGCGCGGCCGCCTCGCCCCGGCGCAGGGCGCGCACCGCGAGCGCCACGGCCGCAGCGCTCGCCACCATCTGCACGGCGGAGGCGACCGTGCCGGACAGGCCGAGGGCGCGCGCTCCGAGGTAGGGGGAGATGGTCGTTCTCAGCATGCCGAGCTCGAAATCGGTGAGCAGGCGTCCCTGCACGGGCAGCGTCACGCCGAGAAAGCCGCGCCACGGGTCGAGCCCGAACGCCGCCACGGAGGCGCCGAGCAGAACGAGCGTGGCGCCGGCGCCGGCGGCGAGGCAGCGCCAGCGCCCGGCACCGAGCAGGACGAGACCGACGACCAGCGCCAGCTGCGGTTTGAACGTCAGTCCGGCAAGGCACAGGCCGGCGACGGTCGGCCGGCGCTCGGCTTGGCGCAGGATGGTCGCCAGGGCGAGGGCGAGCAGGCCGCCGAAATGACCGTACATCACCATCGCCAGCGCGGCCGGCGACAGGCAGGTCGACAGCATGAGCTTGGTGTCGGTGCGCTCGACAAGCCGTGTCGCCGCCGCCAGGGCGGCGAGGTTGGCGGCGGTCCACCCCAGCAGAGCCAGCCGATAGGGCAGGCAGGCCAGCGCCGCGAGCGGCAGCAGCAGGTGCGGCGGGTAGGAGAAGATGAAGGTGTCGCGCGGGTCGTGGTCGAAGGTGCGCGAAACGAGGTCGTTGTAGGCCGGCAGGTCGGTCAGGGTCGACAGCGAGCCGTCGAGTGCCAAACGGCCGCCGAGCCAGAAGTTGACGAAGTCGCGGCCCAGCGGCGCCCCGATCATCACGCCCTCGCGCAGGTCCCAGGGCCTGCAGCGGAAGTAGACGAAGAGGAAGCAGGCCAGACCGGCGAGGGTGATGATCCCAGCCCCGTGCGACGACTTTCGCCCGTCCATCTCGTGCGGCCCCTGTCCGAGGCTCAGCATAGGGCGCCCCGGCTTAACGAAGCATGCGGCCGGCGGGCCTCGTCGTCAGCGCGCCTTGGCCGGGGCCGGCGAAGGAAGACTCCAGGCGAAGGCGAGGTTGTCGCGGGTGTAGTGCTCGTCGACCTCGCAGAAAGGCCGGCGCTGCGCGTCGTAAAGGACGGCGCGGTGTTCGAACAGGATCGCCGGCAAGTCCAGCGCACCCGGCCCGTCCGCCGACGGCGGCTGCAACTCCCAGCCGGGCGGCAGAACGTTCCACAGCACTGCGGCGGCAAAGGTCTGGCGCATCGGGTGCAGCGACGCCACGACCTTGCCGAACGGCAGATCGGTGGCGTCGAGCGCCCGGTTCATTTCCGGCGTCAGACGCGAAGGAACATACCAGTTGTCGGCGTCCGACAGCACCCGCCCGCCACAGGTCAGGTGCACGCGGCGATAGCGGATCGGCTCGTCCGGCCCCACCTGCAGGCGGCGACGTTGCTCGGCATCGGCCGCTTTGTCCGCTCCCGGCACGCGCACGGCCACAACCGTCGGCTCGGCCGCGAGCGCATGGGTTGCGCACCAGGTTTCCAGCGTCGCCGTCGCGCTGCGGCTGCCGAGGATGGCGGCGTTCAGGCTCGCCATGGAGGCCAGCGCCTCGACGCGGGCGGCGAAGGTGTCCGGCAGCGGGGCGGCTGCGGCGAGGCCCACCGTACTTCCGAGCAGCGGGGCGAGAAGCGTGGGAAGATGATGGCGGATGAAATGCTGGCGCATGGTGCTGGCCGCCGTGGTACGGGCCACCGTGACGATATAAATGGGAGCCGGCCCGGCCGATTGAACCCGGGCATCGGGTGCAAGTTGCATTTGGCGCCCGGGCAAACCCGGCGCCTGTGAGGGTTGGAAGCGCGATGCGGGTCGGCCTGTTCATCCCCTGCTACATTGATGCCTTCTTTCCCGAAGTGGGGGTTGCGACCCTGCAGCTGCTGGAGCGGCTGGGCTGCGAGGTGGACTACCCCTTCGATCAGACCTGCTGCGGGCAGCCGATGGCGAATTCCGGCTGTCAGGCCGAGGCGGCGGCAACCGAGCGCAACTTTGCCCGCGTATTCGCCGGTTTCGATCACGTGGTCTGCCCCTCGGGAAGCTGCGTGAACCACGTGCGCTCGAAGTTCACCGCCGTTGAGCAGACCGACGCCGTGCGTGCCGTGCGCGCCCGCACGGTCGAACTGGTGGAGTTCCTCCACGACATCCTGAAGGTCGAGGCGTTCCCCTGGGCACGGTTTCCGCACCGCGTGGGGCTGCACAACGGCTGTGGTTCGCTGCGCGGCTTGGAGCACGCCCGTGCCAGCGAGATCAACGCCCCGTTCTTCTCCAAGCCCCTCGATCTCCTCGCCAAGGTGGCGGGCCTCGAACTCGTCGAGCCGGCGCGACCCGATGAATGCTGCGGCTTCGGCGGCACCTTCTCGGTCTTCGAGGAGGCGGTGTCGGTCAAGGCCGGCTGCGACAAGGTGGCGGACCATGCCAGGGCCGGCGCCGCCTACATCGTGTCGGCCGATACCTCCTGCCTGATGCACCAGAAAGGCTGCGCCGAGCGCGCGGGAAGCCCGATGAAGTTCATCCACATCGCGCAGGTTCTCAACGGGGCGACGCAATGAGCGGGCGCGACCTGCTGCACGAAGACCTGCGCGCCCGCGACGACGAATCGGCGCGCGGGCAGGACGGCGAGCGCCTGTCCCACGGTGAAACGACCAGCCGGCCGTTGCAGCCCAACGCCGGGCGAGCGGGTGCGCGCGAACCGCAGCCGCGCGGCGCCGTGATGCGCCGGGGCCGGATCGACCACGCCGAGGCGGCCGAGCGTTTCCTCGCCGCGCCCGAGCACCTCAAGTTCCACGACGAGCGCCTGTGGGACCTGCGCCGCAAGCGCGACGTCCAGGCCTTCGCCGTGCCGGAATGGGAGGAGCTGCGCGCCCTCGCCTCGCAGATCAAGGAGCACACGCTCACCCACCTCGACACCTATCTCCTGCAGTTCGAGGCGGCAGCGAAGGCCAACGGCGTCACCGTGCACTGGGCCGAGGACGCGGCCGAGCACAACGCCATCGTCCTCGCGATCCTGCGCGAGGCCGGTGCCCGGACGCTGATCAAGTCGAAATCGATGCTGACCGAAGAATGCGGGATGCGCGAATACCTCGGCGAGCACGGCATCTCGGTCACCGAGACCGATCTCGGCGAGCGCATCCAGCAGCTCGACAACGAGGCGCCGAGCCACGTCGTGGTGCCCTCCGTCCATAAGCTGCGCTCGGACGTCGCCGACGTGTTCAGCCGCACGCTGGGCACCGAGCCCGGCAACGACGACCCGCATTACCTCGCCCACTCCCAGCGCATGACCACGCGCCCGCTGATCCTGGACGCCGACGCCGGGTTGACCGGGGGCAACTTCATCGTCGCCGAGACCGGCGCCGTGGTCACCTGCACCAACGAGGGCAATGCCGACCTCAGCGCCAACACGCCGCCGCTGCACATCGTTTCGGTCGGCATCGAGAAGCTGGTGCCGCGCACGAGCGACCTCGGCGTCTTCATCCGGCTGCTGTCGCGCTCGGCTTTGGGCTCGCCGGTGACGCAGTACACCTCGCATTTCCGCAGCGCCCGCCGGGAAGCTGCGATGCACGTCGTGCTCGTCGACAACGGGCGCTCCGCCCGGCTCGGGCTGGAACAGTTCTGGACGTCTCTGAAGTGCATCCGCTGCGGCGCCTGCATGAACACCTGCCCGGTGTACCGGCGCTCGGGCGGCCTCAGCTACGGCTTCACCTATACCGGGCCGCTCGGGCTGGTGATCGACCCGACCTTCAACAAGCACAAGTTCTCGAACCTGCCCTTCGCCTCGACGCTGAACGGATCCTGCACCAACGTGTGCCCGGTCAAGATCAACCTGCACGAGCAGATCTATGCTTGGCGCGAGGTGATGGCGAGGGAGCACGAGGTGCCCTGGGCGAAGAAGACGGCGATGCAGGCGGCCGGCGCCGTGCTCGGCAATCCGCGTTTGTACCGCCGGGCGCTTGCCACCGCCGACAGCGCGCTGCAGCACCTGCCGCGCTTCGCCACCTACAGCCGCCTCAACGCCTGGGGCCGGGGTCGCGAGAACCCGCAGCCGCCGGGTGAAAGCTTTCACCTGTGGTGGGCCAAGAACCGGGGCGTGCAGAACCGGGGCGTTCAGAACCGGGGCGTTCAGAACCGGGATGTCGGGGCGCGGGACGACAGCGGGCAGATCGCGTCGGCGCCAGCCAAGCCGGCTGACGGGGAGCCCCCGCCGTGAGCGGTCGCGACGCCATTCTCGCCAGGATCCGCGCCAACAGGCCGGCGCCGCTGGCCCGGCCCGAGGTGCCCTTCTTCGACGAGGGCGGCGACCTGACCGCCCGCTTCCTGACGGCCTTCCGTGCGATGGGCGGCACGGCATTGGAGCCGTCGCCCGGCGACCCGCTGGCGCCGGTGCGAGAGCGGATCGCCGGCGCGAGCATGGTGATTTCCCGCGTCGCGGAGATCGCCGGCACGCATGATCTCGACAACGCCGCCGCCCCGTCCTCGCTCGCCGACGTGGACGTGGCGATCGTGCGCGCCGCCTTCGGCGTGGCGGAAACCGGCTCGGTTCTGCTGACCGAAGCCGAACTCGGCGTCAACACGCTGGGCTACCTCGCCCAGCACCTCATCGTGCTGCTCGACCCGGCCGACATCGTCGCCAACATGCACCGGGCCTATGCGCGGCCCGAGTTCGCCAGCGCGCACTACGCCGTCTTCCACACCGGCCCATCGGCGACGGCCGACATCGAAGGCGTGCTGATCCACGGGGCGCAGGGCGTGCGCTCGCTCGCCATCCTGCCGCTCGCCAGAGCCGCCGGAGGCTGACGTCGCGCGTGCGAGCGTCATATGACCTGAGTGCGCGGCTGCCATGAAATGGCGTCGCTGGCAATCCCCATAATGCCGACCAAATGGAGACCACCAACAGAAGGACACCAGATCATGAGGATTCTCGCAGCTTTTGCACTCGCCACCCTGACGCTCTGCGGTGCCGCCCAGGCACGGGAGCTTCCGGCCCGCTCGGCGCATCAGTCGGTGCAGATGCACCATGTCGTCCACCACCGTGCCCATTTCGTCGCGGAGTCGACCGGCTACGTCGTTGCGCCGGCAGCCGCGCCGGCGGCCAACGACACCTGGCAGAGCCACTGGGGCTTCTGATCGTCCGCGGCGGACGTCTGCGCGAAGCCGGCCGTCAGCGTAGGGCACGGCTCCGCCGCGACATGTAGATCGACACGATCAGGATCAGGGTCAGGGCGCCGAGAACGGCGAGTTCGATCATCGCGTGATTGAACTCGACCGGGTTCTGCCCCTTGCCCTCGTTGGCGACTTCCACCGTCACGATCAGGATGCGCCGCACCGAGGCGATCAGTCCGACGATCAGGAATGGCTCCACCGCGATCTGGTCGCTGGCGATTGATTGCCGGACGGTGTGCAGGATTTCAACCAGCATCAGCACGAACAGCAGCTTGTCGACGACGAGGAAGACGTTGGTCGTGTCCGGCCAGTGCCGCGCCACGTCCCATACGCTGGCCAGGGTTCCCGACAGCAGCAGCAGCGTGGCCACGATCAGCACACCGCCGATGCCGATGCTGATCCAGTGCTCGAACTTGGTGAAGATCTCAGTGATGGTCTGGTTCTGTGCCTCGCCGTGCTGATCGGTGGCACTGATGCGGTTGTCGGCCGTTCTGGCCGGGGCCAACTTGGGATCGGCGGTTCCGTCGGGAGCGGGGGCAAGGGATCCGGACATCGGCGGGGCGGCTAAGGCCGCGCCTCGATGACCATGTTGAACGGCGTTTCCGTCGCCTTGCGCACGCGGGCGAAGCCACCTTCGCCGATCGCCGCCGCGAGGCGGGCGAAGCCGGCCTGGGCGCCGAGCGCGAGGCCCACCGGTTGATCGAGCGAGGTCGGCACGCAGACCATCGTAGATCCCGCATAGGACAAGCGGCCGATCGGGTTGAGGTTGTCTTCGAGCCTGTCGCCGGCCTGGGGCTCAACCACCATCCAGGTGCCGTCCGGCTTCAGCGCCTCGCGGACATGGGCTGCGGCGCCGACGGGATCGCCCATGTCGTGCAGGCAGTCGAAGAAGGTGACGAGGTCGAGGTCGCGGCCGGGGAAGTCGCTCGCGGTCGCGACGGCGAAGCTGGTGTTGCCGGCGACCCCGTGCTGCTCGGCGTGACGGCGCGCCTGCTCCACCGAGGCCGGGTGGAAGTCGTAACCGGTGAACTGCGCGTGCGGGTAGGCCTTGGCCATCATGATCGTCGAGAAGCCGTGGCCGCAGCCGACATCGGCGACGCGGCCGCCCGCTTCGAGACGTGCGATCACGCCGTCGAGCGCCGGAAGCCAGGATGGCAGCAGATGGGTGTGGTAGGCCGGGCGGAAGAAGCGCCCGGTGGCGCAGAACAGGCACTGCGCCTGATCGCCCCAGCCGACGCCGCCGCCGGACTTGAAGGCCGCCTCCACGGGCGCCTGGTTCTCCACCATCGCGGCGGCAAGGTCGAAGGCGCCCTGAAGGAAGACCGGGCTGTCGGGCAGGGCGAACACCATCGCCTGTTCGGGCGGCAGCTCGAAGGTGCGGTTCCCCGAATGATAGGCGAGGTAGCCGGAGGCGGCCTGCTGCGACAACCACTCGCGGGCGTAGCGCGGTGCGATGCCGGCAGCCGTCGCAAAGGTTTCGACCGTCATCGCGCCGTGCTCGTGCAGGGCCTTGTACAGCCCGAGACGATCGCCGATGCGGACCAGCGACACGCTGAAGGCGCCGCCGAGATCGGCGAGCATCTTGTCCATGAAGGCGTTGAGCCGCGCTTCGTCGACCATGTCATTCTCCCGCAGCGGCAGAGCCCCTGCCGTCGAAGTGTGGACGCCGCCGCCGCGGCTGGCAACTCGAAGCCTCGGTCGACCGGCGTCCCGGCCCCCGCCGATCGACCGATAACGCGAGGCTGCGACATCTTCTATGCACGGGCCTTGAGTGAAAGTGTCCCGGAGCAAGCCATGTCCGAGCAAGCCGAGTCCGAGTTGCTCGTCGTCGCCACCGTGGTCGCCAAGCCCGACAGGGCCGACGAGCTGCGCAGGCTGCTGCGAACGGCAGTGGCCGCCTTCCGGCAGGAGGATGGCTGCCTCGGCTACCTCCTCTACGAGGACAGGCGGCGGCCCGGCCGCTTCGTCACCTACGAGACATGGCGGGACCAGGGCGCGCTCGATGCGCACATGACCTCACCTACAATGACCGCCGCCGGCCCGCAGCTTCCGGCGCTGCTCGCCGAACCGGTCGCCATCATGCCGCTGGACAGCGTCGAGGTTTAATCCGGCTCGAAGTCGAGGCCGAGGTCGAGCACCGGCGCGCTGTGGGTGATCCAGCCGACCGAGATCAGGTCGACGCCGCTTTCGGCGATGGCCGGCGCGGTTTCCGGGGTGACGCGGCCTGACGCTTCGGTGAAGGCCCGCCCGCCCACCATCCGCACGGCCTCGCGCAGGGTCGGGAGCGTCATGTTGTCGAGCAGCACGGCATCCACGCCGACGGCCAGCGCGTCTTCGAGCTGAGCGAGGGTATCCACCTCCACTTCGATCTTGACGAGGTGGCCGACGCCGGCGCGGGCCCGCTCCACCGCCGGGCGGATGCCGCCGGCGATGGCGACGTGGTTGTCCTTGATCAGCACGGCATCATCCAGGCCGAAGCGGTGGTTGCCGCCGCCGCCGACGCGCACGGCGTATTTCTCCACCGCCCGCAGGCCCGGCGTCGTTTTGCGGGTGTCGACGATTCGCGCCCCGGTATGGCGCACCGAGGCGACGATGGCCGCTGTGACGCTGCTGATGCCGCTGAGGTGGCTGAGGAAGTTGAGCGCCGTGCGCTCGGCGCTCAGCATCGCCCTCGCCGGGCCCTCCAGCGTCGCCACCGTGTCGCCCGGCGTCAGCCGGCTGCCGTCGGCGAGGTGGACGCGCACGACGATCGCTGGATCCATCAGCTGGAACGCCAAGCGGGCGAGGTCGAGGCCGGCGACGACTCCCGGCTGCCGCGCCCGGATCGCCAGACGGACGCGGGCACCGGCCGGCACGATCGCGTCGGTGGTCAGGTCGCCGGCGCGCCCGAGGTCTTCGCGCAGCGCCGCGCAGACCAGCGGCTCCAGCACGACGTCCGGCAGGGGCGGCGATGTCGCCATCACGCCGTGACGCGTGCGGTGGCGCGCTCGGCCAGGCGCAGCGCGTCCGCCATCGTCAGAGCGCGCGACCTGGCCTGCCAAGGGTCGGACTCGTCCCAATCGGTGCGATGATGGCCACCGCGGCTTTCCCGCCGGTCGAGCGCGGCCACGGCAATCATCAAGGCCACCAGCGCCGGGTCGCTCTGCGGGCCGTCGCCACGGGCGAGCGGCAGCAGCTCCTCGAGGCCGGCGATGAGGCCGGCGCGATCGCGCAGCACGCCGACGCTCGCCGAGACGATCTGCCGGAGCGGCACGGGATCGGGCTTCGCCGGCAGATCGGGCGGCACATCCTGCGCGTCGGAGGCCGCGGTCTCCGGAAAGATCCCTTCCGCTGCGCGCAGGCTCGCCGCCACCGCACGGGCGCAGACCATGGCTTCGAGAAGCGAGTTGCTGGCGAGACGGTTGGCCCCGTGCAGGCCGGTTCGCGCCGCCTCGCCGCAGGCCCAAAGGCCTTCGACGCTGGATCGTCCCGAGCCATCCACCGCGATGCCGCCCATGTGATAGTGCTCCACCGTGCGCACCGGGATCGGCTCGCGGTCGGGATCGATGCCGTGGGCGTGGCAGGCGGCGGTGATGGTGGGAAAACGGCTGCCGAAGCCTTCGGGAATCAGGCCGCGGGTTTCGAGGTAAACCTGGTGGCCGGCCTTGGCTTGCGCCCAGATCGCGCGGGCGACGACGTCGCGGGGCGCCAGCTCGCGGCCGGGCACGTCGGCCATGAAGCGCCGGCCGGTTTCGTCGACGAGAAGCGCGCCCTCGCCGCGGACCGCCTCGCTGATCAGCGCCACCGGCGTGCCCGGGGCATCGAGCGCGGTGGGGTGGAACTGCACGAATTCGAGGTCGCTGAGCACGGCGCCGACGCGGGCGGCGAGCGCCAGACCGCCGCCGAAGCAGCCGGCCGGGTTGGTGCTCTGCGCGAACAGCCCGCCGATACCGCCCGTCGCGATCACCACCCGGCCCGTGGGAAGGTGAACCGCCGTGTCCCGTCCCTCGACCGTGCGGGCGGCGAGCACGCCGGCGATGCGGCCTTGTCTCACGATGAGGCGCCGGGCATCCACGCCTTCCAGCACGGTGATCGACGGGCAGGCGCGCACGGCGGCGGTGACGGCGCGCATGATCTCCTTGCCCGTCGCGTCGCCTGCGGCATGAACGATGCGGCGGCGTCCGTGCGCCGCTTCCAGCCCGAGCTTCAGTCCGCCGGCGGCATCGCGGTCGAACTGCGCCCCGATCGCGACGAGGTTGGCGATGGCGGCGGCGGCGCCCTCCAGGATGCGGCCGGCGGCGGCCGGCTCGCACAATCCGTCGCCAGCAGCCAGCGTATCGGCGACGTGCAGGGCGGCCGCGTCGTCCGGGCCGACGCTGGCGGCGACGCCGCCCTGCGCCCAGGCGCTGGAGACTTCCGTGCCGAGCGGCGCCGGCGACAGGACCACCACGGGGCAGGGCGCTTCGGCGTTGAGGTGAAGGGCGGTCATCAGTCCGGCGAGGCCGGCGCCGACGATCACCGGACGCCCAGCCGGCCGATCGCCGAGAACCTGCCGCTGGGCGGTCTTCTGGCGTCCCATCATGGTCGCCATCCCTACTTGACGGCCAGCATGCGCTCGACGGCGCGGCGCGCGCGGGCGGCAACGCTTGGGTCGATGACGACCTCGTGGGTCATCGTTTCCAGCGAGTGCCGGATGTTGCCCAACGTGATCCGCTTCATGTGCGGACACAGGTTGCAGGGCCGCACGAATTCCAGCTCGGGATGGTGCACGGCGACGTTGTCCGACATCGAGCATTCGGTGAGCAGCATCACCACCGGCGGCTTGCGTGTCGCGACGTAGTCGATCATCGCCGCCGTGGAGCCGGAAAAGTCCGATGCGGCGACCACGTCGGGCGGGCACTCGGGATGGGCGAGAACGAAGACGCCGGGGTGGGCGTCGCGGAACTCGGCGACGTCGCCGGGCGTGAACTGCTCGTGCACCTCGCAGTGCCCGGCCCAGGTGATCATCTCCACCCCGGTCTGCTTGCCGATGTTCTGGGCGAGGTACTCGTCGGGGATCATGATGACCTTGGGAACCCGGAGGCTTTCCACGACCTTCACGGCATTGCCCGACGTGCAGCAGATGTCGCATTCCGCCTTCACGGCCGCCGACGTATTGACGTAGACGACCACCGGAACGCCGGGGTTCGCCGCCTTGAGGGCGCGCACGTCGGCGGCCGTGATCGACTCGGCCAGCGAGCAGCCGGCCCTTGTATCGGAGATCAGCACCGCGCGATCCGGGTTGAGCAGCTTGGCGGTTTCCGCCATGAAGTGCACGCCGGCCAGCACGATGACGTCGGCGTCGCTGTCCTGCGCCATGCGGGCAAGCGCCAAACTATCGCCGACGAGATCGGCCACGCAGTGGAAGATCTCCGGCGTCTGATAGTTGTGCGCCAGGATGACCGCGTTGCGCTCGCGCTTGAGGCGCACGATCGCATCGACGTTCTCGGCATGGGCCGGCCATTCCATCGGCGGAATGAAGCGGCTGACCCGACCGTAGAGGCCGGCGGTGCGGTCCAGCACGCCGGGGTCACCGATCGAGCGTTGAGCGCCCCACATCTCTTATACTCCTAACGAGCATTTCCTGTCGATCAATCTGGCGAGCGTTAACTCCTTCGTCAAGTGGTTGTCATCGAAGCTGAAGCGCCGTTGCGCGATGGGTCCCTCCGCCGCTCGGCGGAGGCGGCAGCCGATGCGGCCTCATCAGCAATCCGCCTCGCCCGACTTGGCCCACGGCAGGACGCTGGCAGCGAGCCGCAGCGAACATGCCGCAAGGCACTTGAGGCCGCCCGCCTGCAGCATCAATGATCACATGCAGCCGGCCTGCCCGCTGATGACCTCGCTGCGGATCGGATGGTCGAGGCCGCGTCCGATCTTGATGATGAGAGGACAGCGCGGCGGCGGCGGATAGGGGAAGTACCCGGGCGGACCTCCGGCGAACGCGCGCGGCGGCGGGCGTTGCGCCACCGCCGGAAGCAAAGCGGGCTCGACCTGGGCCGGCGCGCCGCGATCCTGCGACGCGCCGCGTGTGAAACGCCGCGTGCGGGGCGGCGCCTCGGCTCGCCGGGGTTCGAAGCGAGGCGCGGCCTGCGCCGGCTGCCGCTCGGCACGACGAGTTGCGTTGCGACGGCTTGCGGTGCGGGGAGGGGTCTGCGCCTGCGGGTTTTCGGCCCGGCCCTGCGGCCGATCCTTCCCGCCCGGCCCGGTCCTCGGATCGCTCCAGGCACGCTCCTGCCGATCCCCAAGGACGCGGGGCTCGGTCCAGGCCTTTCCGCGCTCGGCCTGTCCGGTGCCGGGCTGCGGTTCCGGCTGGACGGGCCGGGGTTGGCCGGCCACGGGTTGGTCGGCAGGCGGAGTCGAAGATTTCGGCTGCCGTTCAACCCGGTCGCGACGGGGGTTGGTCCAGGTTCGCCCCTGCTGGGATTGGCCACCCTGGGGATCCGTCCAGACCGGCGCCGGATCGGACGCTGCGCCCCGGCCCGCGCCGCGGGGGTCGGACCAGCTTGGCCCCTCATCCCAAACGGGAGCGCCGCGCGGCGTCGACCGCGGTTCATCCCATCCCGGCGCGGTCGCCCAGGGGTCGCGCTGCGCTGGCGCTGCCAAGGCGGTCTGCAGGCACAGCACCATCAGGCAGCATCCGGCCAAAAGCCTTGCTGCTTGAGCCGAACGGCACATTGCAACTCCCTCGTCTTGACGTACGACGTCTGCCAAGCCCGACCGAGCGTCAGAGCGGTCTTTCATTGTTCGGCGCCATGTCGCAATACGGAACAACCACGGTCGACACGGCGCTCGCCTGTCAAGTACAGCAAAGAGTGCGCCGACCCGCCTGGCCGGGGAACGAAAGCAAGCCGCCACCAGTGCGGCGGAGGAGGAAACGTTGAACATCCAGAACAGAGAACCGGGACCGGCCTCGGCGATCGATGTCGAGCTGTCGTCGCCGACCACCGAGGCCATGCTGGCCAACCCGAAATTTCAGCGGCTCGTCCGCTCGCGCACAACCTTGGGACTCGTGCTGACCGCCCTGATGCTTGTGATCTACTACGGCTTCATCCTCCTTATCGCCTTTGACAACGGATTCCTGTCGAAGGTGGTGGTCGGATCGGTGACCTCGATGGGCCTGGTGATCGGCCTGGGCGTGCTGATCTCCGCCTTCGTTCTGGTGGCGATCTACGTCGCCGTCGCCAACACCCGCTTCGATGCGATGACCGCCGACCTTCGCCGGGAGGTCGGCCAATGAAGCGCTTCCCCGTCGCGCTCGCCGCGACCGTCGGCCTGGTCGCGGTCGGCGGCGGCATCGCGCTCGCCGCCGAAGGCATCTCGGGCAAGGTCGAGCAGCAGCCGCTCAACATCACCGCCATTGTGATGTTCTTCGCCTTCGTCGCCCTCACCCTGTTCATCACCTATCGCGCGGCGATGGGCACCCGTTCGGCCGCCGACTTCTACGCCGCCGGCGGCGGCATCACCGGCTTCCAGAACGGGCTCGCCATCGCCGGCGACTACATGTCGGCCGCCTCGTTCCTCGGCATCTCCGGGCTGGTGTATTCGTCGGGCTTCGATGGGCTGATCTATTCCATCGGCTTCCTGGTCGGCTGGCCGATCGTTCTGTTCATGATCGCCGAGCGGCTGCGCAACCTCGGCCGGTTCACCTTCGCCGACGTCGCCTCGTTCCGGCTGGCGCAGACGCCGATCCGGGTTCTGTCGGCGTGCGGCACGCTGGTCGTGGTCGCGCTCTACCTGATCGCGCAGATGGTCGGCGCCGGCAAGCTGATCCAACTGCTGTTCGGCCTTCCCTACCTTTACGCGGTGGTAATCGTCGGCCTCCTGATGATCATCTACGTCGCCTTCGGCGGCATGAAGGCGACGACCTGGGTGCAGATCATCAAGGCCGGCCTGCTGCTGTTCGGGGCGACGGTGATGTCGGTCCTCGTTCTCGCCAAGTTCAACTTCAGCCCCGACGCCCTGTTCGCCGCCGCGATCAAGGAGCATCCCAAGGGCCTGAAGATCATGGGTCCGGGCGGGTTCGTCACCGATCCCGTCTCCGCCGTCTCGCTCGGACTGGCGCTGATGTTCGGCACCGCCGGCCTGCCGCACATCCTGATGCGCTTCTTCACGGTGCGCGACGCCCAGGCGGCCCGCAAGTCGGTGCTCTACGCCACCGGCTTCATCGGCTACTTCTACATCCTGACCTTCATCATCGGCTTCGGCGCCATCGTCTTCCTGATGAACGATCCCAGCTACTTCAAGGTCGGAGTCAACGGCGGCTACGACAGGATCAAGGACTTGGTCGGCTCGACCAACATGGCCGCGGTTGATCTGTCCAAGGCGGTCGGCGGCGATCTTCTGTTCGGCTTCATCGCGGCCGTCGCCTTCGCCACGATCCTCGCCGTTGTGGCGGGGCTGACGCTCGCCGCCGCCTCGGCGGTCAGCCACGACCTTTACGCCAGCGTCATCGCCCGCGGGCGGACCACGGAGAAGAACGAGGTCAACCTGTCCAAGGCCTCGGCCGTGGTCATCGGCCTGCTCGCCATCTATCTCGGCTACGTCTTCGAAAAGCAGAACGTCGCCTTCATGGTCGGCCTCGCCTTTTCGGTCGCGGCGAGCTGCAACTTCCCCGTTCTGCTGCTGTCGATCCTGTGGCGGGGCACGACGACCCTCGGCGCGCTGGTCGGAGGCTGGCTGGGCCTCATCAGCTCCATCGTGATGGTGGTGCTCTCCAAGGCCTTCTGGGTCACCTCGCTCGGCCACAAGGCGGCGATCTTCCCCTACGACAATCCGGCCATCTTCTCGATGCCGATCGCCTTCATCGGGATCATCGCCGTGTCGCTGCTCGACAAGAGCGCCCGCGCCCGCAAGGAGCAGGCATTGTTCGACGCGCAATATGTCCGCTCGGAGACGGGCATCGGCGCGCTGGGCGTCCACGCGCACTGAACGCGGGCCGGGTGCCGCCCGCTGGTGGGGGCGCCCGGCCCGGTGCGGAACCGGTTCCCAACAAAAAAGCCCCCGCAAGCGGGGGCTTCCTTCGTTACCGATCGTCTTTCCGAGCGATGCGTCTCAGTATTCGTCGCAAACTCTTCGCGGGCGCTCGACGTAGACCCCCGCGTAGGGGTCCCATGTGCGGACGAGTTCGCGGTGGCAGCGCGGCGGCGGGGGCGGCGGCGCATAGGCCCGCTCCACGTAGGGC
>CALMGA010000044.1 GCA_937863205.1 uncultured Beijerinckiaceae bacterium | reverse complement strand
CATCGCCATCTGCGCCGGGCTCAGCGCCGCCGCCGCGCCGCCCTCCGCCGCCGGCCACAGGAAGCGGCCCTTGTCGAGCCGCTTGGCAAACAGGCAGAAGCCATGCCCATCCCACCACAGCACCTTGACCAAGCCGCCCTGCCGTCCGCGGAACACAAAGGCCTGACCGGAAAACGGATCACGCCGGAGGTGGTCCTGCACCAGGCTCGCCAGGCCGTCGAAGCCCTTGCGCATGTCGGTGTGGCCCGTCGCCAGCCACACCCGCGCCCCGGCCGGCACCGGGATCATCGCGTCACCCTCATCGCCCGACCAGGGCGGCAACGACGCTGCGCAGCACGGCGGCGTCGACGCGTCCCCGCGCGCGCAGCCGGTGGCCGCCGGCCAGGTCGACCTCGATTACCCCTTCCGATGCTGACGACGGCGGGTCGGCAGAGCCGGCAAGGGCCAGCGGAACGAAGGTCGGCTGCGGGGTCACATGCCCCAGCGCCGCGGCATCATCCCGACCGGCGAGCCCGTGCCGCCGCCAGCGGAACAGCAGGCTGGAGTGCAGGTGATGGCGCCGCGCCACCTCCGACACCGTGGCGCCGGGCAGCTCCGTCTCCGCAACGATCGCCCGCTTCTCGGCGGTGAACCAAGCCCGCCGGGTACTCGCCGTCACGACATGCGGTGGGTTGGTCATAGGTCCAGACACGGTGCGGATACACGGCCAGCAGGGACCAACTGTATCCAGCCCCGCGCTTCACCCGCGCAAGGCGCCCGTCAGCGAGCGCTTACGGCAAGGAGGTAATGCTGTGGTTCTTGGACGAGGCCCGCGTCGGACAGAAGGGTTGCAACGGCCACCGCTGGTAGCTGAAGGGCGAGCGCCCGCGCGGACTGTGCGACCGCCGCTTCGACTGGGCCTACATCTTTGCCGCCGTGCGCCCCGCCACGGGCGAGGACGTGTGCCTGGTCATGCCCGAGGTGTCGACCTCAGCCATGAGCACCTTCCTGGCCACCTTCGCCGCGGCGCTGCCGCCCAACCAGCATGCCGTGCTCGTGCTCGATCAGGCCGGCTGGCATGGCGCCAAGGCGCTCGTCGCGCCTGACGTCATCACGCTCGTGCCCCTGCCGCCCTACAGCCCGGAACTCAACCCCGTCGAGCGGGTCTGGCTGCACCTACGCGAACGCTTTCTGTCCCAGCGAGTGCTCGACGGCTACGACGCCATTGTTGATGCCTGCTGCCAAGCCTGGAACACGCTCAACCCCGAACGGCTGCGCTCACTCACCTTTCAGCCCTGGATCCGGAAGATCGCTTCATAAGCTCGGCGGTATAATCAGTCCGGCTCAAGCTGCCGATGATACCACTTTGCAGCCTCACTCCGGCGATTGCAGGCCCTTGATGGCGACCACGTAGCGCGTGCTCTCACCGAGCGCTTCCGCGAGACTCAGCTCACGGTCGAAGGACGCCTTGAAGCCTTCGACGACCGCGTCGCCCCGCTCCTCCGCCGTTCCGTGGTGGTCGGGCTGCCCGTACTGCGTGTCCCCGAACCTGTGCTGATTGAACGCAAACAGCGCAGCGTCGAAGTTCGGGCTCTGACGTTTCCTCAGGCCGGCGTAGTAACCCGCCATGTAGTCGGCTTGCAGTTCGCTTCGCTTCACCGTTGGATGACCCCTGTTAACGAAGCTGATCAGGTCATGCTTGTACTGCACGATGTGGCCGAACTCGTGGGCGCAGATGCAGGCCACCGCATCCTCGAAGTGATCGAACCAGCCCCGAACCTGATGCAGCAGATGCAAGCCGAGGAACACGGACCCGTCGGCGCGACCCAGGTTCTGCGCATTCGTGGCATAGGCATTGGCGGCACCATCGCTGCCCTCGTCGTAGAAGGCGAAGCCGGGCAGGACGTGGAAGTCCATGGAGATGTTGGCGAGGGTGTGGGCCAGCGCACGGTCAAACGTGCTATCGCCCGAACTCCTGCGAGACGCGTCCATATTCGCCGAGGTCGAGAACTCGCGCGATGCTGTGAGGACACGATCCACATCCCTGCCGACCAAGTTACATCCTACTGTCTGCACAGGATCGGCGAAGCACGTGCATCTCGGCAGCACGCCGTAGGTCGCGGCGGAAACACTGCCTGTGAGGAGCGCGCGTCGGTGCATCAGCATAGGTCCGGATACATCCGGCACTCCGGGGAGACCTTTGTCGGCATGCGTGGCTCGACGGGATCGTCGGGCACGACGGGGTCATCTGGCGCAACGCGATCGGAGCTTATCGCCTTCCTCTGCTTCGTAAGCCGGAGCGACGTCATTGTTGCGATGCAGTTCACCATATCGGCGCCGTCCATAGCGCCGCAATTGCGATCCCTCACGGTGATCCATTGGCGCTGTGCAGCGACGGCAATCGACTTGTCATCGCCCGAGAGACGCAGTATTCGCGCTTTGAAGACGTTCCCCAGCATCATGTCCAATCGGGAAAGTCTCTTGGAGGAGCAGATCGCGACATAGATCGGGCTATGCGCTCGCCTGCAGTCGAAGCTCGGGGCTGCTGGTGCAGCCCGCATGCTGACCAGTAAACTGAGCAGGGCCAGAAGCGCCAAGGAGCGGCTCTGACCGCGTCTTTGCGCAAAGCTCGCCAGGTTAAGCCACAGCTGCATCGCAAGCACCCGATTGATCCGCAGAACATGACAAGCTTGTCTGCTATGAGTATCATATGCCAATCCGATGTCGATGCTTTCTGAGCATGCGTCGGCGTGAACGGTCGCTTCATCCGCGCTTTGGTGTTGACCGCTGTATTGCGTGTTGGTCCTTGTGGCCGTCAAAGGCAGCGCTATACTGACTGCCATTCCGTCGTTGCCATCGGTGCCGGACGGCCCACACGTTGACAAGCTGAAGCTGGCCGTGGCCGGGCTGCAGATCACCGCACGAGCCATTGCGGCCCAGGCAACCTGTCCCGCGTACGGGCGCGCTTTAACGCGCGCGCACAGCAGCTACTGGCGGACCTTCAAGGACCTGTTCTGGCAGGACCGGGCCGTGACGTGACGCGTCGGGGTACGCCGGTTCCGCTGCTTGAGCTGTGCGGACCGGGTCTTCGCCGACCGCGTCAAAAGTCTCGGTGGCGCCAAGGCGATGCGCAGCGACCGACCGGCCGCGGCGCAGAGCTACATCGGCCTAGCCACCTGGGGTGAGACTGGTGCTCGGCTGTCGCGCCGGTTCGTCGTGCCGGTCAGCGGCCACAGGGTGCTGCACTGCGCCTTCTCTGGCAGCCAAGACATCGTCCTGCGCTGGGCGGCACAGCACCGGCGCGCTGAGCAAGGCGGGCTGGCTTATGTTCGCCTTCAGGAAGGCGATAGTCATCGCGCCGTTAACCCCACCGCCGTCCAGGGCAACGATGCGCTTCGGCCCCGGTCCGAACAGGTGTCGGTCACAAGGGGAGTCGTTTTGCATGGCGGCTCGGTGCGTAATTTCCACTATCCTGGCACTTCATCAGCCCAGTAGATTGACGCCGATCGGCGCCGAACCCTTCTGCCGGTTCATTTTGGTCTGCTGCCACCCGCTTGCAACAGTTTGCTGGCGAAGTCCGATTGAGAGCGACGATGGATAAGGTAAGGTACTGCGAATACAAGCTGCTCGTCAAAGCCGACCGTCTCCGCTCCACGGAGGACTTTGAGCAGTTCTGGCGCAAGGTGAAGAGCGTCGCGGACCATTGCGACGTGGACGTCCGCAAGGAGCCGCGCGACCTTCGACTGGGAATGCGTCGGGTTCTCTTCTACGACACTGCCAAGTTCGACCTGTACAGGAACGCCTTCATCCTTCGCAAGCGCATCACAATGGATGCTGGGTTCGCCACGTTGCACGAGACGACCTTCAAGTTCCGCCACCCCGAGCTTAGCGCGGCACGCGCCGTCGATGTCGGGCGCTTGACCGGCGACAAGGGCGTGATCAAGTTCAAGGAGGAGGTGCTGTCGCCCCGCGACGGATCCAGCGGCTTCAGGAGCGTGTTCTCGCACAATCACGTCCACATGTGCGACGACGCCGAGCCGGATCACACGCGCTTCTCCCAGCTCACCGCGGAGTTCCCGGCGCTCGCAGCCCTGGAGGTCGCGGCGGACAGCCCGCTCGTCATCGTCAGTGGCAAGACGGTCGAGGAGACCGGGAGCGACACCGGCATGCTCGTGTTTGGCCGGGACTACGCGGCAAAGAGCTCAATCGCGATCTGGCGCGAGCGTGCGACGGAGCGCGGCTTGATCGGCGAGTTCTCGTTTCAGACCAGGTTCCGGGACCGCGAAGAGATCCCCGAGAAGTACCGTGAACGGTCGCACCGCTTCTTCACGAGGCTGCAGGTGGACCTGCGGGACTGGTTGTCGGTGGGCTCAACCAAGACGGCGCTGATCTATGACACGGCTACCGGCCACGAGTGAGGCGCAAGCCTCGTTGATGAACCGCGCGGTCGTGCCGCTCCAGCGGATTGGCTTTGCCGGGTGCAAGCATGATCATTCGTGCGGGACATCGCTTTGGAGAGCGGCAGCTCGTCCTGCAATCAGTCCCCGGCGTAGGATTGTGGCATGGCCGATGGCGCGGTTGGCACGATGACGAGCGGGCAGCACGCTTCGCCCATCCGGCTAATGGGCCTCCTGCAGAACCGCACGTGGCTGGCGCTCGGCCCCGCCGCCGCGCTCGCCTTCGCGCTGGCCTACTGGGGTTACGGCCGGCTCAACGTCACCATGACCGGCTTCGAGCGGATCGAGAAGTCGGCGCAGCTCCTGAAGGGGTCTGGGGCCTACGCCTTCCCGCACGACCCCTGGCAGCTCGTCGTCGCGCAATGGCTGATGCCGCTCGTCGCGGTGCTCACCGCCGGCAAGCTGTTCCTGACGAGCCTGCGGCGCGACATCCGGGTCGCCTTCGCGATGCGCAGCCGCGACCACGTGATCGTGTGCGGCCTCGGCGGCACCGGGCGGCGCATCGTCGAGGTCC
>CALMGA010000043.1 GCA_937863205.1 uncultured Beijerinckiaceae bacterium | reverse complement strand
TGCGGCTGAGGCGCAAAGGCATGCTTGCACGGCGTGGCGAAGGCTGATTCCGTGGCGGCATGAGCCGTGGTGATCTGGAGCGGTTGAGCAAGGACGAGCTGATCGCGCTGGTGCTGAAGCTGCAGCGCCCGGCGAAGACATCGCGCACGTCGTCCAAGCCGCCCTCCACCGACCGCAAGGAGCGGCGCGAGCAGTCCCGCCCCGGCGGCGCCAAGCCGGGCCACGAGGGCCATAGCCGCGTCATCGCGGACGAGCCTGACGCCATCATCGACCACCGCCCGACCGCGTGCCCTGCCTGCGGCCTGACGCTGGGGCCCGACCTGCCGGCAGAGACGCTCAGCGTGCACGAGCGGATCGAGCTGCCGGAGGTGAAGCCCGTCGTCGAGCAGCACCGGCGTTTGGCGGTGACGTGCCCCGGCTGCCGGGCCCACGTGTCGGCGCCGCGGCCGGCCAGCGCAGCGGCGACGCCGTTCGGCCCGCGCCTGCACGCCACGGCGGTGTACCTCAAGACCTTCCAGGCGCTGTCCTACGAGCGGCTGCAGCGGGTGCTCTTCGACCTGTTCGGTGTCGCGGTGAGCCAAGGCGGTCTCACCAACATGCTGCGCCGGGCCCAGATGCGCTTCGACGCCGGACGCAAGGCGGCCGTGTTGGCGCTGCGGCAGGCCGCGGTGGTCGCCTCCGACGAGACAAGCGTGCGCATCGAGGGCGCGAACAGCTACCATTGGGTGTTCCGCTGCGAGAACGCCGTGTTGCATCATGCCGCCCCGACGCGGGGCGCCTGCGTGGTCCACGCCATCATGGACGGGCATCGGCCAAAGGTGTGGCTGTCGGACCGCTACGTCGCCCAGCAGGGCCATGCGGAGCACGGGCAAACCTGCCTGGCCCACCTTGCCCGTGACGTCGCCTATGCCGTCGAGGCCGGCGACGACCCGGTCGCGCTGCGCTTCAAGCTGTGGCTCGGCTCCGCCCTGATGCTGGCTCGGCGTGTCACCGTCCTGGCCACCTCCACCGTGACCAGCCGGCGCCGCAGGCTGGAACGCGTGCTCGACGACATCCTCGCCGCCCCGGTCAGTTGCGACCTGGCCCGCGACATCCAGCGCCGGATGCGGCGCGCCCGCGACCAGTTGCTGACCTTCGCGTCCTTCCCCGGACAGGTCGAGGCCACGAACAACGCCTGCGAGCGCGACCTGCGGCCGGCGGTGATCCAGCGCAAGAACACCAACGGCTATCGCGCGATGTGGTCCGCCACCGGCGAGGCCGCGGTGCGAACCGTTGTGGCAACGGCGCGCCTCACTCCAGGGGCGAACGCCTTCGGCACCGTGCTCGGCACCATCAACGCCTGACAGCACGCGACGGCGCTGACCACCCCCTGGGTAATTACCCCTGCCGAGTGCACAAACTTTCTCGCCGCCGCAGAGTACGATGCCGACTGATCGAATTTGGCGCTGACATATGGCGATGCTCACAAGGGCGGCAAGCTGCCTAATGGCCGGCTTTGAGCATCGGCTCGGGGACGCAAGACCTACGTCAGCCAAATACATCAACAACTATGCGCTAGCTCGTAGATCGTCCTTTCACTAGCGTGCTTTTTGGCCAAAGCAATGGCATCAATTTTGTACAATCGGCTCTTTATGAAGTAAATAGAATTTCCTATTCCAGCTTCTTTAAAAATAGGTGTCCTGCGTTCCTGTCAAAGTCGTCATAATGCATTTTAAATTCCTTATCCAACTGCAGCGCGTCTCTATTGTTAAATCCCCGTACTCTCACTTCTGACGAGTATTCCTTCATCGCGGATTGCATGAATGCTCTAATTTCTCCCCTGTCTTGCTCTTCTGTTCGCATCTTTTCTTTGCCCTTACCAAAATCGAGGGCTGATCGTGGTGACTGGCCGCCCCCTGGATCCTTCTCTTTGCCTTTGCCAAGAGCAAACTCCGACGGCGCCGAGCCGCCTCCATCCGAGATGGAACCGTACTTTGCCTTGAACTTGCGAGGGACCTCGGCTGCCGGATTGAAATGAGAGATTTCATCGGGGAGATTCGTTTTACCAATGTGCGCATGGCGAAGTCCATTAGAAATGGCAACAACCACCATGGTGTGCATCGGATTGGAAGGCGAGCCGAGAATAATTACATCGCCAATTTCCGCGTCACGGTTGAGCCGATTTATACCCAAGACCTCATTAGCTTTACCAGTACAGAAGTCCGGCCCGTAGGTTTTGGACAGAAACGTCTCGGAACCTCCGGTCTGCACTCCTCCATTGCAGCAAGGACATTGAGCTACGGTGTAATTGGTGATGGCGGCATTTGCCTGAACCTGTCTTCTCCCAAGTGCCATTTGGGCCCAATGCAAACCGGTCATATGGCAGTTGTAGGTACTCCACAGCTTATTCTTGTGCTGAAACCTGTTCGGGTATGGCGCCTGACAAGCTGCTTTCGCGAAGCGAACGGCAAATGACATTGTCTCACCCACTTCAAAGAACCTGAAATTGGCGCAAGTCCATCCTGAGACGATGGACAAGCTACGCGACCGTGTATGCACCTTACGCTTGTCATTGCGCGGGGTAAACATTCCCACGACAACGGGCTTCTGGTGAGCCAGCAAGACAATCCTCGGATGCGACGCGATCAAACGTCGAGGGCGGGGGCACTCGACGCGGCAGGGGTGGAAGTCGTATTTCTTGTTAGCATGCAGTTCCTCCATAGGCGGCGCGGACGGCCGCGCCTGCTGGTGCGCAGCTCTTGCCATTCTCACCGACGGTGGCTCAAGCGCGATGCTCGCCTCCATCCTCGGCCATCCTCTTACCCCGCTTGGCGCTTATGTTCCGGGCTGGCGGCGAGGGCATTGCGGCAGGGATTGCTACCTCCGATGGTCTATCGCGCCGGAGGCCGAGATGCGACGAGCCCGCTATCTCATCCGCGACGTCGCCACGCGGGGCGTCGAGCATATGGATTAGCGCGAGGAGCTTCCCGACGCGCTGACGGCCCTCGCCGATGCTCACGGGCGGCATGGCGAGGGAGCGGTCGAACTCGTGCTGATGCCGGGATGGATGCTCGACGCGCACGCTCGGCGGCTGATCGAGTGAGAGGGGTGATCCACGCCGTCGCCCTGGTGCTCGCCTCTGCTGGCGACGTCGTGACATTCTCGCAAATCGGGAGTACCGTTCGCGTGTCGGACGGGTCGACCGTGCGCCGGTTCAGCTCTTCGACCGACTATGAGCCTCCGGCGGGCTCGCACGGCACGCAGGCGATTCGCCCGCCTTATCGTTCCTCGCACGCCATATGCATAGAACGAACTCTCACTTCGAGCCGTGCTTCCCAATCGCTTGGGCTGGGAAGCAACAAGGCCAAAATCTTTAGCTAAGTCGCTGTTTTTCGTCGGAATTTTGGTGGGCGCACTTGGGCTCGAACCAAGGACCCGCTGATTAAGAGTCAGCTGCTCTACCAACTGAGCTATGCGCCCGTCGCCTGACGACGGAGCGCCGCATCTAGCAAAGGTCGGCGGCCCTGTCCACACGCAATCGCGCTCGCATCTCGTCACACGGCGGCGTCTGCTGACGCCTCGCCCGCCGGTACGAGCATGCCCGTCATGATCCATGGTGCCGCGGTTCGCCCCGAAGTGCCAAGCCGAGTTCGACGTCGCCGCCGGGTCTCGACGAGGGCTGCGCGACGGCCGTTCACCTGGACGATCCGGCGCCGACCCTCCCGTCCGCATCCGACGCCCCTCCCGGGAGCATGCCCGGAGTGTGGAGGCGGCGGGACCGCTGCCGCTCGGTCCAGCGTCGGCGCTACCGAACCGGCGCCGCGGCGGCGATCAGCCCACCGGTGGTGCGCAGCCATGGCCGTTCGCCCGGCACGATCGCCAGCACCGCGCCAATGCCGGGGATCACGTCGCCGACCCGCACCACCGTGCGGCGACCGCCGACCACGATGGTCGCCGCACGGTGGTGC
>CALMGA010000042.1 GCA_937863205.1 uncultured Beijerinckiaceae bacterium | reverse complement strand
CGATCCGCTCAGCCTAAAACGCAACCGATCGGATCACCATCACGGGTACAGGGGGGGAAGCCGGAGTTGTCGCGCGAGCGCTGGCCCGCTGATCCACTCATATCCGGCGAAATAAGATGTTTCTGACCAAGATGGAGACCTCCAAGTACCCTGTTTGCTGTCGCTGGTGATGCGAGCAGGTTGGTCGTCCAGCCGTCAGCGAGGACTTCCCTTCTGTTACTGCGTGCTGCGCCGACCTCTTCCGCCGGGGTTCCCGCTCTTCGGGCCGCCTGCGCCCTGATCCGGGTGATCCAGACCGCCCGGTGCATGTTGTAGACGAGGTTGGCCAGCCCGATCTTCACCGTGGCCCGGGCCAGCCCGATCGTGCGCACCACCAGCGCCATCGGCCCCTTCTGCCGGGCAAAAACGTGCTCCACCGCCGCGCCCATCTTGGAGCGCCGGTTATTGGAGCGGGCGATGTAGGCCGGCAGCGGCCGGCCCTGCGGCTTGCGGCGGTGGATCTGCAAGCGTAGGCCGTTGTCGGCAAGGTGGCGCTCGTTGGCCTTGGTGCAATAGGCCGTGTCGGCCCACACGTCGCTCGCCGTGTTCGCTTTCGAGACCAGGTCCGGCAACTGCGCCCCGTCGTGGCGCGACGCGTCGGTGGCGAGCCAAGGTGCGGATCAATCCATGACGCCGATCGATGCCGAGGTGGTTCTTGTAGCCGAACGCCTGCACCGCGATGTCGACCCGCTTCGATCCGTCCTCGGCCGGCTTGGCCTTGGAGAACTTCACCGTCCAGCGCGCGTCGCGGTCCTTTTGCGCGAGCTTCGCCGGCTTTTCCTTCCAGCTCTGCGGGATGCGCCCGGCTTTGATCTCGGCCTTTTCGCCTTCGCTGTTGCGCTGCCGGGGCGCGGCCACCAGCGCGGCGTCGACGATCTGCCCGCCCATCGCCAGGAACCCGGCCCGGGTCAGCGCCGCCTCATAGGCGGCAAACAGCATCTGAATGGCCGGCTTGCCATCGATCTGTGTACGCGTCAGCGCCTCGCGAAAAGTCCAGATGGTGTTGGCATCGGGCACCGGGTCGGCGAGGCCGAGCCCGAGAAAGCGCATGAACGAGAGCCGGTCCTTGATCGGTATTATGGAGCACCTGCCACAGGCAGCCTGACACCCCCGCCCTTATCTCCCCGCCTTCTCCAAGAGGTGTGAGGTGATCGCGCGGGTTGTGGCGGCGGCATTCCTTTTCCTGTCAAGTCACGCTTTCTTTCCAAAGCCTGAACTCGATACCCATTCCCCAATTCTCATCGTTGGGGAGCGGCAACGCTGTCTGCCAAATGGGGATGCCGAACTGATACATGCGAACCGTCTCGAACAAGGCATCAGACAAACTAGATTTGTAAGCATAACCTACCGTGAAGAAGTGCATAGGCATCCCTTCCGTTATGTTCTTGCTAGCTTGGATCGCAGTTCGATCCAGAACAATTTCTGTGTTGAAATTGACTTCGTCGTTCAGGAAGATTGTCATTCCTTTCGATTCGCTCTGCACGGCAACGAAGGCGCTTGTCGAATCGAAGTCTTCTTGGAAGCCTTCGTACCCTATATGAGCTTGGCTGATGCCATCAGCAGCGTCGACAGCTGGACTTTTTCCTATGTTTTTGCAGGAAATACGAATACGCAAAGTAATAGTGCAATCGATCTGATTGTAGTCAGGATCTTCGGTCAATCTGGCGTGGACATTGAGCCAAGGACTTTGATCGATCAAAAAAAGATTATTAGTAATTCTAGCTTGCTCATCGGCAGCTCGTTGCAAGCCAACGGTCGATTTTTGCAAACCTCTCGTGCTCCAAGCGAGCATACCAGTGAACAGAACAAGCAGAGTGTCAGTAATCTTTAAACGAAAGCCGAAGAGCGGCGGCCAAAACTCGGAAGTGTCGTCGTCTGTCTCATCCTTCTTTGCGGCGCCATTTCTGTTGACCGTTGGCGCTTGCTCGCTGGTCGCTCGACCGATGTCATTTTTGATTTTCTTGGCATGTACGCCCTCGGCGGCTTGCTGTTCGGTCTCGACCCCTACAGCCTGGTCTTCGGTCCATGACGAGTGAACAGCACCTAAGGCAAGCAGGAAGACTAGCGCCAGCATGGCGCCGATGATCTTGGAAGCCGTTCTGTCGGACACGTTTGCCTGCTCGTCTAAAGCTCCTCTAGTCGTACTCCCTCAAGTTCTAGTGCTGCAAGGCAAGCCATGAGGAAGGTCGCCGCGAACGCCCCCCGTTTGAGCTTCATCGTCAGCGAGCCTTCTGACTCCTCAAAGCCGTGATCTTTCAGCCGACGCACCATCTCGACGTAGGTAACGCCGGCCTCCTTCATTTTTGCCTTGACGTGCTTGGCGACAGCCTCGCGCCATTCGTCTTCCGACCTGCCCATGCCCGAACCTAACGCGAGAGAAAGCACACTCAGACGTTAGGTTTGCCTTGACCGGCTGTCAAAGCTCACTTAGACGTAAGCTAACGCGAGAGTTAGCTACGTCATGCCCGTCCATTTCCTCCTCAGCCCTCGCGCCAAGACCATCAACTTGGTCAAGGTCGCCCGCATGTCGAAGGACGAGGCCGAGACGACCTTCGCCGCGATCCGCTGGGCGGAGACGGACGGCAAGCCCGTCTGCCCGCATTGCGGCTCGCTCGACGCCTACAGCGCCCGTCGGCCGAACGGCGCCCCGCGCTTCCGCTGCCGCGCCAAGGAATGCGCCCGCGACTTCTCCCTGACCAGCGGCACCCTGTTCGCCTTCCACAAGTTGCCCTTGCAGACGTACCTCTTGGCCGTGGCGATCTTCGTCAACGAGGTCAAAGGCAAATCCATGCTCGCCCTCTCCCGCGACCTCGGGGTGGACTACAAGACGGCCTTCGTGCTCGCCCACAAGCTGCGCGAGGCGATGGCGGAGGAGATGAAGGGCCGCGTCGTCGGCGGCGAGGGCAAGGTGGCCGAGGTCGATGGCGCCTACTTCGGCGGCTACATCAAGCCCCGCAACCTCAAGGAGAACCGCATCCATCGCGGCCTCGCCATCAATCAGACCGGCAAGCGCAAGTCGGTCATCATCGTGCGCGAGCGCGGCGGCAACTCCGTCCCGGCGGTGTTCCGCTCCGAAAGCGCGGCGGCCGGCTTCATCAAGAGCCGCATCGCCAAGGGCACGGTCGTTCACGCCGACGCCGCGCCGGGCTGGGATAGCCTCCATGCCGCGTTCGAGATGAAGCGGATCGACCACTCCAAGGCGTACAGCCTCGACGGCGCCTGCACCAACATGGCGGAAGAGTACTTCTCCCGCCTCCGCCGCGCCGAGGCCGGGCACCACCACCACATCGCCGGCCAGTACCTCCTCCGCTACGCGCAGGAAGCGTCATGGCGCGAGGACAACCGTCGTACTAGCAATGGCGACTAAATGCAGAGGCTTGCCAAGTTGGTGACGATGAAATCAACTAGCCCTGATTTCGTTGGATATTGGCAGCGCCACGTCGCTGACTAGAGGTGGGCCTTTCGTGATTTACATAACGCGCGTTCTGCGTTCAGCGGGTTGGATAGTACTCACAATCTTAGATATTTATGTATGCCTCATCTTCTTATTATTTCTATTCAACCAAAGAGAGACATCATATACCATCCTAAGTTCAACAGATATAAGAACTCCTGCTGTGGAGTACAAAGATTACGTCAGCATACTTCTTACAGCTTTGTCAGTAATGATAGCATTGGGTTCTATCTTTGTTGCCTCTCTTGCAGTAATTGGCTTCGGAGAAGCTAAGAAATATATTGACAACCTAACATCGAAAACGTTAGAAAATTTGGTTAACGAAAGGTTGTCGCCAGCGGTAGAGCGAGCATTAGAGGCAGAGCGGCAAAAATCCGCTGAGAATCAAGAAGGAAGTGACGATCTCACCGATGAAGAAGTCGCTGAGATCATAAAAGTACTTGGAAAATGATTAGGCTGGATCCGCGAGATATTATCAAGCGTCACCAAGGAGATGCGCCAGTCAATCTGATTGGGATCGCATCAGATCTTGGCACCTCAGTAACATACGTTGCAATGACCGACGACATCGCCGGGCTCATCAAGCGTGATAGCAGTACTCCGTCGAAGTTCGCAATTGAGATTAATTCGCTTCATCATGGCAATAGACAAAGATTTACCCTCGCTCATGAAATAGCGCATTTTGTCATGCGCCGCGATCTCATCCAAACAATATCATCGATACTGTTATGTATCGTAGTACATTCAGCGATGTTTTAGAACGGCAGGCAAATAGGATGGCAGCAGAGATCATAATGCCTGCAAAGTTGGTCCGTGAAATATTCCAGCACTTCTCGCGTGAGGTATACGACCTTGCGCATCGCTTCGGCGTGTCCGAGACGGCTATGATGATTAGACTTACGTCGTTACATCTAGTTGCAAGATAGATGTCACCGCGCGTTCTCGGGCTCCCCCTCCTTCACCATCAGCCCGCGCACGCTGACGAGGTAAGCAGGTTCGATCGCACCCGCGGCCTAGCGAAGGCTCCACATGGCGCCGGTTCGCCAGCCCGTCTTGAGCACCGACGCCCGCTCTCCTTTCGACAGGTCGCGCAACGCGATACGGCAACGTTGGGCAACGCCCGCCGCCGCTTCGGGGCCGAAGCCAAGCTCGGCCGAAAGCGTAGCGGCTATGTCGGCCGTGGACATGGCCTCGCCACGGCGCCTCAGGATGGCAAGGATGCGTCGAGCGGCGTGGGGAACGCAATGGGGGTTCTCAGCAGGGACACGGCGTAGCGGGATCGCGTTGGGATCGACCTCCGGTGCGAACATCGCCAGCACGGCATCGACGTGAGCCAAGGCATCCACATGGCGCGCAGCTTGGGTCCTGAGCTGTTGCAGCTCGCCGGCAAGGATGGCGCGACGCTCTTTCAGTGCGGCGGTGACGTAGCGGTTGCGGAGAGCGGTGGACATGCCATCGATCTAATCCGAACGGGGCTCGATCGCTTGTGGCGGGTGCTCCATAATACCGTCCTTGATCAGGTACTCGGTTCGCTCGTCCGACAGCGAATGGCTGGCCTGGATCACCAGCACCTTGAACATGAACACCAGGTCGAACGGCGGGCGGCCGCCCTTGACGCCATCGGAACGCGGCACCGCGCGGACGAGGTCGGGGCGGAACAGCTCGAAGTCAACGATGGCGCCGAGCCGCTCCAGCGCGTCGCCTTTGGCGGTGAGCTCCTTCAGGCGCTCGTCGAGGTCAAAGAAGCTTGCTTGACCTCGCATCCTCAGCCCTCGTCGTCGCCGACCGCCATCACACCGCAAGCCGCCTCACCCTGCGAGGTATTTGGAGGCGTCCACCTTGCCAACCAGCCGGCGCGCAAAGCTTTCGCTGACCGCGAAGCGGCGTCCCGCCTCATGACGTGAGTGGCCCGCCTCAACAAAGGCCACCACGCGCTTGCGCAGATCAAGGGAATAGCTGCCAGCCATCGTCACCTCCGGCACGCAAACCACCCTCGGACCAACCCGTTCAACGCGGCCGCTTACCCTTCCGATGCTCTAGGCGAACCCGCTCAGGAAAGCGGGACCCATTTTTGGCGACGGCAGCAAACCCCGTCGAGCTCCGGTCACGTGCCAGCCCCGCTCGTCCGACGTGCCAACAGCCGGCCCGGTGGACAGACCTCGATGTCACAATGTCTTCAGGCGTGCGCCCTCCAGCATCAGTCCCTGGCGAGATAGCGCCATAGCCGGATGTTGCCACAGCGCCGCACTCAAACTGGCCTTATCGATGACAGCTCCTTGCTACCGATTCGCTCCTTCGAATGCGGAGCAGTCATGATGTTGGCATGATCGGACGGCACATCAACGCGGGCGAACGCGAGGGCGGAGCCGGTCGCGATAGGTGCAGGAGGTCTGTCGTTTGTCTGATGTTGAGCAACGGTCACCTGCTATGGCCAATTCGATCGCCAGCGGAAAGCAGATCATAGCGCACGTAAGAACGCGCTTTCCGTATGTTCTCGACAACCTATGGCAGCGAGCCTCCGCTTTCTATGTCACGGGCGCGACTATTGCGCTTCGCGTTCTGTTGGCCATGGCTAAAGCTCTCCTTACAAGCATCCGAATTGTTGAACGTCATCAAGCGCAGAGACAACAGCCCTCATTCAACGATCTACCGATCGCCGCACCAGCTGTGAACCTTCGACCGATCGGCTGGGATCGCATCGGGAAGCAGATTTCAGATTGACGATCAGGCATTCGGATAAAAGCCGAGTACAATGCAAGCATGACAAGGATTGCCGCAACGAGCCGTCAATCATAATTACTTAATTTTCCAGTAAACTATTGTTAAATAAATGCTAGAGGCAATTTGCCTATTTAACATCGAGTCATGCTGGCAGTGACTGCTGTGCGATTATCTGCTGTTGACAGACTTTCGCACTGGTTGCCCTAAGAACCAGATCAACGAGGTAGTCGTACTCTCTTACATTGAATTTGGACATACTCGAAAGTCCGATCACCTGAGCAGCCGTCAGAAAGACGCGGTCCATCTTTATGCGCCTGTGGCGTGGCAGCATGCGCT
Organism: uncultured Beijerinckiaceae bacterium; assembly: GCA_937863205.1. Next base: position 6,291 of record CALMGA010000042.1, on the reverse strand, counting down.
CTTCTTCAAAGATGGTCTCGAGATGGAGTTTTACCTTATCATCGAATGGACTTGAGTTTAGAACTGAGTGCCAGGTGCTCTCCGCGTTTCGAAAAAGCCAGCCCAATGATCCAAGCCTCTGCCAACCAAACGATTGATCTAGAACACTTGCGCATGCAGCATCCTGTGTAAAGTTCTCCTTGCATTTGCTTGTTCTCGTCCAGGCGTCATCGGTAACATCCCATGCGGTTGCTAAGAAGTCGCGGAACTCTTTCGTGTGAACACCGGGATTTTTTCCGCTTAATCGCGCCCAAGCTATGGCCATGATCGTCACGAAAGCCACAGACCACACATTGAAGTTTCCGTGTAGCTGAACTTTGCCTTCGTTCTCCGCCAGTCGCTCGGCGCGCTCGAGAGCATACCCAAGTTCATTATCTTTGGTGACAAGTATCGCATTGATCTGTTCTTCAAGAGCCTCGATTGCATCCTGCAATTCTTTGCGCGCATAGCGCCGCTTGGATGGCCTCCTTTCCCAGATCCCCGCATGTCGATACAATGATGCAAGTGGGAAACTGGCGATGTCGGCTTTGAGCTTATCAAGCGCTGACAAGAGCGGTCCTACACCCGCTTTCACCTGATCTCGGCGATGCGCTTGCTCCTGTTTTTCGATGCGCGCGTACTCCAACGCGAATGGCAGCCAAAAACATCGAAGTTCGAAGTACGGGTTGAAGTTTGCACCAACGACCATCTGCATCGGTAATCGACGCGGCCGGTCCACCAAACCCTTGCATCCAATCTTTTTATATGAAGCCGCCGTGAGGCCGCGTTTTGTGAGCGCCTTGGCGATCAAGCGGTCCAGTTCATCGCCGACTGGCGGCACAAAGGGATTGCAATCGCCTGAGCGGCCGCTCGGCCAGAGACTCGCGCGTGCTTCCCAGAATTGCATGAGACCGCCCCGCAACGCCGAGCAATCGGCTTGCGCATCATGACCGATTTGTCAAGTTCGGACTCATGCATTTCGCAAATGAAGTCCGCAGGTGTCGACTCGTTGGCCTCATGCCTTTGTCTTCGCGCAACCATGGAGGCACAGGTGAAACCACAGACACCTCGAGAAAAGGGGCATTCCGAACCCGAGACGACCGTCGCGACCTTGTCTGCACCGCTGGCGCCCTTGTCTTATTCGGTTGCTGACTTTTGTGCGGCAACGGGACTGTCGCGGTCTCATGTCTATCAATACCTCGCCCAGGGAACCCTGGTGAGTCGTTACAGCGGCCGGCGCCGTATAATCCTAGTTGCTGATGCAAACGCGTTTCTCTGTGCGCTGCCCGACAATGCTCGTTCTGACGATCGAAAGGAGCGTTGAAATGGCTACTCGGCCGCCCACTGCTCTCAACGAACATCACCCTGATCTACAGCAATTCCGAGGTTCACTGACTAGATACAAAGACGAATGGATACTGCTGACACCAGGTTCAATGTACGTGATGAACCAGTACGAGGCGTGGTGGTTGCTCGATCTGATCAAAGCGATGCAGCTCGATTTACCCGTGCGGGGCATGTACACTCAGATCTGGCGTCTCGAATGCAGCGCTGACGGCAGGGCAACGGTGACGTGTGCGGATGGTGATTATAGGGTTTGCTGGCGACAGGATGTGATGACTGATTTCCCGTCGCCCGGCATCGAGGTCTGGGTTGAGGATCTGGTCCTGCACCTCCCCAACGAGCATTGACAGTTCTTGTAGACCGGTCAGTCCGCTTCCAATGCGAGAAGCGCGTAGGTCTCGCGGCATGTCGGTGGGAGCTAGAAGCCCATGATGAATCGTGGTCGCTTGAGAGGCGACCACACCGCGAGGGTTAGGGCCTTCTCGCACCGGAACTCCCAATCGCGGCTTGCGGTCCACAATCGGCGGCGAAGCTTCTTCGCGGCACGCCGAAGGTCACATTGGGCGATCCACGAAAACATCGGAGCGCCATGGTCTCAGGCGTTCCATGATCCGCATCTGAAGCCCGGCAGAACGATCCCAACGTGCTGTCCGGGTCGATCCGGCGCTGGTCGCCTCAGATGCACCGGCCTTGGCGTGCGTCTAAGCGCTTCGCCCTTCGTCATCATCTGCACCGACCCCGACCGGGAGGGGCAGGTGATCGGGCAGCAGGCGCGTCTTCCCACCTGATCTCTGATCGTCGTGACTGAAGCAGGTCCAACCCCAACAGAATTGGCGTCAATGAGCAGAGTCGTCAAAGCGAAAACGTACACCGCCGATCCCCTCGCCGCCGAACGGATGAGGTTGCGCGCCTACGCATGCGAACGTGAAAGCCGCGGCTGTCCGGCGTTACCTTGCAACCCTAAAAATTCGCGGGAGATCGGCATTCAGCAGATCTCAGATGAGACGAACATTTCTTACAACATCCTGCGGCGCCTCTCGAGGGAACTGAATGCGATCCATCAAACATCAGTGATTGCTGCGCTCCCGCCGAAGCAGGCAGAGGCTTTGGCGGCCATCAGACGAATTTACGCGAACCGCACCGTTCCGGTGACGCGATACGGCAACATGGCACTCGAGCAGGTGTCGAGAGAGACGTCGATCACCGTTGGAGCCCTCAAAAGTCCAGGGGTTCGGGCTGCGCTTGCAGAACTGCGTCAGCGGAATGGCGACGACGTCATCACGCCCCTGACGATCACCGAGGAGATCCGGCGTATTTCCGCCCTGGCGGACGCTCTACGCGCCTCTGGCGAGCCGCTGCCCTGGCGGCATAGCCATGCGACCCCGAACTACGCCGAAATCGCGCGCCGCACGGGCGTCGACTGCGAGCGTTTGAAGAACAAAGCGATCAAGGCGAAGTGCCAGCGACTTTTCCAAGGCATCGCGCCCGAAGCACGCGAAAGCAAGTCCGACGAGCAGACCCGCCTCGCAGCTTTCGTCGACGTCGCAGTCGGTGCTGGCAATAAGGTTCCCGTGACCTGCAAGGGCCTTGCTTGGGAAAAGATCGCTCACACCGTCGCCATTCCCGCCCACCGCTTGAGGCTCCGTCATCTGAGATCTGAGATCGACCGCTGGAAGGCGCGCTGCCTACCAGATCTCGTCGCAAAGTCTGAAGTGGAAGCCCCCCGGGAAACATCATGATGGTTGAAGGATCCGTCCATGACGGCCCAATCCTTGGCGAGTGCGAACAGGTCGACGATGTCGACTTGCTAGGCGACAGCGCTGTAGAGAGGCTTGTGGGTGGGTCGAGGACATCGCCCCAGCCCGGTCGGAAAAGGGGCGTGACTTACAAGACGCCGGACGAACTGAAATGCGCGCTGGAGACATTGCTTCGTGAACTTCGCGGCAGCAATGCCGCGCTGCCTGTCCTGCGGCACGTGTCGTCGCATCAGAAGCTTTTCAGCCATCTCGATTTGGTAAGCTTGGCGTTCTGGATTGGCCATCCCACAGCCGGTGATCTGGCCAAGTCGCCATGTCGGGCGATCCTGGAAAGCGCCATCGAAAGCCTTGGCTTCGCCGCCCCGAAGGCGAGCACCGCGACCATCGCGTGCCTGCGCGACGAAGCACACCGGGCATTGATCAGAAATCCTGCGGTCGATCTGCTGACCGAAATCGATGTCTTGCAAAAGTTGATGCGGCTATCCGACGACGATCCGCTGTGTCCGCTCGTCCAGCCCCGAGACATTCTGAAAACGCTGATCGTACCGCGCCTTGCGAGGATCGACGATCCTCTGGAACGAGCGCGCATCGAAGCGGGGTGGAGCGCACTGGGCGATCTGGTCCACGAAATGGTCGCAACCGGCGTTCCGCCGTCGACCTTCGCCGATTGTCTACAGGTGTTGGTCGATGCGCGTGGCTTGTCGCTTCCGAAACTCGCTGAGGAAGCGGGAACGCATGTCCGCAACCTTCGGCGGTTACTTTCGGGTACGCCGCCGCGGGCGGACATAAAGGATCTTGTCCAAAGGTTGGAGCAGGCCCTTGGGGCAGTCCCAGACACTCTGTTGAGCCTTGTCGAGGCGCCACGTCTGCGTTTGGCAACCGATGATGTCTACAATGATGAAATTCGCCTGCTTCTCAAAGTGGCTGGCTGCGACGCGTCTTTCCTCCCGGCAGATTGGCCTGACCTCGATGAAAACAGTCGCGTCGAGATTGTCGAGTGGGTTCGCCACACCATCATCGGTGCGACGCCCTCGCGGCGCCTCGCTAGGTACCGATTCGGCAAGGACGGTGCGCACACCGATCGCAGTTGTGAGAAACAACTCTTGTCACCGATCATGGCGGCAGAGGTTGCGACCCTGATCGAGTTCAAGACGGCTCCGTTGCCAACCACGCTCGCATTCCCGCGCCAAAAGCGTGCGCGAGGGAATGGATTCCGCGTTACGCACGGCGGCAAATGGCGCGCCACAACTGCGCGCCATGCTTCGGGTTACATCCGGCGCACGGTGGCGGCGGTTGACCAACTCACCGGCGGGCGAGCATGGCACGGAGGTCAAGGGCTAGGTTTTCTCGTGCACCCCGGGCTTCAACTTGCGGTGTCAGAACATATCGCGAAGCAACGCTTTTCGGAAATGGAAATGGCTGACGCGTTTCGCCAACTCAACTATCCGAAGCCGAAGGACGAACTAGTCTTTGCTCAAAGTGATGCGCTGCGACTTGAAACATTGATGGGGCTCTTCAGCCCGGTCACAGGATTTTTCTTCCATCAGCCACCTGCTCTCGCGCCCATTCCGGGTCTGGTGGACGCAGCCTGGGTCGACTTGGCGCGACGCGAATGGCAAATGATTATAAAGAACAGCTTGGTGGAACTGCGGAGCTTGGCCGACACTCTCGCCGATGAAGCGAAGACGATCCGTGATACGTGGCTTCCAATTCTGCCGATTCTCGAAATGGATTGCCCTCTTCTGCCTGTGCTCAAGGCAATCGACCGCATGGAAGATGATCGCCCGGACGGTCGTGGCATGTTGCGCACCATGGCTCATCACGATCGCTCGCACCTTCTCATGAGCATGTTGGTGCACGGCAAGCTCAGGCGGGCCAACTATTCGAAACTGACGTGGCGCGCGGATAACACCGGCAACCTGAGATGGAACAGGTGCAAGCGCCATTGGTCACTCGTGATTGCGCAATCCGATATGAAGAATGCGGGGAGCGGAGCGCTACCCGACGATGGCGCCGATCTCACACTGGTTCTCGACCCCAATGATCCGCGGCTTTATAAATCGATCGAACGCTGGATCGGAACGGTCGATCCGGCCACGGGCATCGTTGATCAGACCGGCTCATCACGCAGGCTCATGCGTGGGGCGAATTCGGACTTCCTTTTCCCTGGGAAAAGGTCAAATCGCGGCCTCAACGAGCAGTCCATCTCCAAAGTTGTCATGAATTTCAGCGCGCGCTACCTTGTAGGTTGTCCATGGCATCAAGATGGCATCGACGGTGTACTGCCGTTTGGGACGCATGCCATCCGAGACATCGTAGCAACTCACTATCTCAAGACAACCGGTTCAATCGAGGAAGCGGCGCGTGCTCTGTTCGACGTCCCAGAAACCCTGAAACTCCACTATGCTCGCTTCACGAGCGAGGAAAGATCGAAGCGCTCCAATGCGATCATGCGAAATACGACGCAACAGCGGTTCGCCTGAGTTCCGCGTCGCGCCGAGTGCACGTTTTGATCAGCTCTTCAGGTGCGGACAAATGTGCACCGATCTCGCCGTTCTCATCAATTCTACATGTCGCAGCGGAAGGGATGCTCAACATGGCCGACGAGTTCAGCCGCGAGTGCGTGGCCAGCGCGAAGGTGTAAGCGGAAAGCGGTCACGTGATCGATGTTCTATCCGATCTGTTCATTTCACGGGTGCGTCCAAAGCTACATTCGCTTCGACTATGGATTGGAGTGCGCCCCTGGAGGTGGACACGGATGATCCGCTGATTTGACCGGGAGGGCTGGGCTTTCACAGGATGGAAGCCATGGCACGCCACCGAACCCACAGTATCGAGTTCAAACGCCAGATCGCCCAGGAGTTCATCGCCGGCGAGACCCTTCATGCATTGGCCAAGCGACACGACCTGTCGCGCAACCTGATCCGCATCTAGGTCAGCAAGCTCGAAGCCGGTGCGTTCGACGACGACGCCCACGCGGCCGACATGCTGGAAGTCTACGAGGTCAAGATCGCCGCCCTGGAGCGCTTGGTCGGGCGGCAAGCCCTGGAGATCGAGTTCCTAAAGGGGGCCTTGAAAAGCGCACCGCGGCCGAGAAGCGCGCCCACGTCCGTCACGGTCGGCCCGGCAGCCTGTCCCTCGCGCATAGGAGAGGGCCTGAAAGGTCTTGAGG
>CALMGA010000041.1 GCA_937863205.1 uncultured Beijerinckiaceae bacterium | reverse complement strand
TGGCGAGCGTGCGCACGCCGAGGTGGCGCGTCTCGGCGGCGGCGCGCTCCAGCCCGGCGAGCGCGTCGGCTTGCGGCAGGCGCGCCCAAGCGGCGGCGGCAGGCGCGGCGAAGGCGTAGGGGAGCGGATTGATGCCGGTGGACAGGTCGAGCCACGGCCCCGCCGCCTGCGGGAAGACGCGCTGCGCCGCATCGAGGGCGCCGCCGTGGTCGAACAGTTCTGCATTCACGCCCGCACCCAAGCGCGCCGGATGCGCGGTGGCAAGGCCGGCCGTTGCCGCGCCTCAACCGACGCTCAAGGAACCCCCTGGCGCCCCTGGCCGATCCCCGGCGAACCGATGCGCGGGATTTAAGCGGGCGAACCCGGCGTTTCCCGCCTCAAGTGGGATTTTCGTTCGAGGCTGAAGCGTATAAGCCGCACATGCGCAAGGGTTAACCGTTGGAGACGCGTCACGTGGAGGGAAACCGGGCGCACGCGCCCCTGGCACGGCACGCGATGGCCTACGTCCTGGCGGGAGGGCGCGGCAGCCGCCTGCTTGAACTCACCGACACGCGGGCCAAGCCGGCCGTCTACTTCGGCGGCAAGTCGCGCATCATCGATTTCGCCTTGTCCAACGCCCTCAACTCCGGCATCCGCCGCATCGGGGTCGCCACCCAATACAAGGCGCACAGCCTGATCCGCCATCTCCAGCGCGGCTGGAACTTCTTCCGGCCCGAGCGCAACGAGAGCTTCGACATCCTGCCGGCCAGCCAGCAGGTGTCGGAGAACCTGTGGTACGCCGGTACCGCCGATGCCGTGTTCCAGAACATCGAGATCATCCGCGACTACAACCCGCGCTTCATGGTTCTGCTCGCCGGCGACCACATCTACAAGCAGGATTACGAGCTGATGCTGCAGCAGCACGTCGACCAGGGCGCGGATGTGACCGTCGGCTGCCTGGAAGTGCCGCGCCTGGAGGCGACCGCCTTCGGCGTGATGGCCGTGGACGAGGGCGACCGCATCCTGTCGTTCCTGGAAAAGCCGGCCGATCCCCCGCCGATGCCCGGCAAGCCCGGGATGGCGCTGGCCTCGATGGGCATCTACGTCTTCGAAACGCAGTTCCTGTTCGAGCAGCTGCGCCGCGACGCCGCCGACCCCAACTCCAGCCACGATTTCGGCCGCGACATCATCCCCTACATCGTGCGGCACGGGAAGGCGGTGGCCCATCCCTTCGGGCGGTCCTGCGTGCGCTCGTCGGGCGAGGCGACGCCTTACTGGCGCGACGCCGGGACGCTGGACTCCTACTGGGAGTCGAACCTCGATTTGTGCGACGTGGTGCCCGGCCTCGACCTTTACGACCGCGACTGGCCGATCTGGACCTACGGCGAGATCGTGCCGCCGGCCAAATTCGTCCACGACGATGCCGGGCGGCGCGGCTGGGCCACCAACTCGCTGGTATCGGGCGGCTGCATCATCTCCGGCACGCAGCTGTCGTGCTCGCTGCTGTTCACCGGCGTGCACGTCCATTCCTACGGCAAGATCCACAAGGCGGTGATCCTGCCCTATGCCGAGATCGGCCGCGGGGCGCGGCTGTCCGACGTCATCATCGACCGCGGGGTGCAGATCCCGGAGGGGCTGGTGGTGGGCGAGGATCCAGAGCACGACGCCGCCCGCTTCCGGCGTACCGCCAAAGGCATCAGCCTCATCACCCGGCCGATGATCGACCGGCTGCGCAACTAAGCGAGTTTCGCAAAAGCGCCCCGCGGTTTTGCGATCAAGACCTGCGGCTTGTCAGAAAGCGAAGCGGGTGAAGCGCTGGCCTGCCGACGCGAACCCGCTTAGCTACGACCGAGCAGCGCGGCCGTGATGGCGCGCCATTCCGCATCGAGGGAACCCGTTGCCGGCGGCCGGCCGGCTCGGACGTACCAGTAGGCGGCGTTGCCGTCGTCGCCCTCGCGACGGTGGAGGTGGGCGTGCACCCAGGCGGCATCGCGACCGGGATTATCCTGGGCGAGTTGATGCGCCCGCTCCCAGTCGCCGCGATGCGCCCACCATAGGGCGGCAAGAGCGGCCGACAGGTGCGGCGGCGGGCCCGCCTCGTCCAGGGTGGACGCGAAAGCATCGGGCGTCATGCCTGTATCCATCTCCTCCGCCGCGCGTTGCCGGCCGGCCGGAGCGCACCCTCACCGGCCTCACCCCTGGAACGGCGACTGCGCCCGTCCGTTGCGCCGGTGACTCCGTGCCCGGCGCAACAAACGGGCGGCGCCGCGCGGCGAGAGAAGGCAACATGCTCGCACCCGATTTCGACCGGAGATGGCAGGCGATCCGGCAACGCGCCGACGCCTTTGCCGTCTGCGCGCCGCGGCTTGGTCTCAAGACAAGCTGGGGCGCCGGCAACCCGTTCGACGAAGCCGAGCCGCCGGCGAGCGAGGCCGGCGTGCGCGCGGTGGAGCGGGCGATCGGCTTCGAGCTGCCACTGTCGCTGCGCCAGTTCTTTCTCCGGGCGAGCGCCGGCATCGAGTTCTCCTGGTCGCTGCCCTACCACGAGGTGATGACGCGCCACGGCGTCCCCGACATCGTCTACGACCTGATCCCACCCCCGCCGTTCCAGGTGAAGCGTGACGAGGGCACGGTGAAGCCGGCGCAGGCGATCGGCCCCCGCATCGCCGGCGGCGCCCTGTCGATCGTCCTCAGCCACGTCGAGCCGCTGTGCCGGCAGGCGGCGGGCTGGGCGGACCGCTTCGAAACGCAGGCCCGCGCCGCCAGGGATGAAACCGCGCGCATCCGTTACCGCAACTTCGCCCAAGCGTGGCGGTGCGGCGTGCCCTTCGCCGGCGTGGGCAACGGCGACCTGATCGCCGTTGACGCCGATCATCCCGCCGAGCATCTCGTCTGCCTCGACCACGAGGGCGTCGACGTGCCCGCCTACTCGCTGGGCCGCCCCCTGCTGGACCACCTCGAACAGGTGAGCCGGCTCGGCTTCGTTTGGCACGACCTGCTGTTCGCCGACGAGGCCGCCTGTCGCGACATCGAAGCGCGCGCCGAGGCGGATCGCCCCTACGACGCGTCGCTGGGACTGCGGCTCGTCGAAGCCGGCGTGATGAGCGCCGACAACGCCAACGCCGACCTGTGGCGCCGGTGGCTGGACTGGCCGGATGGCGGGGCAGGCAAATCTTGCGCCCGGCCGCCGGCCGGGTGAGGGAAGGCCGGTCCCGCCGCGAGACCCCGCATGCGCAAAGTCGCCCTGTTCACCAACGAATACCCGCCCAACGTTTATGGCGGCGCCGGCGTGCACGTCGAGTACCTCGCCCGCGCCCTGGCGGCGCGCATCGCCGTCGAGGTGCGCTGCTTCGGCGACCAGCGGGGCAGCCAGCAAATCGAAGAGGCGCTCGCCGTGCGCGGCTATCCCCGCTGGGACGAGGCCGGCGAAAACACCGACCCCCGCTTCACCGGTGCGGTCGACGCCTTCGCCCGCTCGCTCGCCATGGCCAAGGACCGGCTCGACGCCGACCTCGTCCATTGCCACACCTGGTACACCGACATGGGCGGGCTCATCGCCGCCAAGCTGTGGGGGGTGCCCTACGTCCTCACCATCCACTCGCTGGAGCCGCTGCGGCCGTGGAAGGTCGAGCAGCTCGGCAACGCCTACCACCTGTCCGCCTGGATGGAGCGCACGGCGATCGAGGCGGCGGACGCGGTGATCGCCGTGTCGCGGGAAACGCGGGCCGACGTGCTCAGGCACTTCACCATCGCGCCCGAGCGCGTCCACGTCATCCACAACGGCATCGACCTCGACGAGTACAAGGCTGGACCAACGGACGTGGCGGGGGCCGGAAATGGACAAGCCGAGGTGCTGACCCGCCACGGCATCGATCCCGCCCGGCCGTTCGTGCTGTTCGTCGGGCGGATCACGCGGCAGAAGGGGATCATCCACCTCGTCGACGCCATCCCCGACATCGACCCGGCCTGCCAGGTCGTGCTGTGCGCCGGCGCCCCGGATACGCCCGCCATCGCCGCCGAAATGGAAAGCGGCGTGGCCCGCGTCGCGGCTGAACGGCCGGGGGTGGTGTGGATCCGCGAAATGCTGCCGCGCGCGCAAGTGATCGAGCTCTACGCGCGGGCGGCGATCTTCTGCTGCCCGTCGGTGTACGAGCCCTTCGGCATCATCAACCTGGAGGCGATGGCCTGCGGCACCCCGGTGGTGGCCTCGCGCGTCGGCGGCATCCCCGAGGTGGTGGTGCCCGGCGAGACCGGGATCCTGGTCGACGTGGGGCTCAAGCCCGGCGGCTTCGACCCCGTCGACCCCCGCCGCTTTTCCCTGGCGCTGGCTGGGGCGATCAACAGGCTCGCCGCCGATGCCGCCTTGCGCGCCCGCATGGGTGCGGCCGGGCGCGCCCGCGTCGAGGCGCACTTCAGCTGGAACGCCATCGCCGAGCGCACGATCGCGCTCTACGGGGACGTGCTGGCCGGACGCGCCGCATCGACCTGAGCGCACCGGGCGCGCTACAAGGCGCGATGCAAACCGATTACGCCAGCCTGCCCACATCGCTCCCCGTTCCCGCCGACGACGGCGCCTGCGATCACCTGCCCGGCATGACGATGCCGGCCCTGCGCCTGCCGGCGACGCGAGGCGGCAGCGTCGACCTCGCCGCCCTGCCTGATAGCACCAGCGTACTCTTCTTCTATCCAATGACCGGGCGCCCCGGCGTCACCCTGCCCGAGGGATGGGATGCCATTCCCGGCGCGCGCGGCTGCACGCCTCAGACCTGCGCCTTCCGCGACCATCACGAGGCCTTTCGAAGCCTCGGCGCCGGAGTCTACGGCGTCAGCACGCAGTCCACCGCCTATCAGGCGGAGATGGCCGAGCGTCTTCACCTGCCCTACGCCGTCCTGAGCGACGCGGGCTTCGCCCTGGTCGACGCGCTGCGGCTGCCGACCTTCGAGGCCGACGGCATCCGCCTCGTCCGCCGTCTCACGCTGGTGGTGCGCCAGGGGCGGATCGCGCACGTCTTCTACCCCGTGTTCCCGCCCGATCGCAGCGCCGAGCCGGTGCTCGACCTGCTGCGGCGGCACGGCTAGCCGGGTGGCCGCCGGCCTCGTCGTCGCGGCGCCGCGCTCGGGCAGCGGCAAGACCGTGCTGACGCTCGGCCTGATGCGCGCCTTCGCCCGGCAACACCTGCGCGTGTCCGGCCTGAAGAACGGGCCGGACTACATCGACCCGGCCTTTCACGCCGCCGCCACCGGGCGCGCCAGCCTCAACCTCGACACCTGGGC
>CALMGA010000040.1 GCA_937863205.1 uncultured Beijerinckiaceae bacterium | reverse complement strand
GGCGTCGTAAATCAACGATCTGCCGATCGCCGGTCCGCCGGCCGTGCCCAGGGCCTCGCCGATGGCGCGCCGTTCGCCCGGCTGCATCGTCGAGAAGGTGCGGCGCGCCAGCGGCAGCACCTCGATGAACCTGTCGGCGTCGAGGCCGCAAAGCCAATCGTCGACAACGCTCCTCAGCCCGGCGGAATGGGCAAGAAGCGCCCCTGTCCCGGCCAGCATGCCCTCGAACCAGGCGGCGGCGGCACCCGCCGAGGCGGCCGACGACAGGGCCAAGCCGAGGCGCCGCCCGACCTCGTCCTCGCTCATCACCTCCGCCTCCAGCAGCAGCCGCGTCGCTCGGCCGACGACCAGCCCGTGGACGTGGGCTTGGTCGGCGAGGGCGCGGAGCGCGCCCCGCCAGTCCTCGTTCAGCGCCGCGTCGGCCAGCGTCGCCAGCGAACGATCGAGCGCCTCGATCCTGGTCCTGGCGCGCGCCGCCGCGCCATCATCGAGCGACAAGCAGGCCGCCACCAGCCCCGCCGCGACGCGCGGAACGAGGCGGGCCACGATCGCCCGGAAACGCTCGGTATCGCGCGAGCGGACCGAACCGTACCTCGCCAGCTCGGCCAAGGGCGGCACCGCTTCCATCAGGTCGAAGACGTCGGTGGCGATCGCGGCCCGCTCGTCGAGCGCGGCCACCACGTCGGCCGCCGCCGCCGGCAGATCGGCGTCGAGCAGCGTGCCGACGATTGCCGAGATCTCCGCGACCGACGTGATCCGCCGCGCCGTGGCACGCACGATCGCCGCCGCGGCATCGGCCACGGTGGCACCATCGCGGGCGGCGGCGACGAGGTCGACGGCGAACACGGGATCCCACTTCAAGGTCCAGCCTTCCTTGAAGGTGCCCTTGCCGCCGACCGTGCGCCGCTCGCCCCAGCGTACCCCGATCAGGGCCAGCCTGTTGAGGAAGTGGCTGCGCCGGAGATCGGTCTCGTTGCGGAGGTCGAAGTCCAGCGCCTTGGCCTCGACGCTGGTGGTGAGTCGGAGGCGCTTCGCCTGCGCCTCGAAATCGGCCTGCACCGGCGTGAGCAGAGCATCGGGCGGCACGCAGCCGACGCGGTCGCCGGTGATGAGCTTGTCGGCCACGAAATGCATCGGCGCGGCGTCGCCGAAGCACATCGTCGCCTCCGCCGCCTCGCGCAGGTCTTCGAGTGCCGGCCGCGAGCGCCCGCGCAATCCCGCCAGCGTCATCGACAGTCGCGCCGCTTCCACGACGCTCGCCGGGGACGCGTCGAGATCCTTCGAGCGCAGAAGCGCCGCAACCTGCGCAAGCCAGCGCACAGCGACCCCGTCGCCGTGATGCCAGACGGCATGGTACCATTCGGGCGAGTCCACGCCGGCGCCGTAGCCGCTGCCGACCGACAGGCGCTCGTAAGACCAGGGCGCCCAGGCGGCGGCCGTCTTCGCCTTCGGCAGCCCGCGCAAGGTCGCGGCATCCTGCGACGCTTGTCCCCTGGCGTCGTAGCGGCGCAGGGCGGGGACGTGCCACGCCCCGCAGACCACGACGATCGCCTCGCGGCCCTCCTTCACGGCCTGCCGGATCGCGGTGCGCATGTAGGCCTCGCGGGCCTCTTCGCGCGCCGCCTCCTCGGGCGGCAGCGGTGGCGACAGCTCCCTCACCGCCGTCATCGCCTCGGCGACGGCGGCGAAGATGTCCTCGCCGGCCGTGGCGCGGCTTTCCACGAGGTCGTCCCACCAGCGGTCCCCGTCGGTGTAGCCGGCGGCGAGCGCCAGCTCGCCCAGGGGATCGCGCCGGAACGTCGGCAGGGCGAGGGCCGGCGTCCCGTCGGCGGAGCCTTCGCCGTCGAGTGGGCCGTCGGCGGCGGGCTCGTGCGCGGGCTCGCAGATGTCGGGCTCCTTTTCGGCGCGTTCCGGCGCATCGGCGAGGCCATGGGCCTGCGGGAGATCGATGAAGCGGGCGGCAACGCCGGCCGTCACGGCATGCTTGAGGGCGACCCACTCTGGCGAGAAGGCGGCGAAGGGGAAGAAGCTCGATCGGCGAGGATCATCGGTTCGGTACACGAGGAGCGCCACCGGCGGCACCATCTCCGTGCAGGCGATGGAGGCGATCAGCGCATCGGCCTCGGGCGGTCCTTCGACCAGCACGCAATCGGGCGCGACGTCGCGCAACGCCGCCTGCAGGCTGCGCGCCGACCCCGGGCCGTGGTGGCGTATGCCCAATATGTCGACGGTGCGGGCCACCGGATCACGATCTCGCCATCAGGATCTCGCCCTGGCGGCCGCGTAGATGTCGCGGTAGGCCGGGCGCTCCTTGACCACGGTTTCCAGGTATTCGCGCCACACGATGGCGTCCTGGCCGGGGTCTCTCACCACCGCGCCGACGAGGCCGGACGCGATGTCGGCGGCGGCGAGCGTTCCGTCGCCGAAGTGCGCGGCGAGGGCGAGACCTTCCCCGAAGACGCCGATCACCTCGGCGGTCGACAGCGTGCCCGAGGGCTGCTTCACCTTGGCCTTGCCGTCGTGGGTGATCCCCTCGCGCAGCTCCCGGAAGATCGTGACGACCTTGCGGATCTGGTCGGCGCCCGGCGGCTCGGCGGGGATGTCGAAGGTGCGGGCGAGCGAGGCGACGCGGCTGGTGACGATCTCCACCTCGGCCTCGATGGTCGCCGGCGGCGGCAGCACCACGGTGGTGAAGCGCCGCTTCAGCGCGCTCGACAGCTCGTTGACACCGCGGTCGCGGTTGTTGGCGGTGGCGATCAGGTTGAAGCCGCGCTCGGCGAAAACCTCGTCGTTGAGTTCGGGAATGGCAAGCGTCTTCTCCGACAGGATGGAAATGAAGCCGTCCTGCGTTTCCGAAGGGATGCGCGTCAGCTCCTCGACGCGGGCGATCATGCCCTCCGTCATCGCCCGCATGACCGGGCTCGCCACCACCGCCGCGCGGCTCGGACCGTGGGCGAGAAGCTGCGCGTAGTTCCAGCCGTAGCGGATCGACTCCTCGGCGGTGCCGGCCGTGCCCTGCACCACGAGGCGGGAGTTGCCGCAGATGGCGGCGGCTAGGTGCTCGCTGACCCAGGACTTGGCCGTGCCGGGAACACCGAGCAGCAGCAGGGCGCGGTCGGTGGACAGCGTCGCCACCGCGACCTCCATCAACCGCCTGTCGCCGATGTATTTGGCGGAGATGACCGTGCCGTCGGCGAGCGCGCCGCCCATCAGGTAGACCACCACGGCCCACGGGGACAGCCGCCAGTTCGGCGGCCGCGAACGCCTGTCATCGGCCGCCAAGGCATCGAGTTCATGGGCAAAGGCGACCTCGGCCGGCGGCCGCAGGCGCGCTTCGCTCGGCTTGTCCCGGCCCGGCCCCGTCGATGGCGTCATCGTTCGAACTCCAACCTCATCTCGCGCCGGAAGCGCAGCAGCTCGGCGGCTTGAACGACGTTGCCGAAGGTGAAGGGCAGCCCGCCCGACCCGGGCTCGAAGGCGGTCAAGCGCGCGGCGACCTCGCCGGCCGCCGCCCACGCCGCCGAATCGCCGCGCAGGCCGGGTTCGTTGACGACGAGGTTGGGGCGCACCCCCGCACCCGCCAGTGCGATGAGCCTTCCGCCGAGCCAGCCGAAGACGTCGCCGGTGAAGCGCTCGCTCCAGGGCGCCTGGCAGATGTTGATGGCGCCGACGACCGCGTCATCGGGAGCCTTGCGCATCAGGGCGGTGGCGTGCGCCTCGCGCTCGGCGCCCGACAATGGCCACGCCGACAGCCCGTAGGCGAGCTTCACCCAGTGCGGAGCCTGTTCCCCCAGGCGGTGGTCGGCCAGCGCGTCGAAGATGGCGAGCGACCAGTTTCGGTCGCGCTCGCGCAGGGCCCGCCTCGCCCACGACGGGACGAGGCTCGACGCCCATTCGCCGGCGAGCGCGCCGGCGATCCACGCCTGCGGGAGTGATCCCGCCCAGGTCGCCATCGGCGCGCGCTCGATCACGGCTTCAAGGAGCTGCGTCCGGCGTCCAACAATCTCGTCGCCGGGCCTGGGCGGGAAATCCGAGGTCGCGAGTCCGTCGCGCGCCAGCGCCGGGTCATCGTCGGGCAGGTCGACCGACACGGCGTGCTTCACCCTCGCGAGAGGCAGGCGCTTCGCCGCAAGCGCCACGGCGGCGAGGGCCCGCGCCCGCATCCGGCCGCCGTAGCGGCTGTCGGGCACGCTCGAAAGGATGGCGGCGGCCTTCTCCCTGACCTTCTTCGCGGGGTCGTCGAGCAGGGCTTCGAGCAACGGCTCGTCGGCCGGTAGCGGCTGCATCTCCTCCAGGATCGCGAGCCTCAGTGTCAGCCGTTCCGTCGCCCAGCCCGCAACCAGCGCTTCGCGCGCGGCATCGGGATCGCGCGCCCGCCATGCGGCGAAAGATGCGCGGCGCTGGGCGTCATCGCCCGCCGTCCAATCGTCGGATGCCGCGGCCGCTTCCGCCGGCGACGGCTTGCCCAGCGCGTCCCGCAGCCAGCCGAGCGTCGGCCCCAGCGCCGCCATGACGTTGCCGGTCCTGTAGGCCTTCCCCTTGCTGTACACGGCGTGAGTGTGCTCGGCCGGGATCGACACGCCGGCCGCGAGCGCCAGCGCGCACCATTCGTCGAGCAGGTCCAGCGGGCCCCGCGGGGCGATGATCGCGGACAGCCGGTTCGCCGACACAGCCGCGCAATCGGGCAGGCGCTCGGGCGCCGGCTCGAAAGGGATCGAGCCTTCGGGCGGCGGCGAGGCTCCGGCCATCACGCAGACCGTGAGCGCGGCCAATGACGCCAGCGCGTTGCCCTCGCGATCGCCCGCCGCCGGAACTGGCAGGCCGTCGATCGGCGACGGCGGCAGTGCCGCGCGTTCGCTGCCCATCAGCGTCGCCGTCACCGCCGCCGCCCAGGCGTCCAGCATCGCCGGCGCCACGACCCGTCCACCCGAAAGGCTCACGCTGCCCGCCAAAGGTGGACCGCCTCGTCACCGTTCTGCCGGACGGCATAGTGCCGCCCGGCGACGACCATCGCCATCGGCAGCAGGGCGAAGCCGTCCCAAAGCCCAAAGAGCGCCGCCGGCCGGCCACCCGCGACGGACACGATCTGCGCCACCGGCGCGGCTGCGGCGAACGGCACCGACCCCGTGTCGTCGGACGCTCCGAACCCCGTCGCCGTACGGCCCAGGCGCACGTCGGCAAGGCGCACGGGGAAGCGATCGGTCCAGGGGGCCCTGGCGAGGATCGCCGCGACCTCCCCGAAGGCGGCCGCGACGGAGCCGGCGCCGGGCACGAGCGCCCGATCCGGCACCTGCAACAGGCCGCCCCGCCGGCTGGCCCTGAAACCGGGCGCGCCGGGGTGAAACACCAGTCCGCCCGCAAGGGCCTGCCCACACGGCAGCCCCCGCGCCATGCCCGAACCGCCCGCCGCGAAGTCCAGGATCAGAGCGATCAGTGCCGTCGCCTCGCCGATCAGCCAGGTCGAGCGCGTCGTGATCTTGTCGTCGGCCTCGCTCAGCTGCGCCTGGACGCGCCACCTATCCTCGACGACCGGCAGACCGGCGAGATCATCGGCGGTGGTGCTGTAGCCGATCGCGGCCATCAGGCCGGCGCGAAGCTCGGCGTCGAGACCATCGGCCCGCGCGGCGGCACGCACCAGGAGGGCGAGGCGACCCAACGCCATCGCCGTGCGCTCGCGGCCGTCGGGCGACGCGTCGGCGATCAGGCCGGCGAGTCCGCGGACCCTACGGGCAAGGCCGGTCGCCTGGGCGTCGACCAGCCGCGATGCCATCCGGTCGAAGGTCGCATAGGGTTCCGCGCGGGCGGCCAGGGTGCCGCGCCGGATCAGGTCGCGCAGCCAAAGATCGAGTTCGCCGATGCCGGCGTCGACCTTGGCGTCGCGGGCCGCCTGGCGCTTCGCTTTGGCCTTCGGGTCGATCCCCCCGGGTTCCTCGCTGGCGCGGCGCACCGCCGCCTCGGCCCGTGCCGAGCGCCCGTTGATCCAGTCCTCGACCCATCGGGGAAGCGTTGCGGGCGGCTCGGCCGCTAACGCCTCCGGAGTGGCCGCCGCGATGGCGAGGATGCCGAGGGCGTGCTTGCACGGGAACTTGCGGCTCGGACAGGTGCATTTGCTGGCGGAGCCGTCGGCGGCGGCGGCGACCCGATAGGGATCCTTGCCGCTGCCCTTGATCTCGCCCCACACCGCGTCGGTTGCCGTTCCCAGGACGAGCCATTTGACCGGTTTCGCCAGATCCGCACCGGCCTTGCGGCTCGCGGGATCGGGAGCGAGGGCAAGAACAGCCTCGACGCTCATCGCCATGGCACCTCCGACGTCGCCGTCGTCGACTTTGGGACCTCGCGGAAACGGCCGGGACGTGGATTGGTTCGCGGCAGCGGGCCCGGGAGACGGCAAACCCAATCGGACGGCGAGCTTCACGCAACCTAGCGCTGCAGGCAGGTCTGCGAAAGCCCGCGTGGTGGCAACATCCGCCAATCCGCCAACGCCCCAGCGACGATGCCCACCGGTCCCGCGACCTGTCACATCACCTTCGCACGAACGTGCTCCAAGCACCTCGTTTCGTGAGATCGCATGCATGTCAGACGCAGCCCTACCAGGCTCCTCCTATCCACTCGGCGCCTCGGCGCCCGCCCGCCCCGACCTTGAAGGCGGCACCAACCTCACCACCGTCGCGGTGTTCGTGCTGCTGCTCGTCGGCGGTATCGGCT